>NZ_CP116936.1:3662374-3973999 GCF_028475105.1 Micromonospora sp. LH3U1 | reverse complement strand
GCTCGGCCCGCGCGCCCTGCTCGGCTACCTGCGGACTGGCTGGCCGTTGCTGCTGCTGCCCGCCGGGTGGTTCACCTTCATGGCGTTCTGTCGGTGGCGCGGCGGGGACTGGTTCGCCTACCAGCACGCCCAGCAGACCGGTTGGGGGATCAGGGTGCAGAACCCGCTGCCGGTGCTGCTCAACGGGCTGGCCGGAGAGCCGCGCGACGCCGCCCGGGTCTGGTTCGCGGTGGCCGTGTTGGCCGTGCTGGTCGCCGGGTTCCGCCGCCGGGAGCTGGCCTACCTGATGTACGGCGTACTCATGGTGCTGGTGCCCCTCTCGATGGGCCCGGCGGTGTACAAGAGCCTGCTGCGCTACCTGCTCGCAGCCTTCCCGGTGGCCCTGGTGCTGGCCCGCTGGGCCCGTCGCGCCAGCGTCGACGTGTGGCTGACCGCGGCGCTCGCCGTGGTGCAGGGCGCGCTGTTCGTGCTCTGGCTCAGCTACTGGACCCACACGATCATCTGATTGACCCGGCCGCCGTCGGGGCGGGATGAGGCAAGGTTCGAGCCGTGGGTGCGGCCGGCCTGACGCGAGGGCGGCCTGCCCGGCGTGGGACGAGCGACGTGGCTGTGCGAGCCTGCTACCGACGTTCGACGCGCACTCGACTGGAGGCCCGGTGTTCGCCCTGCCGCTGACCGAGGAGGTCGAGTTGCGCCCGCTGGACCCGTGGCGGGCCGAGGAGTTCCTCGCCAACCTGGACCGGGCCCGGGAACACATCCAGCCCTGGGTGTCGCCGTCCTTCGTCGCCACCGACCTGCCGTCGGCCCGGGCGGTGTTGCAGCGGTACGCCGACCGGTGGGCCAGCGACACCGGTGGCATCTGGGGGCTGTGGTGGCGCGGCACGCTGGTCGGCGGCGTCATGTTCGTGTCGTTCGACGTCGCGCTGGGCGTCTGCGAGGTTGGTTGCTGGGTGGAGCCGTCGGCGCAGGGGCGCGGCATGGTCGCGCCTGCGGTCCGCCGGATCATCGACTGGGCGGTGCGCGAGCGCGGCATCCAGCGGGTGGAGTGGCGGACCAACGCCGAGAACGCCCGCAGCATCGCGCTCGCCCGCCGGCTCGGCCTGCGCCTCGACGGCACGCTCCGGCAGGTCTACCCGAGCCCGCACGGACGCATGGACCTCGAAATCTGGTCGGTGCTGGCCGACGAGTGGACTGCTCCGCCGGCTGGCCCGGAACCGACCGTCCACTGACGACAGCGGATTTCTGTCGTACCCCGGCGGCACCATGCATCCATGGCCGTCCCCGCGCTCACCCCTCATTCCAACCCGCCGCGTTCCGTGCCGCTGCGTGAGGCGCGCACCCGGTTCAGCCAGCTCGTCGCGCTGGCCGAGCTGACCGACGCGGTCACCGTCGTCACCCGCGACGGCGATCCCCGCCCGGTTGCCGCGATCGTCCCCGCCGCAGCCGCCCGCAGCGGTGCGCAGGCCCGCGCCGACGCCGACCGGCTCGCCACGGTCACCGCCGGTTGGGCCCGGCGCCTCGAAGAGCAGCACCGGCGCAGCAGTCAGCGGCACGCCGCCGAGCTGGGTGCGGTCCGCGCGGCGCTGGCCGAGGCGTGGGCCGAGCTGGATCGGCGGGTCATCCCGGGCAGCGACCCGACGCTGGCCCGGCTGCGCGCCGCGCACGCCGACCTGCTCGCCGGCTGACGTCACCCCGGGGATTAGCCCGTGGCCGGGTAGGCGTGCGTCTCGGCCGCCTTGACCGCCACCCAGACCCGTTGGCCGGCGATCAGCCGCAGCTGGGCGGCGGCGGCCGGCGTCACGTCGGCGGCCACTCCGATCGGCCCGTCGAGTTGCACCCGTACGTTGTCGCCGTGCCGCTGGACGCCGGCCACGGTGCCCGCCCAGGTATTGCGCGGGCTGCCCTCCGGTCGGGTCGGGTGCAGGGCCACCGCGGCCGGGCGGAATGCCACGAAGGCCTCGCCGTCGAGCCGGTCGGCGACCGTGAGGGTCAGCTCCGGCGCGACCCGTACCCCATGCCCTTCGGCCCGACCACGGTAGAGGTTGAGCCCGACGAGCCGGGCGACGTAGTCGGTGCGCGGGCGGGCGGTGACGCTCGGCCCGTCGCCCTCCTGCACGACCCGGCCGGCCTCGACGATGACCAGCCGGTCGGCCAGCGCCAGCGCGTCCAGCGGGTCATGGGTGACCAGCACCGTCGCGCCCGGGTGGGCGGACAGGTGGCGGTGCAGTTCGGCGCGGGTGTCCAGCCGGGTGCGGGCGTCCAGTGCCGCGAGCGGCTCGTCCAGCAGCAGCAGCGCAGGCGCGACGGCCAGCGCGCGGGCCAGCGCCACCCGCTGTGCCTGACCGCCGGAGAGCTGCCGGGGGCGGCGCTGCGCCTGCGCGTCAAGCCCCACTCGTTCGAGCCAGTCTCGGGCCGTGGCACGTGCGGCCCGCCGGTCGACGCCGTGCCGGCGCGGCCCGAAGGCCACGTTGTCCAGAGCGCTGAGATGCGGAAAGAGCAGATATTCCTGGAAGACCACGCCGATCGACCGGCGTTCGGTGGGCACCCAGCCTCGCGTCGCCGGGCGGTCCAGGTCGGTGCCGTCGAGAGTGACGTGCCCGTCGGTGAGTGGATGCAACCCGGCCAGCGCGCGCAGCGCGGTGGTCTTACCGGCGCCGTTCGGGCCGAGCAGCGCGACCACCTCGCCGGGCGCGACCCGCAGCGGCACGTCGAGCCGGAAGGCCCCCCGGTCGACGACCAGCCGGGCATCGAGCAGTGCACCGCTCATGCGCTGGTCATCCAGCGGTCCCGCAACGCGACCAGGATGCCCACCGAGACGACGAGCAGCACCAGGCTGAGCACGATCGCGGACTCCAGGTCGGTCTCCAACGCCAGGTAGACGGCGAGCGGCATGGTCTGCGTCCGGCCGGGATAGTTGCCGGCGAAGGTGATGGTGGCACCGAACTCGCCGAGCGCCCGCGCCCAGCACAGCACCGCGCCGGCGGCCAACCCGGGCGCCACCAGCGGCAGCGTGACATGGGTGAAGGTGGTCCATCGGCTGGCGCCCAGCGTCGCGGCGGCCTCCTCGTAGCGGTGGTCGGCGGCGCGTAACGCACCCTCCACGGCGATGACCAGGAACGGCATGGCCACGAACGACTCGGCCAACACGACACCCGCGGTGGTGAAGGGCAGGGTGATACCGAACGTGGCGTCCAGCCAGCCGCCGAGCAGCCCACGCCGGCCGAAGACCAGCAACAGCGCGACCCCGCCGACCACCGGCGGCAGCACCAGGGGCACGGTGACCAGCGCGCGTACCAGTCGGCGGCCGGGGAACTCAACCCGCGCCAGCACCCAGGCGAGCGGCACCCCGAGCAGCAGGCAGAGCACGGTGGCCAGGGTCGCCGTCTGCACCGAGAGCCGCAGAGCGGTGAGCGCGCCCGGCTCGGTGAGCCGCTCCGGCAGCGTCGCCCATGGCGCCCGGATGACCAGCCCGGCCAGTGGCAGGACGAGGAAGAGCAGCCCCAACCCGGCGGGGATCAGCAGCGCCGCCGGCACCCGCCCCCGCCGTCGCGGCGCGGCGCGGTCGAGGACCTGGCTCACGGAGCCTGGAAGCCGGCCTCGGCGAGGACCGCCTGCGCCGACGCCGACCGGACGTACGCGACGAAGGCCCGCGCGCCCGCCGGATTCGGCGCGTCCTTCAGCGCGACGATCGGGTAGTCGTTGATCGCTCGTGCCGACTCGGGAAACTCCACGCCGGTCACGTCGGCGCTCGCTGCCCGCGCGTCCGTGCGGTAGACCAGGGCCGCGTCGACCTCGCCGAGCTTCACCTTGGCCAGGGCGCCCTTGACGTCCTGCTCCAGCGTGACCGGTGTCAGCGCGACGCTGGCCGCGTCCAGCGCGGTGCGGGCCGCCGCTCCGCAGGGCACCTGGGTCGCGCAGAGCGCCACCTTCACACCCGGCCGGGTCAGGTCGGCCAACCCGGCCACCCCCTTCGGGTTGCCCCGAGGCACCGCGATCACCAACTGGTTGCGGGCGAAGGTGCTCGGTGTGCCGTCGGCATTGCCGGCCTCGGTGACCGTGGTCATGTTCGCCGGAGCGGCCGAGGCGAACACGTCCGCCGGCGCACCCTGGTTGATCTGGTTGGCGAGGGCGGAGCTGCCGGCGACGTTGAGGGTCACGGTGCTGCCCGGGTTGGCGGCCTCGAAGTCCTTCCCGAGCCGGGTGAACGACTCGGTCAGCGAGGCGGCCGCGAACACCGTCACCGCGCCGGTGACCCGGCCGTCGGCGACACCACCGGATGCCCGGTCGTCGCCCGCGCCGCAGCCCGCCACCGCCAGCCCGGCAACCGCCACCAGGGCAACCAGGGTCGTACGCAGTCTCGGCGTGCTCATCCGCCGGCCCTTCCTCTCGCTGCCGGGGGAGCGGCCCGCTCCACCACCACCGTGGTCGACTTGATCACCGCGACGGCCACCGACCCGACCCGCAGGTCGAGCTCATCGACCGCCTCCCGGCTCATCAGTGACACGACGCGGAACGGGCCGGCCTGGATGTCGACCTGTGCCATCACGGTGTCCTTGCGGACATCGACGACGATGCCGCGCAGCCGGTTGCGGGCCGACGAGAATTCGGCGCCCGCGTCCGGGTCGGCGGCCTGTGCGCGGGCGAACGCAGCCAGGTCGACGCCGTCGATGATCCGGTGGCCGTGCTCGTCGCGCCCGGCGGCCAGCCGCCCGGCGTCCACCCAGCGGCGAATCGTGTCGGCGCTGACACCGAGCAGGTCGGCCGCCTCACCGATCCGGAACGTCGTCACCGGCCCACCCTAGCGTCCGCATCTGCGAGCTGGAAAGCCCGGAAAGGATTGTGTCTGCGTACTCCTGTGGGTTTTTCCGGCCGTAGTTGCGCGACCATGCGCCGTCCTCTCAGGCGACGTGGTGGTCGTACGTCGCGCGGTTGGCGAGCACGTCGTCCATGTGCGTTTCGGCCCAGCCCTTCAAGCCGCGTATCACCTGATGCAGGGAGAGGCCGAGGTCGGTCAGCTCGTAGGTGACCGTGACGGGCACGGTCGGCACCACAGTGCGGGTGACCAGACCGTCGCGTTCCAGGGAGCGCAGCGTCTGAGTCAGCATCTTCTGGCTGACGCCGGCCAGCAGGCGCGACAGTTCCGAGTACCGCATCGACCGGGGCTCACCGGCGCAGTCGGCGCTGAACTGCTGCGAGCCGTCGGTGCGCAGCGCGGCCAGAACCAACGTGACCCACTTGTCCGCGATCCGGTCGAGCAGCTTGCGGCTGGGACATTGGGCCAGGAAAGCGTCATATTCCACCTTGGCCTGTGCCCTCTTCTGCGCCGCTGTCGTCGTTGCCATCGAACCGCTCCTCGGTGCGTTACGAACCTCTGGGTGCCTACTTCCCGTTATGAAGTTACCGCCTGATAGTGGAGCAGGTATCCGCGATACACCGGAACGCTCAGCGCGACACGAAAGTCAGAGGTATGAGCATGGCCTCCACTTCCCTTCCCGGCGGCACCAGGACGCTGGGAGATTTGACCGTCACCCGGTTCGGCTACGGCGCCATGCAGCTCGCCGGCCCCTGGGTCATGGGACCGCCGGCCGACCACGACGGCGCACTCGCCGTCCTCCGCGAGGCCGTCGAACTCGGCATCACCCACATCGACACCGCCGAGGCCTACGGGCCGCATGTCACCAACCAGCTGATCCGGGAAGCGCTGCACCCGTACCCCGACGCGCTGCACATCGTGACCAAGGTCGGCGCGAACCGCGACCAGCAGGGCGGCTGGCCCTCGGCCCGTGACCCGGAAAGCCTGCGCCGATCGGTGCACGAGAACCTCACGACCCTCGGTCTCGACGTGCTCGACCTGGTCAACCTCCGGCTCGGCGATGCCGAAGGACCCCAGCCCGGTTCGGTCGCCGAGGCGCTCGAGGCACTCGTCGAACTTCAGCAGCAGGGCCTGATCCGGCACCTCGGAGTGAGCAACGCGACGCCGGAACAGGTCGCCGAGGCGCAGACGATCGCGCCGATCGTGTGCGTGCAGAACATGTACAACCTCGCGCACCGCCAGGACGACGAGCTGATCGATGCCCTCGCCGACCAGGGCATCGCCTACGTGCCGTTCTTCCCACTCGGCGGCTTCAGCCCGCTGCAGTCCTCGGCGCTCTCGGCCGTGGCCGCCCGGCTGGAGGCAACACCGATGTCTGTCGCCCTGGCCTGGCTGCTGCGGCGCTCGCCGAACATCCTGCTGATCCCGGGCACCTCGTCCACGACACACCTGCGCGAGAACATCGCGGGCGCGGCGCTCTCCCTCTGCGACGACGACGTCGCCGAGCTGGACAAGATCGGCCGCTAGCCCCGAGGACGTCGAAGGTGACCTCGGGGCACCCTCGCCCGACCTGCCCGACCCTGAGGAACCGCCCGCGACCCGGACGGGTGACCTTGGGAGGTCAGGGCCGGCGGGGGTGGCCCTTGAGGTGCCGGCCCAGTTCGCGGGCGATCTCCCGGTTGGCGTCCCGCTCGGCCAACGTCTGCCGCTTGTCGTACGAGCGCTTGCCCTTGGCCAGGGCCAGCTCGACCTTGGCGTAGCCGTTCTCGAAGTACATCGACAGCGGGACCAGGGTCACCCCGCCCTCGCGGACCTTGTCCAGGATCCGGTCGATCTCGGCCCGATGCAGCAGCAGCTTGCGGTTGCGGCGGGGGGCGTGGTTGGTCCACGTGCCATAGGTGTACTCGGCGATGTGCAGGCCGTACAGCACGATCTCGCCGTCGCGCTCGTGCGCGAACGCGTCGACCAGCGAGGCCCGACCCTCGCGCAGCGACTTCACCTCGGTGCCGACCAGCACGATGCCCGCCTCGTAGGTGCGGAGCACGGTGTACTCGTGCCGGGCCTTCTTGTTGGAGGCGATCAGTCGGCGTTCGGGTTGCTGGGACCTGCTCACGCGGCGACGATATCCGGCCGCCGGGTCAGCCGGTGCGCCGCCGTCCGGCGCGCAACCGTTCGGCCAGGTCCCGCACGGCGCTCGCGAACTCCTCCTGCGACTCGCAGGGCAGGTGCGCCAGGATCGGGGGCGGCACGCTGTCGCTGGGCGGCGGCACCACGCCTTGCGGGTCCTTCAATCGGCGGTCCACCGACGCCGGCGGGCCGGTCGACGTCTCGGTGTCGCCCGGGCGGTGCGAGGCGAAGATCCAGCCGCCGATCGGGTCGGTGTCCCGCCACAGGTTCACCCAGCGCCAGCCGACCCGCTGACCGATCTCGTGCAGCGCCTCCTCGTCGACGTACGCGGGGAACAGGCGCGAGTACAACCGTTGCAGCGGGGACCCGTAGGTCAACAGGGCGACCCGGTCGGTGATCCGGGGCGGCAGTTGCAGCACCGTTGCGGCGAGCAGCACCGAGCCGTGGCTGTGCCCGGCCAGCAGCACCCCGTTGCCCTGATCCACGAGGTAGGTGATCCGTTTGGTCAGCTCCGGCACGGCCCGCTCGGCGTAGCAGGGCGGGGCGAAGGGGTGCGCCGCTCGGGGCCAGAAGGTTCCCAGGTCCCACAGCACGCCCACGTACCGGCGGAACGGCGCCGTCCGGTAGGCGAAGATGCCGCCGAGCACCAGGCCGACGATGATGGCGGCGATCGTGTAGCTGCCCAGCCCGATCAGGAAGTCGACCAGGTCGGCGGGCACCCCGATGAAGCGCTGGAGCACGTCGCCGGGATAGAGCTGGACCAGGCCCAGCACGCTGGTCGCCAGGCCCAGCGCGGCCAGGCAGGCGTAGACCAGGGTCAGCGGTTCCAGCCGCTCGGTGAACCGGGCTCGGGCCACCGCCTGCTCGACCTGCCGGAGCCGCTGGGCGGCCTCCGGCGGCGCAACCGGGAAGTCGGCTGCCACGATGGCGGCCGCCGCCCGTCGCCGGCGTCGCCGGGTCAGCACGGTGATCACGCCCGCGAGCAGCAACGCGCTCATCACCGCCAGGAAAAACCCGAAGATCGCCCATTTGTACGCCAGTGGCGGGCTGGTCTCCAGTGAGTCCGCGGTGTCCCCGTCGCGGTCCAGCAGGTCCGACACCCGATAGACCAACTCTGCGGAGAACGCCACGGCGAACCCGGCGGCGATCGTCACGAAGACCGGCGCGCCCAGTGCGCGCAGCGGCCCACTCCGGGGCGTACCCTTCCGCTGCCGTCCGCCCCGGCACCAGAGGACCACGGCGGCGAGGATGGCCACCAGCACGGTCTGACTGACGAACAGCCAGGCCATGATCGCGCCGTACCCGGGCAGCGAACCGCCCTGCGGCCACGGTGCCGGGCTCCTCATGACGTGCACGATCACCAGGATCGTCAGACCGCAGGTGACCGTGCGCAGTGCACGGATGAACCCGTCCACCCGGCGTTCCCGACCGAGCCGGTCGATGACCCGCACGGAGGTGAGCAGCGCCAGGCAGGTGAGCAGCACCGCCCCGCAGGCCACCACCAGCGCCACCATCACCGGCGAGGAGTGCTGACTTGCCCGGGCGGCCAGCAGACTGCCGTCCAGGGTGGCGAACGAGGCCGCCACGTGCACCGAGCGCAGCCGGCCGACCAGCGGCGCGGCGTCCCACTGACCGACGCCGCTCAACCGGTGCGCCGAGGTCTGCTCCACCGGGGTTCGGAAGGCGTCGAACGGGTGGCCCTGGCGCGAACCCAGCCACCAGACGATCCCGATGGCGGCGACCGGCACCACCGACAGCACGCCCAGGCGCAGCCCCGGCGAGCGCCCGCCGAGCCAGGACAGCCAGCTCCGCCCGGCCATGCAGGACGGGGTGCCCATACAGCGCCAGGCAACCAGGTCCAGCGCCACCCCGACGATGGACAGGACGTAGAGCATCGTGAGGGTGAGCGCGAGCACCCGGCACAGCGCGAGGACGACGTGCTTCGAGCCGGGGTTTCCCGGGCGCATCCAGAGCGCCACGTTGCAGAGCATGAACGGCAGCAGAAACACCAACGACAGGGTCCGCACGGCCGTGCCGGACGGCAGGTCACTCCAGCGGTACGCCTCCAGCGTCACCCCGCCCGGCCCGGTGGCGCCCGGATAGCCGGCGCGCGGACGGTAGAAACCGCCGTTGCGGTCCCCGGCGACCTGCTGCAGGTGCGGCCGGTTCAGCACCTGGTCGGCGCCCGCCCTGGAAACGCCGTGCACACGCAACTCCACGACCTGGCCCGACGTCGTCGGTTCGGTCGGCGACGCGTCCGCCATGGGCCCCCCGAGGTGTGCGCGGCATCCGGGCGGGTCGTCGGTGTGCGACCGCCCGCGCGGCTCACCGGCTTACCCATCCCGGGCCTGGTCAACCGCGCTTCGCGGCCTGGGCGGTGGTGCGGTCGCCCCCTGGCGGGTGGTTTCATGGGCGACATGGCGAACCCGGTGATCCTGACCGTCGACGACGACCCCGTGGTGTCGCGGGCGGTGGCTCGGGACATCCGGCGCCGCTACGGCGACCGGTACAGGGTGCTGCGTGCCTCCTCCGGGCCGGAGGCGCTGGACGCGCTACGGGAGGTCAAGCTGCGCGGCGAGCAGGTGGCGCTGCTGCTGGCTGATCACCGGATGCCGGAGATGACCGGCGTCGAGTTCCTCGAGGCCGCGATGGACATCTTCCCGGCCGCCCGCCGGGTGCTGCTCACCGCGTACGCGGACACCGACGCCGCGATCGAGGCGATCAACGTGGTCGACCTGGACCACTACCTGCTCAAGCCCTGGCATCCGCCGGAGGAGAAGCTGTATCCCGTGGTCGACGGGTTGCTGGAGGCGTGGGCGGTCACCCCGGACGCGGCGAGCGCCGAGATCCGGGTCGTCGGGCACCGCTGGTCGGCACCGTCGTTCAAGGTCCGCGACTTCCTGGCCCGCAACCTGGTGCCGTACCGCTGGCTGTTGTCCGACGACCCGGAGGGCGTCCGGCTGCTCGACGCGGCCGGGGCCACCGAGGCGGATGTGCCGCTGGTGGTGACCTCCGAGGGCAAGGCGTTGATCGCCCCGAGCGAGGCCGAGTTGGCCGCGCTGGCCGGGTTGACCGTGGTGCCCGCGTCCGACTTCTACGACCTGGTCGTGATCGGCGGTGGTCCCGCCGGCCTCGGCTCGGCGGTCTACGGCGCGTCGGAAGGGCTGCGCACCGTGCTGGTCGAGCGACGGGCGACCGGCGGGCAGGCCGGGCAGAGCAGCCGCATCGAGAACTACCTGGGCTTCCCGGACGGCGTCTCCGGGGCGCAGTTGACCGATCGGGCCCGGCGGCAGGCGGTCAAGTTCGGCGCCGAGTTGCTCAGCGCCCGGGAGGTGGTCGGTCTGAGCGAGGCCGGCGGTGCCCGGTTGCTGCGCTTCGGCGACGGCTCCGAGATCGCGGCGCACACGGTGGTGCTGGCCACCGGGGTGTCGTACCGGGTTCTCGACGCCCCCGGACTGGCCGACTTCACCGGCCGGGGGGTGTTCTACGGTGCGGCCGCCACCGAGGCGCCGAGCTGCGTCGAGCAGGACGTCTACATCGTCGGCGGGGCCAACTCCGCCGGCCAGGCGGCAGTGCACTTCTCCCGGTACGCGTCGAGGGTGCACCTGCTGATCCGAGGCGCGGACCTGACCGCCTCGATGTCGCGTTACCTGATCGACCAGCTGGAACGCATCGACCGCATCACCGTGCACCCGCACACCGCCGTGGTCGGCGGGGCGGGGGAGGACCACCTGGAACGGCTCACCCTCTGCGACACCCGCACCGGGGAGGCCCGCTCGGTCGACACCTCCTGGCTGTTCATTTTCATCGGCGCGGAGCCCCGCACCGACTGGCTGGACGGGGTGCTGGTCCGCGACGGGCGCGGCTTCATCGTCACCGGCCCGGATCTGCTCGCCGGGGGGCGGCGGCCGGCCGGTTGGTCGCTGTCGCGCGACCCGTACCACCTGGAGACCAGCGTGCCGGGGGTGTTCGCCGCCGGGGACGTGCGGTCCGAGTCGGTCAAGCGGGTCGCCTCGGCCGTCGGCGAAGGTGCGATGGCCGTTTCGCTCGTGCACCGCTACCTGGAGGCCCAGTGAGCGCGAGGAGTGAGCCGGGTTTGCGAGCCCCGCAGTCGCGAACGAAGGAGGCCCAGTGAGCGCGAGGAGTGAGCCGGGTTTGCGAGCCCCGCAGTCGCGAATGAAGGAGGCCCAGTGAGCATCGAGTCTGACCGGCTGACACCCGCGCAGCTGCGCACCCTGTTCCTGTTCGAGTCCCTCGACGACGGGCAGCTCGACTGGCTGGCCGAGCATGGCCGGGTCGAGCAGCGCGCCGGGGGCACCCTCGTGTACGGCGAGGGCGAGCCCGCGACCTGCTTCTTCGTGCTGGTGCGTGGTGCGGTGGCGTTGAGCCGGCAGGTGCACGGCGACGAGGTCGAGGTCAGCCGGACCGACCAGCGCGGGGTGTACGGCGGGGCTGTTCAGGCGTACCTCGGTGACCAGGTCGAGCAGGTCTACCGCAACAGTCTGCGGGCGGTGACCGACGCGGACTTCTTCGTGCTGCCGGCGGAGGACTTCGCGCATGCCCTGCGGTCGTGGTTCCCGATGCCCACGCACCTGCTGGAGGGGCTGTTCTTCGGGATGCGGGCCTCCCAGACCATCGTCGGCGAACGGGAGCGGCTGTTGGCCCTCGGCTCGCTCTCGGCGGGTCTGACCCACGAGCTGAACAACCCGGCCGCGGCGGCGGTGCGGGCCACGTCGGTGCTGCGCAACCGTGTCGCCGGGATGCGGCACAAGCTCGCCATGATCGCCGACGGTCGGCTCGACGGCACCGCCCTGCACGGTCTCGTCGCGTTGCAGGAGGAGGCGGTCGCCCGGGTCGCCACCGCGCCGAAGTTGACCCCGATGGCCACCGCCGACGCCGAGGACACCCTCACCGACTGGCTGGAGGAGCACGGGGTCGGCAATGCCTGGGATCTGGCGCCGATTCTTGTCGGTGGCGGGCTCGACGCGGCCTGGCTGGCGCAGGTGAAGGCGGCGGTCGGCGCCGCGGACCTGGAGGCAGCGGTGCGCTGGCTCACCTACACCGTCGACACCGAGTTGCTGATGCGCGAGATCGGCGATGCTGTCACTCGGATCTCCGGCCTGGTGGGCGCCGCGAAGCAGTACTCGCAGCTGGACCGCGCGCCGCACCGGGTGGTGGACGTGCACGACCTGCTCGACGCCACACTGGTCATGTTCAAGGGGAAGATCCCCGCCGAGGTCAAGCTGGTCCGCGAGTACGACCGCAACCTCCCATCGGTCCCGGCGTACGCGGCCGAACTGAACCAGGTGTGGACCAACCTGATCGACAACGCGTTGGGCGCGATGGGGGAGAAGGGTGTCCTGACCGTCCGCACCGGACGTATCGGTGACCTGCTGACGGTGGAGATCACCGACACCGGTCCCGGCATCCCACCCGAGGTGCGCCCGCGCATCTTCGAGCCGTTCTTCACCACCAAGCCGGTCGGTGCGGGCACCGGGCTGGGGTTGGACATCTCGTACCGGATCGTGGTCAACAAGCACCACGGCGACATCCGGGTGGAGACCGAGCCCGGCCGGACCACCTTCCGGGTGCTGCTGCCGATCACGGAGGGCGCGCCGACGACGTCCTGATGCTCCAGACGACGCGCCGACTACCTGGAGACATCAGGCGGTTGCTGGCAGTAGTCTCGGGCGGCGTCCGTGATCCCCGCCCCCGAGGAGGGTCCGTGGAGTCGATGGCCCGCCAGCGCACCGCTGCCGAGGACGACGATCAACCGGGCGACCCGCCGGCCGGCACGATGCTGCCGGAGTTGGAGGAGCGCGAATGGTTGCATCACGCGCAGGAGTTCGCGCACACCAGCTTCTGGGCGGTGGCCCGCCGGCTGCCCCGGCTGGTCCGGGAGGCGGTCGGCCTGGCCTGGGCCACCAACCGTCAGGACACGGTCGCCTCCATCGGCCTGAACATCGCCGCCGGGGTGATGACCACGTTCGGTCTGCTGGCCACGACCAGCGTGCTGCGTGAGTTGTTCGCCGCCGGTCCCACGCCGGACCGGGTCCGTGCGGCCCTGCCGGCGCTGATCGTGGCCGCGGCGGCGGTGTCGGCGCGCGGCGGCCTGGCGATCGCCGCCGGCTGGGCACAGGCCCGGCTGACTCCGCAGATCAACTACCAGGTGGAGCTGCGGCTGTTCGAGGCCACCACCGCGGTGGAGCTGGCCGCGTTCGACGACGCGGGCTTCGCCGAGGAGATGGACCGGGCGCGGGACCGGGGGATGGCGGAGGCCGCGTACATCGTCGACCACACGGTCAACCTGGTCACCGGCGTGGTGGGGATGCTCGCAACGGCCGTGGCGGTGACGGTCATCCAGCCGTTGCTGCTGCCCTGCCTGTTGTTCGCTGCGATTCCCCAGGCGATCACCGCGGTGCGGATGGCTCGCCGTGAGTACCTGGCGATGCTGGCCCGGATCAACCGGCAGCGTCGGATGTGGATGCTGGCTCACCTCATGGCCAACCGGCACACCGCGGCCGAGGTGCGCGCGTACCAGATGCGCGATTTCCTGCTTGCCGAGTATCGCGGGGTGATGGCCGTCGAGACCCGGGCCCAGCTGCGGCTGGTCCGCTCACAGACGGGCACGCGGGTGGCTGGCGCGACGGTGGCGGGGCTGGCCACCTTCGGGGTGTACGCGGTCCTCGGCGGGCTGCTGCTCAACGGAATGGTCGCCCTCGCGGCCGCGGCCACCGCCCTGCTCGCCCTGCAGTCCGCGCGGACCAGCCTGGGCGTGGCGGTCATCGCCACCAACTCACTGTACGAGGACGCCCTCTACTACCAGGACTATCGCGACTTCCTGGCCCGCGCCCATGCCCGGGTGCCGAGCGGCGGCGACCGGGTGGCCGACGGTGTCGACGCGATCGAGTTGGACGAGGTCAGCCTGAGTTACCCGGACACGGACGCCCCGGCGGTGGACCAGGTCAGCCTGACCGTCCGGCGCGGCGAGGTGATCGCGCTGGTCGGCGAGAACGGCTCGGGCAAGACCACCCTGGCCAAGCTGATCGCCGGGCTCTACCGGCCGACCGGTGGGGTGATCCGCTGGGACGGGGTCGACGCCGCCGAGCTGGACCCGCGTGCCCTCGGCGCCCACGTGGCCGTGATGACCCAGGAATACTGGAAGTTCCCGTTCACCGCCGGGCAGAACATCCGCGTCGGCCGACACGACCGCCCGCCGGAACGATCCGGCCCCAGCGTGCAGGAGGCGGCCGGCGCGGTTGCCGCGCACGACATGATCGTCGGCCTGCCGCACGGCTACGACACCCTGCTCGACCGGGAGTTCAAGGACGGCCACGAGCTGTCCGGCGGGCAGTGGCAGCGGCTGGTCGCCGCCCGCGGGCTCTACCGCGACGCCGCCCTGCTGATCTGTGACGAACCCTCGGCAGCCCTGGACGCCCGCGCCGAACACGCCCTTTTCCAGCACCTGCGCCGTCGCCCCGACCGGGCGGTCGTCCTGATCACGCACCGGCTGGCCAATGTCCGACACGCCGACCGGATCTTCGTCATGGACCGGGGTCGCCTTGTCCAACAGGGCAACCACGACGAGCTGATGGCGGTCGGTGGCCTCTACCGGGAGCTGTTCGAATTGCAGGCCGCCGGCTACCTCGACGGCACCGAGACGCGCCACCCCGCTGACACCCGGTAGCCCGCGCGGCCGTGCCCGACCCGACCCGGGATGCAGCGCGATCTTGGCGGCGTGCCGATCGCGGCGGGCAGGGCCTCGCGGTGTACGAGGCGGCTCCGGCGGGGCGGCGCCCGCTGTGGCGTGTTCGGCGTGGCGGGGCTGGGTGGGACGAGGGAGGTCAGACGGCGGCGCGTTCGCCGATCGGCCGGCGGCGCAGGCTCGGGCTCTGCAGGGCCGGAGGTACGTAGGCCTGGTCGAGCGCGCCGACGTCGGTGCCGGGCGGGACGATCTCGTCGATCTGGTCGAGGATCTCGTCGGTGAGCGTGACGTCGAGGCCGCCGAGCAGGTCGTCGAGCTGCTCCATGGTGCGCGCACCGAGCAGGGCGCTGGTCACGCCGGGGTGAGCGATCGCGAACGCCATCGCGAGGTGTGTCAGCGGCATTCCCGCCTGGTCGGCGAGCGGGATGAGCTTCTCGACGGCGTCGAGCCGGCGTTCGTCGCTGATGTGTTTGAAGAAGGCGACGCGGCGTAGGTCGGTCTGCTGGCCCTTGCGGATGCGTCCGGTGAGCGTTCCCTGTGCGAGCGGACCCCACACGACCGTGCCCATGCCGTAGCGCTGCGCGATCGGCAGCACCTCGCTCTCGATGCCGCGGTTGAGGATCGAGTACGGCGGCTGCTCGGTGCGGAACCGCTCCAGGCCGCGCCGCTCGGCGACCCACTGGGCCTCGACGATCTCGGACGCGGGCGTCGTGGAGGACCCGATGGTGCGGACCTTTCCGCTGCGGATCAGGTCGGTGAGCGCGGAGAGGGTCTCCTCGACGTCGGTGGACGGGTCCAGGCGGTGGATCTGGTAGAGGTCGATGTAGTCGGTCTGCAGGCGGCGCAGGGAGTTCTCGACCGCGTTCATGATCCAGCGGCGTGACATGCCCTGCTGGTTGGGGTCGTCACCCATCGGGCGGCTGAACTTGGTGGCGACGACCACGCTGTCCCGACGGCCCTTGAGCGCCTCGCCGACAATCTCCTCGGATTCGCCGTAGGAGTAGACGTCGGCGGTGTCGATGACGTTGATCCCCGCGTCGAGCGCCTTGTGGATGATGCGGATCGAGTCGTCGTGGTCGGGGTTGCCGACGCCGGCCGCTGTGCCGAACATCATGGCGCCAAGTGCGTAAGGGCTGACCTTGATTCCGGTGCGGCCGAGGGTGCGGTACTGCATGGGCTTCCCACCTTCGATGTCGTAAGCTCACATAACCGGAAAGCTATTCCGGAAGCATACGGAAAGGCTTTCCACTTATGCAAGGGGGAGGTGTGTGGTGACGGAGAGCACGGGTGCCGGCGAGCGCGCTCCGCGCCGGATCCGCGCCGATGCGCAGCGGAACATCGATGCGGTGCTCGATGCGGCGAAGGCAGTCTTCGGCACCTCGGGGGTGGACGCGCCCGCGAAGGAGATCGCCGATCTGGCCGGCGTCGGGGTCGGGACGGTGTACCGACACTTCCCGCAGCGCTCCGACCTGATCGTGGCCGTGCTTCACCGTGAGATGGATGCCGTCGCCGACGCGGCCCGGACCCTGGTGGTGGAGCACGAGCCGGGAGAGGCACTCGCGAAGTGGATCGACCGGTACATCGACTTCCTGGCGACCAAGCCGGGATTCGCCTCAGCCCTGCACTCGGGCGATCCGGCGTTTGAGGCTCTGCCCGGCCACTTCCTGCAACGCGTCGAACCCGCTCTCCGGTCGCTGCTCGAAGCGGCGGCGGCGACCGGCCAGATCCGCGCCGACATCAGCGCCGAGGACCTGTTGACCGCCGTCGCCCTGCTCTGTCAACCCGCGCGTGGTGGAGGTGTCGAGTACGGCCGACGCGCGGTCGCCGTCCTCGTCGACGGGCTTCGTTACCGTGCCGAGCGCCGGCAGCCGAGCTGACGCCCTGACGCCGTGACCACCCGGCGGCATCCGTTCGGCGGAGCCGGGCCAGCGCGGTCAGGCGGTGCGACCGAGGGTGAGGAAGTCGGCGAGCACCCGGGTGTGGGTGGAGAACGCCAGCTCGGCCGGGTTGGTGAGCACCAGCCACTCGGTCGCCTCCTCGGTCGGCGCCGACGGTGGCAGGTCCTCGGCCGCCCGTTCGGGCAGCACCCCGAAGATCATCATCGTGCCGCCTGCCGGTGCGCCGTGCACCGCGAAGAGTTCGACGTCCTCGGCCGCCGCGATCAGTCCGGTCTCCTCCCGCAGCTCACGGACGAGCGCGTCGGACCACTCCTCGCCGTACTCGATGAAGCCGCCGGGCAGCGCGAGCAGGCCGCGGGCCGGCTCGATGTCCCGGCGGACCACCACCACGCCCAGGCCCTCGGCCGTGCGGACCGGCAGCACCGCCACGGCGACGGGCAAGGGGTTGCGCCAAACGGTCCCCCCGCAAACCACGCACACCCGCGGCCACCCAACCCCCACCGGGTAGGAAGCGCCGCAGTAAGAGCAGTGCGAGTACGGCGTCCGGGTCATGCCGCAGCACGCTACCCCGTCGATCTAGGGAGAATCGCCGTGTTTGTAGATCAACTAGCAGCGATTCTCCCTAGATCGACGGGGCAAGGGGGCGGGGGCGCGGCGGGGGCGCGGCGGGCGCGGGCGGGCGGCGGGGGCGGGGCGCGGTCAGGCTTCGGGGGTGGCGGTGTAGAAGGCTGTGGTGCGGGTGGCGGCGGCTTTTGCCTCGTCGGGGTTGGTGCCGGCGGCGATGCTCGCCTCACCCCACAGGTGGCTGCTCAGCTCCATGGCCCGTCGTCCCTCGTCGGAGGCGCTCCATTCGGCGCTCTGCTCCGGGGTCACGCCGCTGCCGTCGCCGGCCAGGTGGGAGGCTAGGCCGAGCAGGCCGAGGTCCCAGCCGACGCCGACGGCGCCCGGGCCGAACTGGGCCCACCGGTCCTGGTCGACGTGGGCGATGTGGTCCAGGTCGAGGCGGGCCCGCTCGTCGCCGACCGGGGTGACCCGCACCTCGATCCAGCTCACCTCGTCGCCGTACTCCCAGGTGGCGGTGAAGCGGTGCGGCGGCTCGCAGCTCTCGATGGTGCCGTGCGCGTTGCCCTGGAGTTCGTACGTGCCGTGCAGCCGCAGGTCGCCGGAGACCGGCAGGAACCAGCGCGGGATGCGCTCGGCGTTGGTGCAGGCGTCCCACAGATCCTCGGCCGTCGCCTGGTAGGTCTGGCTGATCGTGGTCACCCGAGCCTCGCCGGCCGCCAAGGTGCGGCTGCCGACCTGCCGCTGGACGGCGTTGATCTGCTCGGTCGCGTCGAACATCAGGTGTTCCTCTCGTCGGGTGGGTCGGCGGGCCCGCGCAGCCGACGCTCACGTCGGCCCCGGGCCAGCTCGGTGGCGAGTGCCGCCAGGGGCGGGGTCCAGAACCGGCGGAAGTGTTCCAGCCAGCCGTCGACCTCGCGTAGTGGGCGCGGGTCGACCGCGTACAGCCGCCGGGTGCCCTCTGGTCGCACGGTGGCGAAGCCGTTGTCGCGTAACACCTTGAGGTGCTGGGACACGGCGGGCTGGGAAATGCCGAACTCGTCGCGGATGGCCGCGCTGACCGCGCCGGCGGTCTGCTCGCCGTTGGCGAGCAGTTCCAGGATGCGGCGCCGGACCGGATCGCCCAGCACGTCGAAGGCGTGCACGACGATCTTTATATCACTGCTGGCTTATTTAAGCCAAGGCTGATGCTCCGATGAGCTTGTCCAACCGGATCGGCAGGTCCCGGATCCGTACGCCGGTGGCGTGGTGCACCGCGTTGGCGATCACCGCCGCGGCACCGACGATGCCGATCTCACCGATGCCCTTCACGCCGGCCGGGTTCAGCTCGCCGTCCTGCTCGTCCAGCCAGTACGCCTCGATGGACTCCACGTCCGCGCAGCCGGTGATGTGATAGGTCGCCAGGTCGTGGTTGACCCAGTCGCCGTACCGCTCGTCGAGCAGGCCCTCCTCGTGCAGCGCCATCGACAGCCCCATCGTCATGCCGCCGATGAGCTGGCTGCGCGCCGTCGTCGGGTTCACCACCCGGCCGGCCGCGAACACCCCGAGCATCCGGTTCAGCCGCACCTCGCCGGTGTCCGCGTCCACCCGGACCTCGGCGAACTGGGCCCCGTACGCGTACCGAGGTAGCGCGGGCTGCCCGCCCACCTCGTCGGTGGTGTCCGCCTCGGCGGTCACCGCATCGTCCGCCGGCACCCCACCGGGGAGGTCCCGCAGTTTGTCGCGCAACGCCTGACACGCGCGGATCACCGCCCAGCTCCAACTGGCGGTGCCCATCGAGCCTCCGGCCACCGGCGCGGTCGGAAGGTCGCTGTCACCGATGCGGATCTCCACCCGCTCCGGTGGCACCCCGAGCGCGTCGGCGGCCACCTGCCACATGGCCGTTCGGGCGCCGGTGCCGATGTCGGTGGCGTTGACCTGGACCAGGAAGCCGCCGTCGGGCCGGGCGGTGGCCGTGGCCGACGACGGCCTGGCTCGGGCCGGGTAGCTCGACCCGGCCACCCCCGTGCCGATCAGCCACCGTCCGTCACGCCGCGCGCGGGGCGTCGGGTCCCGGTCCGTCCAGCCGAACCGCTGAGCACCCTCGCGCAGACAGGCCACCAGGTTGCGGCTGGTGAACGGCTGCCCCTGGTCGGGGTCGACCTCCGCGTCGTTGCGGATCCGCAGCTCCACCGGGTCGATGCCGACGGCGGTCGCCAGCTCGTCCATCGCCGACTCCAGGGCGTACGCGCCGGGGCACTCGCCCGGAGCGCGCATCCAGAACGGCGTGGGGACGTCCAGGCGGACCAGCCGGTGCGTGGTGCGTCGATGGGGTGCGGCGTACATGCTGCGGGTGTAGACGGCGGTCTGCTCGGCGAACTCGCGGATGGTCGAGGTCTGGCTGATCGCGTCGTGGCAGATCGCGGTGAGTCGCCCGTCGGCGTCGGCGGCGAGGCGGACCCGCTGGATGGTGGGGGTGCGGTAACCGACCGGCCCGAACAGCTGCTGGCGGGTCAACGCCAGCTTGACCGGTCGGTCCACGTGTCGGGCGGCGAGCGCGGCGAGCACCACCGCGGCCTTGGCATACCCCTTGCTGCCGAAGCCGCCGCCGACGTGCTCGGTGACCACCCGGACGGCCTCCGGGGGCAGGGCGAACAGCTCGGCCAGGGTGGCCCGCACCGACGAGGCGCCCTGGTTGGAGTCGTGCACCAGCAGTCGTCCGTCGCGCCACTGCGCCGTGGTGGCGTGCGGCTCCATCGGGTTGTTGTGGTAGGCCGGCGTCCGGTACGTGGCGTCCACCCGCACCGGGGCGGCCGCGTACCCGGCGTCGAAGTCGCCCTCCGCGGTGTCGGTCGGATAGCTGGGGTTGACGTGGTCCGGCCGGTACAGGCCGGGGTGATCATCAGTGAGCACGGTGCTGTGCGGTCCCGCGTCGTAGTCGATCCGGACCAGCCGGGCGCCCTCGCGGGCCGCCTCCAGGCTGGTCGCCACCACCACGGCGATGTACTGCCCCCGGTAGTGCACCGTCGGCTCCTGCAACAGCCACAGGTCCGGCTCCTGGGCGGGAGCGAGCCGGGGCGCGTTGCCGTGGTGCAGCACGGCCAGCATGCCCGGCGACGCGAGCGCCTCCGTCGTGTCGATCCGGGTGATCCGGCCCCGCACCACCGCCGCCGGCACCGCCCAGCCATAGGTGACGCCGTCGACCGGGTACTCCACCGCGTACCGGGCCGTGCCGGTGACCTTCTCGCGACCCTCAAGCCGGGGGTACGCCCGACCGACCGCGTCGGCGGTCACGACGTCGTCCCCTCGGCCAGTTCGCTGAGCGCTCGGACGGTGATGGCCCGGGTCAGTGGCACCTTGAAGCCGTTGTGCCGCAACGGGCGTGCCTCGGCCAGCTCCGCGTCGGCGGCCCGTGCGGCCAGCTCCGGGCTGAACGGTCGACCCCGCAGCTCCTCCTCGGCCCGGTAGGCCCGCCACGGCCGGTGCGCCACCGCCCCGTATGCCAGGCGCACGTCGCGGACCACGTCGCCGTCGAGGTCCAGCACCGCGGCCACCGAGCCGGCGGCGAAGGCGAACGAGGCCCGGTCGCGCACCTTGAGGTACGTCGAGCGGCGCGCGGCCGGCAGCGGCGGCAGCCGTACGGCGGTGATCAGCGCGCCCCGGGCCAGGGTGGTCTCCCGTTCGGGGTGCGTGCCGGGGGAGCGGTACAGGGCGGCGATCGGGATGTCGCGGGCGCCGTCGGCCTCGTACACCTCCACCACCGTGTCCAGGGCGGCCAGCGCGACGGCCAGGTCGGACGGGTGGGTGGCCACGCACTGCTCGGACCAGTCCAGCACCGCCAGGTCGCGGTTCTGACCGTGCAGCGCGGCGCAACCGCTGCCCGGCTCACGCTTGTTGCACGGCTTGCCGGTGTCCTGGAAGTAGACGCAGCGGGTGCGCTGCAACAGGTTGCCGCCGGTGGTGGCCATGTTGCGCAGCTGCCCGGAGGCGGCGGCGAGCAGGGCGCGGGCCAGCACCGGGTAGTCCCGGCGCACCACCGGGTGGGCCGCGAGGTCGCTGTTGCGGACGGTCGCGCCGATCCGCAGCCCGCCGTCGGGCAGCTCCTCGACAGCGTCCAGCGGGAGTCGGGTCACGTCCACCAGCACGTCGGGGCGCTGCACCCCGAGTTTCATCAGATCCACCAGGTTGGTTCCGCCACCCAGGTACGCCGCCTGCGGCTCCGCGGTGAGCACGGCGACCGCGTCGGCCACGTCGGTCGGTCGGTGGTAGCGGAAGGCCCTCACGCCGTGGCCGCCCTCATCGCGTCGCCGCCGTCTCGCGCACGGCTGCCACGATGTGCGGGTACGCGGCACAGCGGCACAGGTTGCCGGCCATCCGCTCGCGGATCTCCGCGTCGGTCAGCTCGGCCGGTGCGTTCAGGTCGTCGGTGACCGCGCTGGGCCAGCCCCGGGCGACCTCGTCGAGCATGCCGCGGGCGGAGCAGAGCTGCCCGGGGGTGCAGTAGCCGCACTGGAACGCGTCGTGCGTGATGAACGCGGCCTGCAACGGGGACAGCTCGTCCGGCCCGGCCAGCCCTTCGACGGTCAGCACCGACCGGCCGTCCAGCGTGACCGCGAAGACCAGACAGCTCTTCACCCGGCGGCCGTCGAGCAGCACGGTGCAGGAGCCGCACTGGCCGTGGTCGCAGCCCTTCTTCGCCCCGATCAGGCCCAGGTGCTCGCGCAACGTGTCGAGCAGTGTGCTGCGGTTGTCGAGCGTCACCTCGTGTGACGTGCCGTTGACCTCGAACGCCACCCGGGACGAGTGCCGCTCGTTGGTCGTCGTCGCGTTCTCCGGTCCGCCCTGCACCGGCCCAGACTAGCTTTATCGGTACAAATGAGGGCGAATAACGCGGGAGGTGACCCCGGTGCTGGACCTGCCGGTGACCGCCGGGCTGCTGCTGGCCGCCGGTGCCGGGCGGCGGTACGGCCGACCGAAGGCGCTGGTCGAGCTGGATGGCGAGCCGCTGGTGCGGCGGGGGATCCGACTGCTGAGCGACGGAGGTTGCACACCCGTGCACGTGGTGCTCGGCGCGGGCGCCGACGAGGTGCCCGATCTGCCCGGCGCCGTGCCGGTTCGCCACGACCGCTGGCCCGACGGGCTGGGCTCGTCGTTGCGCCGGGGCCTGGCCTCGCTGCCGGCCGACGTGCCGGCCGCTGTCGTGGTCCTCGTCGACCAGCCGTTGCTCAGCCCGGTCGCGGTCCGCCGGGTGCGAGGGGCGTACGCCGACGGCGCGGTCGTCGCGGTCGCCACCTACGGCGGCCGCCCGGGGCATCCGGTGCTGCTGGGTCGGGAGACCTGGCCGCTGCTGGACGGCTACGCCGTCGGCGACCGGGGTGCCCGCGACCTGCTGCGCGACCGCCCGGATCTGGTGGTCGAGGTGCCCTGCGACGACGTCGGCTCACCGGTCGACGTGGACACCCCGGTCGACCTGCCGCGGCGGCGAACGGTCAGCGACGCGTGAGCCACCGGGGCAGCCCCTCGCTGGTCACCGCGTGATAGGTGATCATGACGATGACACCGATCAGGCCCAGCACCGGATTGACGAACCAGCCGAGCAGACCGCTGAGCCCGTACAGGACCAGGCCGGTGACTGGTCGCAGTCGTTGCGTCCGCACGTACTCGGGACTGACCCGGCGGTGGAGCAGCGCCGGGTGTCGGTGCAGGTAGCCGAAGGACATCAGCCAGGGGGCCGACATCAACGCCGCGGCCAGCGCGTACAGGGCGACGGCGGCGCGCTGGTCGTCGGTGTCGCCATGGGTGAACGCCGACGCCAGCACCGCGGTGGGAAACGGAATGATCACCACGCCGAAGAGGATGCCGAGGTTGATCCAGCTGAACGGCAGGGTGGTCGCGCGGATCAGCCTGAGCAGCGCGTGGTGGTTGAGCCAGAGCACTCCGACGTAGACGAAGGACACCACGAAGGCGAGGTACGAGGCGCCCTCGTCGAGCAGCCCGGTCAGCAACTCGCCCTCGTGGTATTCCGGTACCCGCAACTCGATGACCAGCAGCGTGATGACGATGGCGAAGACACCGTCGCTGAAGGCCGTTATCCGGTCGATGCCGGACACCCGCGCCCCGGTGTCGGGCTGCTCGACCTCGTCGGGGGCTGCGGCCATTGGGGAAGGCTAACCGCCGGCGCGATCCGGCCACCGCGGTTCGCCCGAACGAAATGACGATGTGGACGGACGTCGCACGGGGGAGTGCCATCTCGATAATACTGTGTATTATACCGAGTATGCTGACTGTGGGTAGTGGATCGTGAGCATTCGCCATGCCATGCTGGCGCTGCTCACCGAGGCACCGAAGTACGGTCTCCAGCTCCGGCAGGAGTTCGAGGCGCGCACCGGGGAGGTCTGGCCGCTCAATGTCGGGCAGGTCTACACCACCCTGCAACGTCTGGAGCGCGAGGGACACGTCGAGACCGACGACGCTGGCCGCGACGGCGCACAGAAGCGCTACCGGCTCACCGCCGACGGCGAACAGGAGCTGCTCAGCTGGCTGCGTACGCCACCCCAGGCCGGGCCGCCACCCCGCGACGAGCTCGTGATGAAGGTGCAGGTGGCGATGCGCCTGACCCAGGTCGACGTCACCGAGATCCTCCAGACCCACCGGCGGCGGATCGTCGAGGAGATGCAGCGCTACACCCACCTCAAGGCCGATGCGGCTCCGGAGGACATCGGCCTCGGCCTCGTCGTCGACGCCGAGCTGTTCCGCCTGGAAGCGATCGTCCGCTGGCTCGACGCGGCGGACGCGCGCCTGCGTAGTCACTCGACGCTGCCCTCCACCGCACCACCCACGGACCCGTCGCCGGCCACCAGCCAGGAGAGTCGCCCGGCCCAGCCAGCCCGGGACGACGCGGCAGGAGCCCGACGATGAGCGTCGTGCTCCGCCTGCGGCAGGTGTCCAAGGTGTACGGAACTGGCGCCGCCGCCGTGCACGCCCTGCGTGCGGTCGACCTGGACGTGGTCGCCGGTGAGCTGGTCGCGATCATGGGTCCGAGCGGCTCGGGCAAGAGCACCCTGCTGACCATCGCGGGCACCCTTGAGGAGCCCACGGCCGGCCAGGTGACGGTCTGCGGGTCCGACCCCGCCACGCTCTCCGCCGACGCCACCGCCCGGCTGCGCCGCCGTTCGCTCGGCTTCGTCTTCCAGGACCTGAACCTGCTCGCCGGCCTCTCCGCCGTCGAGAACGTGGCCCTGCCACTGGAGCTCGATGGCATGGCAGTACGTCCGGCGAGGGCCGCCGCCCTGCACGTGCTCGGCGAACTGGGGCTGACCGACCGTGCCGGCCATTTCCCCGATGACCTCTCCGGGGGCGAGCGCCAACGGGTCGCCATCGCCCGAGCTGTGGTGGGGGACCGGCGACTGCTGCTGGCCGACGAGCCCACCGGCGCTCTCGACGCCGCCAACGGCGAAGCCGTCCTGCGGATGCTCCGCTCGGCCTGTAAGCGCGGCATCGCCGGAGTGTTGGTCACCCACGATGCCCAGCTCGCGTCCTGGGCCGACCGAGTGATCTTCATTCGGGACGGCCGGGTGGTCGACCAGACCGCGCCGTCGGCTGGCCCGGACGCCCTGCTCTCCCCGGACCCGACGCCGTGACCGCCGACCCGGGCCGCACCCGGATGACCGCCCGGCCCGCTGGCGGCGGACTCCCGGCCCGCCGCGCGATGATCCGCTGGGCGGTACGGCTGTTCCGTCGCGAGTGGCGGCAGCAACTGCTGGCCATCGCGCTGCTCACCGTCGCGGTCACCGGCACCACCTTCGGCCTGGCGGCCACCTGGAACCTGGCCGCGTCGAGTGACGCCACGTTCGGTCGCGCCGACCAGCTCCTCCGGATCCCCGGCGACGATCCGGCCGGGCTGGATGCCCAGGTCGCCGCCGCACGAGCGTGGTTCGGCACGGTCGACGTGATCGGTCACCGGCCCGTGCCGGTGCCGGGGCTGTTCGACCCGGTCGATGTCCGGGCCCAGGACCCCGCCGGCGCGTACGGCGGCCCGATGCTCGGCCTCCGGAAGGGCCGCTATCCGGTCGGGCCGGCCGAGGTGGCGGTCACCGACGGGGTGGAGCGGGCCCTGCGTGCCGGGCTCGGCACCCGGGTCCAGCTCGGTGACTCCGACCGCCTGATCGTCGGGGTGGTGGAGAACCCGGCGGACCTGCACGACGAGTTCGCCCTCACCGACCCGGCGTCCGCCGACCGACCGCAGTCGGTGACCGTCCTGGCGGCCGGCGACCGCGACAGCTTGGAGGAGTTCCGCCGGACCATCGACGGCCCGCTGGTGCGCGAGTCCCGGCCGGTGGCCGAGCGCACCACACTCGCCATCGCCACGCTGGCGCTGGCCACCGTCGGCCTGCTGCTGGTGTCTCTCGTGGCCGCCGCCGGGTTCGTGGTGCTGGCCCAGCGCCGGCTGCGTCAGCTCGGCATGCTGGCGGCGATGGGCGCCACCCGTCGACACCTGCGGTTGGTGCTGCTGGTCAACGGCGCTGCGGTCGGGTCAGTCGCCGCAGTCTGCGGCACCGCGGTCGGGGTCGTCACCTGGCTCGTCACCGCCGGCTTCGTCGAAACCTCCGCCGGGCATCGCATCGACCGATTCGACCTGCCCTGGCTCACCATCGGCGCAGGCATGCTGCTGGCCGTCGCCACGGCCACCGCCGCGGCCTGGTGGCCGGCCCGCGCGGTCGCCCGTACCCCGATCATGAGCGCCCTGTCGGCCCGGCCGCCGATCCCGCCGCCCGCGCGGCGAACCGCCGCGCTGGCCGCCGTGCTGCTAGCTGCCGGTCTGACGGCGTTGGTGCTCTCCGACGGGTCGAACCCGCTGCTCATCGGGGTGGGTGCCGTCGGCACCGCGCTCGGCGTGCTGTTCGTCGGTCCGCTGGCCATCCCGGCGCTGGCGGCGGCCCGGGGAGGCCTTCCGGTGGCGGTGCGGCTGGCCCTGGCAGATCTGTCCCGGTACCGCGTCCGGGCCGGGGCCGCGCTCGCCGCGATCAGCCTCGCGGTGGGGCTGTCGGCGGCGATCGTGGTGGGCTCCGCCGCAGCGGACTACCGCAGCCGGGAGGCGGCCGGGCTGGGCAACCTCGCCGCCAGCCAACTGGTGATCAGGATCGGTCACCGGGATCCGGTGATCCCGGAACGAACGGCGGCCGAGATCGCCGCGCTTCAGGCCCGGACCGACACCATCGCGACCGCCGTGGGTGCGGCAACCGTCATCCCGCTGGACATGGCGGTGGTGGCCGCGCACCTCGAGCCGGGCCGGGAGGGAAGACCGAGCGGTCACCCCGCCGTCGAGATCGGCGCACCGGCTGCGGCCGGGGAGTTTACGACCTCCTATCCGCTCTACGTCGTCAATCCCGGGCTGCTCCTACTGAACGGCGTGGCCGGAATGACGGTCGCCCCCGACACCGATGTGCTCAGCACCCGCACCGGCGAGCTGGAGCTGCTGAACATTCCCGCCCGCGGCGTACGTCCGATCGTGCGCACCCTGCCCCGGTCCGGCTACACCGGGCTGCCCGACTCGCTGATCACCTCCGCCGCGCTCAGCCGGCACGGCTGGCAGTCGGCCCGGGTCGGCTGGTTCCTCACGGCCGACCACCCCCTCACCGGCGCGGAGCTGGCCACGGCCCGGGAGGTGGCCGCCGCCGCCGGTCTCACCATCGAGTCCCGTCGGGAGCAGGAGTCGTTGACCGCGCTGCGGACCGGTGCGACCGGCGCCGGAGTCCTGCTCGCACTCGGCGTGCTGGCGACGACCGTCGGGCTCATCCGGGGCGAGGCGGCAGCGGACCTACGCACGCTGACCGCGACCGGGGCACCGAGGCGGGTACGACGGACCCTCACCGCCACCACCGCCGGAGCGCTCGCACTGCTCGGAGCCGTGCTGGGCGTGGCCGGTGCCTACCTGGCGCTGGCTGGTGCCCTGCACCGCGACCTCGACCCGCTCGGTGCCGTGCCGGTCGTCCACCTCGTCGCGACCGCCGGTGGGCTGCCGTTGGTCGCCGCCGGTGCCGGCTGGCTGCTCGCCGGTCGGCTGCCGCCGTCGCTGTCCCGCCGCGTCCTGGACTGAGCGCCGGTCGGCGGACGGAACGCCCTGGGCGCCGCTCGACACGGCGCCCAGGGCCTCCGGATTCGCCGGCCCCCGTTCAGGCCACCTGCGTGGCGGTGCTGGTCGCCCCGGCGAGTCGCTGGTGGGCGCGGATCAACTCGGCGTAGCGCAGGCCGCTCGCCTTCACCGTCCGGCGCTGGGTGGCGTAGTCGACGTGCACCAGCCCGAAGCGCTTGTCGTAGCCGTACGCCCACTCGAAGTTGTCCAGCAGCGACCAGACGAAGTAGCCGTCCAGGGGCACACCCCGGGCCGCCGCCGACGCGCACGCGGCCAGGTGCTGCTCCAGATGGTCGGTGCGTTCCTTGTCCTCCACGGTGCCGTCCGCGGTGACCTCGTCCGGCCACGCCGAGCCGCTCTCGGTGACGATGATCCGGCCCGGCCGGTACTCCTCGCTCACCTCGACCAGCAGCCGCTCCAGGCCCGCCGGGTACATCTCCCAACCCATCGCGGTCTCCACCGAGCCGGGCACCGGCACCTGCCGGGCGTACGGCGGCGGCCCGGCCGGGTCGTCGACCACCAGCTGACGGAAGTAGTAGTTCACCCCGAGGAAGTCGGTGGGTGTGGCGATCACCGTCAGGTCGTCGCCGCGTACCGGCGGCTCGACCCCGTAGGTGGCGATCATGTCGGCGGGGTAGCCACGCCCGTGGATCGGGTCCAGCCACCACCGGTTGACGTGCCCGTCCGCCCGTCGGGCCGCCGCGACGTCCTCGGGCCGGTCGGTCGCCGCCTCGATCGGGCTGAGGTTGAGCACCAGTCCCACCGAGGCCGGTCGGGCGGCGTTGGCGCGGATCGCCTGGGTGGCCAGGCCGTGCCCGAGCAGCACGTGGTGCGAGGTGTGCACCGCGCGGGTGAGGTCCCGCTCGCCGGGGGCCATCCGCCCCTCCAGGTGCCCGATCCAGGACACACAGAGCGGCTCGTTGACCGTGTTCCAGTCGGCGACCCGGTCGCCGAGGCGGGTGGCGACCACCGCCGCGTAGTCAGCGAACGCCTCGGCGGTGGCGCGCTGCGGCCAGCCGCCCTTGTCCTGCAGGGCCTGCGGCAGGTCCCAGTGGTAGAGCGTGACGAACGGCCGGATCCCGTCGGCCAGCAGCGTGTCGACGAGCCGGTCGTAGAAGTCCAGCCCGGCGGGGTTGACCCGCCCGACGCCGTCGGGCATCACCCGGGGCCAGGCCACCGAGAAGCGGTACGCGTCCACGCCGAGCCGACGCAGCAGCGCCAGGTCCTCCGGCCACCGGTGGTAGTGGTCGCAGGCCACCGCGCCGGTGTCGCCGTTGTCGACGTTGCCGGGGGTCGCCGAGAAGGTGTCCCAGATGGACGGCGACCGGCCGTCGACGTCGACGGCCCCTCGATCTGGTACGCCGCCGTGGCGACGCCCCAGAGGAAGTCGGGTGGCAGCTTGGACAGGTCGGGCACGGGTTGGTTCTCCTCTGGGGTTGGATGACTCACTTGACCGCGCCAGCGGTGAGGCCGGCGACGAAGTAGCGCTGCAGGGCCAGGAACCCGACGACGACCGGGATGCTGACCACCAGCGAGGCGGCCATGATCTGGTTCCAGTAGACGTTGAACTGGGTGGAGTAGCCCTGCAGGCCGACGGCCAGGGTGCGGCTGCCCTCGTCGGTCATCACCGACGCGAAGAGCACCTCACCCCAGGCGGTCATGAACGCGTACACGGTGACCGCGACGACGCCGGGCACGGCGGCCGGCAGGATGACCTGGAACAGGGTGCGCAGCGGCCCGGCCCCGTCGACCTGCGCGGCCTCGTCCAACCCTCGGGGAATCGAGTCGAAGTAGCCGACCAGCATCCAGATCGAGAACGGCAGAGAGAAGGTCAGGTACGTGATCACCAGGCCGGTCCGGCTGGCGTACAACTCGATGCCGGTGGCGTTGCCCAGGTTGACGTAGATGAGGAACAGCGGCAGCAGGAACAGGATGCCGGGGAACATCTGGGTGGACAGCACCGTCACCGAGAAGACGCCCCGGCCACGGAACCGGTAACGGCTGACCGCGAACGCCGCGAAGATGGCCACCGCCACCGAGCAGACCGCCGCGATGCTCGACACCACCAGGCTGTTCACCAGGTACCGGGCCAGCGGCACGGTGCTCCACATGTCGATGAACGGTTGCAGGGTGGGACGGCTGGGCCACCAGGTGAAGCCGTTCTGCACGTCCTGCAACGGCTTCGCCGCGGAGGTGACCATCACGTAGAGGGGGATGACGACGAAGAGGGTGAGCAGGGTCAGCACGATGCGCCGGCCCCAACGCTCACCGGCGGTCTCACGCATGGTCGTCCCTCCGACGGTTGGTGATCAGCAGGTACGCGGCCGAGACGATCAGCAGGAACAGCAGCAGCGCCACCGACATCGCCGAGCCGGAGCCGAAGTCCCAGGTCTTGAAGGAACTGCGGTAGATGTGGATGGAGATGAGGTCGGCCTGCTCCGGTGCGGAGCCGCCGAAGAGCACGTACGGGGTGTTGAAGTCGTTGAAGGTCCACAGGAACAGCACCAGCAGCAGCACCAGGTTCACCGGCCGCAGCATCGGCAGGGTGACCGAGCGCAGGCGTCGCCAGAACCCGGCGCCGTCGATCGCGGCGGCCTCGTACAGCTCGCCGGGCACGTTCTGCAGACCGGCCATCAGGCAGAGGAACGCGAACGGCCAGTTGCGCCACACCGACACCACCAGCAGCGACCAGAAGCTGTTGTCGCCGATCAGCCAGAACGGCCGCTCGTTCAGCAGCCCGAGCTGGTCGACGAGGACGTGGTTGACCAGGCCGGTGTCGCGTTGCAGCAGGAAGCTCCAGGTGATCACCGCGGCGTAGACCGGCAGGGCGTACGGGGTGAGGAAGAGCGCCCGCAGGATCGCCCGCCCTCGGAACGGCTTCTGCAAGACCACTGCCGCCGAGATGCCGAGCAGCCAGGCGAACCCGACCGAGAGCAGGCTGTAGGCCAGGGTGACCCAGAACGAGTGCAGCAGTTCCTTGCCGGCGGCGCTGTTCAGGTCGAGCGTCGCGCGGTAGTTCTCCAACCCGATGAAGGGGGCGGTGGACCAGTCGCGGATGTGGAACTGGGTCAGCTCCAGCAGGCTCATCCAGACCCCGACCACCATCGGGATGACGTGGATGGCGAGTTCCAGCACGATGGCCGGTACGAGCAGCAGGTACGGCAGGAGCGAGCGGCGGGGGCCGCGGGGCCGGCGGGCCGGCCTCCGGGCCGGTGACCCGGCCTGGGGTTCGCGCCGGTCGGCGTCCGGCGCGGTGGTGCTGGTTGCCATCGGGGTCCTCTCGGAGGCGGTGGCCGTGGTCGGGCTCAGCACCCGACCACGGCCACCGGTGACGCGTGGGTCAGCGCATCTTCTGCTGCGCGTCGGTCAGCTTGGCCTTCACCGACTCCTCGGTGACCGGCTTGCCGCTGGCCGCGTCGGCGAACAGCTCCTTCATCGCGGTGCCGACCAGGGTCTCGAAGGTGCTCTCCTCGGGCACCTGCGGCAGCGGGGCCGCCGTGGTGGCCAGGGTCTCCTGGATGGTCTTCTGTTCCGTCGCGCTGAACGCCGGGTCGGAGGCCGCGGTCTTCACCGCCGGCAGCGAGCCGTACGTCTTGTTGAGGATCGTCTGCTCCTCGTCGCTGGTCATGAACTTCACGAAGCTCAGCGCGCCGTCCTTGTTCTTGGTGTGCTTGAAGACCGCCATGTTGATCCCGGCGACCATGCTGTTGACCTTCTTGCCGCCGGCCGGCGGGCTGGCCAGGAACGGCACCGGGGCCACCCCGTACGCGTCGGCGGGCATGTTCTGCGTCTTCAGGTTCGAGCCGGCGGACTGCCACAGCAGCATGGCGGCCTTGCCGTTGGCGAAGTCGGAGACCGACTGGTTCTGCGCGTACTCGGCGTTGCTCGGGTTGGTGATCTTGTCGGCGGCCATGAAGTCGATGTAGCGCTTGATCGCCGAGACGTTCTGCGGGGTGTCGAAGGTCGGCTTGCCGGCCGAGTCGAACCACTCACCGCCGTACTGCTGGCTGAAGGTGAACGCGTGGTGGGCGTTCTCCGACGGGTTGGCACCCTCGATCGCCAGGCCCCACTTGCCGCCGGTGCTCAGCTTCTTGCCGTATTCGGCGAGCTGCTCCCACGTGGTCGGCGGTGCGGTGATGCCGGCGTCGGCGAACGCCTTCTTGTTGTAGTACAGGCTGTACGCCATGCTGTAGAGCGGCACGGCGGCCGGCGGTTTCCCGGGGGCGCCGGCGGCGGCGAGCGCGGCGGGCACGATCCGGTCCTTGCCGCCGACGGCCTGCAACGCGGCGTCGTCGAACTCGACCAGCGCGCCGGTGGCCTGCAACGACGCCGACCAGGTGTTGCCGATGTTGACCACGTCCGGGCCCTTGCCGGACGCGGCGGCCGCGAGCAGGCGGTTGAGCAGGTCCGACCAGGGGACCACCTCGACGGTGACCTTGATCCCGGTCTGCTTCTCGAACTTGTCCAGCTCGGGCTGGAGGGTCGTCTTGTCGGCCTCCAGGCTGGCGCCCTGGTTGCTGGCCCAGTAGGTGAGCGTCTTCGGTGCTGCGGCGGAGTCGTCGCCGGAGCCGCCGCAGGCCGTCAGTGAGGCGGCGGCCAGTACGGCGGCGGTGAATATCCCGAGGTGTCGTCTCGACACGGTCAGCCCTTCCGGTGCGTGGTGGGGGTCCGCCGGCCTCCGTCGCCGATAGGGGTCGGGGACGACGGGCGGCCGGCTGCGGACAGGGTTCGGGGGTGCGCCGTCGGGGTCCGTCGGCGTTTCCCGGGAGTTACATCACGGCTTAAATTATGTCGTCATTAAAGTTGCTGGCTGGTGGGTCGTCAAGCACGAGGCGGTTACAGTCGCCTCGGACGGCCGACGGGAACGAGGTGACGAGTGGAGCTGGTGCGTGCCACCAACCGCAGCGTGCGGCTGCGCAACCGGTCCGCCCTGCTGACCAAGCTCTTCCTCGACGGCCCGCTCACCCGGCAGGACCTGGTCCGCAGCACCGGGCTGAGCCAGCCGGCGGTCAGCAACGTGGTGGCCGACCTGATCGACGAGGGGCTGGTCGCCGAGGCCGGGGCTGCCGAATCCGACGGCGGTCGGCCCAGCATGATGCTGCGGATCGCGCCCCGCTTCGCCTTCGTGATCGGCGTGGACGTCGGCGAGACCCGGGTCCGGGTGGAGCTGTTCGACTTCGCGATGACCCTGCTCGCCAGCATCGAGTACCCGCTCGACCCGGCCCGCACCGAGCCCGACCTGGTGGCCGGGCACGTGCTGGCCGGTATCGACGCGGTGACCGGGCAGGCCGGGGTGGCGACGGGCGACGTGCTCGGCGTCGGCATCGGCGTCTCCGGGGTGGTCGAGCAGGGCATCGAGGCCGTCGTGGACGCCCAGGCGCTCGGTTGGGACCGGGTGCCGTTGGAGCGTCTCATCGGCGCCGGCACCAACGTGCCGCTGCACATCGACAACGGCGCCAAGACCCTCGGCCAGGCCGAGATGTGGTTCGGCGCCGGCCGGGGCGCGCGACACGCGGTCTTCGCGCTGGTCGGCAGCGGCGTGGGCGCGTCGGTGGTGACCAACGGCGCCACCTACCGGGGCGCCTCCAGCAGCGCGGGGGAGTGGGGGCACACCACCCTGGTGTACGGGGGCCGGGCCTGCCGGTGCGGCGCGCGCGGCTGCCTGGAGGCGTACGTGGGTGCGGAGGCGATCATCGACCGGTACCGGGAGGCGCGCCGGGGTCGAGCGGTGCCGGGTGAGGACGAGGAGTCCCAGATCGCCGCGCTGGTCGCCGCCGGCGAGACCTCGGCCACCGCCCGGCGGGTGCTGGACGACACCGCCGGCTACCTCGGCGCGGGGGTGGCCAACCTGATCAACCTGTTCAACCCGGAGCGGGTGGTGCTCGGCGGCTGGGCGGCGATGGCGCTGGGCGACCTGCTGCCGGCCGTCCGGGAGGCCGCCGGACGGCAGGCGCTGCGCCAGCCGTACGCGCAGGCGTCGATCGAGCTGTGCCGTCTCGGGGTGGACGCGGTGGCGTTGGGCGCCGCCACGCTGCCGATCGCCCGGTTTCTCACCGAGGGTGGCGTCCGTCGCTGAGCGGGAACGACGCCAGCGCTGACGGCAAATTACACAAAAAGAATCCTCGGGATAAATAACAGTGTTATAGATCGATGTCTTGACGCCGCCGCAATCTCGCCGCAACACTCCTACGAGAGCGCTCTCCTACCCGCTGCGCCGCATCGGCGGCACCACCCACGGCACCACGGGGCGAGCCAGATCCCACCCGCGCGGCATCCGTAACCCCCTATCGACAGGCGATGTCATGACATCTCGTGCTACATCCGTACGCCCGCGTCCCCGACGGGTAGTCCGGCACCTGCTCGTCGGGCTCACCGTCGCCCTGGTCGCGGCGCTCACCCCGACCGGCGCCACCACACCCGCGCAGGCCGCGCCCACCCTGCTCTCCCAGGGCCGCCCCGCCACCGCCTCGTCCACCGAGAACGCCGGCACGCCAGCCGCCGCCGCCGTCGACGGCAACACCGGCACCCGCTGGGCCAGTGCGTTCAGCGACCCGCAGTGGCTCCAGGTCGACCTGGGCGCCCGGGCCACCATCAGCCAGGTGAACCTGCTCTGGGAGGGCGCCTACGGTCGCGCCTTCCAGCTTCAGACGTCCGACGACGGCGCCACCTGGACCACGATCTACTCGACCACCACCGGCACCGGCGGCACGCAGAACCTCACCGTCACCGGTGCCGGCCGCTACGTCCGGATGAACGGCACCGCCCGGGGCACCGGCTACGGCTACTCGCTCTGGGAGTTCCAGGTTTACGGCGAGACCGGCGGCAGCACGCCGACCTGCGGCGGCACCAACGTCGCCCAGGGCAGCCCGGCCACCGCCTCATCCACTCAGGATGCCGGCCTCGCGGCGTCCGCCGCCGTCGACGGCAACCCCGGCACCCGGTGGGCCAGCGCCGCCAGCGACCCGCAGTGGCTGCGCGTCGACCTCGGCAGCACCCGGACGATCTGCCGGGTGGTGCTCACCTGGGAGGCCGCGTACGCCCGGGCCTTCCAGCTCCAGACCTCGGCCGACGGTGCCACCTGGACCACGATCTACTCGACCACCACCGGCACCGGTGGGACGCAGTCCCTCGCCGTCACCGGCAGCGGCCGCTACCTGCGGATGTACGGCACCGCGCGGGGAACCGCCTACGGCTACTCACTCTGGGAGCTGGCGGTGAACACGACCGGCGGCACCAGCGAGCCCCCGGTCGACACGACCGACCCGCGCAACCCCAACCTCGGGCCGAACACGTTCGTCTTCGACCCGAGCACGCCCACCGCCACCATCCAGAGCCGACTGAACACCCTCTTCACCCAGCAGGAGACCAACCAGTTCGGGCCGCAGCGCTACGCGGTGCTGTTCAAGCCCGGCACCTACACCGCGGACGTCAACCTCGGCTTCTTCACCCAGGTTGCCGGCCTCGGCCTGAGCCCGGACGACGTCAACCTCAACGGCCACGTCCGCACCGAGGCGTTCTGGATGGGCGGCAACGCCACCCAGAACTTCTGGCGGGCCGCCGAGAACCTCTCGGTCACCCTGCCCGCCGGGCAGACCGTGGAACGCTGGGCGGTGTCGCAGGCCGCGCCGTACCGGCGGATGCACCTGCGCGGCGCGCAGAACCAGATCCAGCTCTGGAACGGTGGCGACGGCTGGTCCAGCGGTGGTCTGCTGGCCGACACCCGCATCGACGGCCTGGTCGTCTCCGGCTCGCAGCAGCAGTGGTACTCCCGCAACAGCGAGTTCGGCAACGGCTGGACCGGTTCGGTGTGGAACATGGTCTTCCAGGGCGTCACCGGCGCCCCGCCGCCGAGCTTCCCCAACCCGTCGCACACCGTCATCGGCCAGACCCCGCAGGTACGGGAGAAGCCGTTCCTCTACGTCGACGGCACCGGTGAGTACCGGGTCTTCGTGCCGGCGCTGCGGACCAACTCGGTCGGCACCAGCTGGTACAACAAGACCCCGGCCGGCTCGTCCATCTCGCTGTCGCAGTTCTTCGTCGTCCAGGCCGGCACCAGTGCCGCCACCATCAACGCGGCCCTCGCCCAGGGCAAGCACCTGCTCTTCACCCCGGGCGTGCACCACGTCACCGAGCCCATCCAGGTCAACCGGGCCGACACGGTGATCCTCGGCCTCGGCCTGGCCACCATCCAGGCCGACAACGGCACCGTCGCGATGCGGGTGGCCGATGTGGACGGCGTCAAGGTGGCCGGCCTCATGTTCGAGGCCGGCACGACCAACTCGCCGGTGCTGATGGAGGTCGGGCCGTCCGGTTCGTCCGCGAGCCACGCCGCGAACCCGACCTCGCTGCACGACGTGTTCTTCCGCATCGGCGGGCCACACGTCGGCAAGGCCACCAACACGCTGACCGTCAACAGCGACAACGTGATCGGCGACCACATGTGGTTGTGGCGGGCCGACCACGCCGCCTCCGGCGTACCCACCGGGTGGACGCTGAACACCGCCGACACCGGGCTCACGGTCAACGGCGACAACGTCACCATGTACGGCCTCTTCGTCGAGCACTACCAGAAATACCAGACGATCTGGAACGGCAACGGCGGCCGGACGTACTTCTACCAGAACGAACTGCCGTACGACCCGCCCAACCAGGCGGCCTGGATGAACGGGTCGACCCGGGGTTATGCCGCGTACAAGGTCGCGGATTCGGTGACCAGCCACCAGGCGTGGGGACTGGGCAGCTACAGCTACTTCAACGTCAACCCCGCGGTGGTCGAGGAGCGGGCCTTCGAGGTGCCCACCAACCCGAACGTGCGGTTCACCAACATGGTCACCGTCTCGCTCGGTGGCGTCGGCACCATCAATCGGGTGATCAACAACGCCGGTGGCACCGCGAACGCGGCGAACCAGCAGGTGTACCTGACCACCTACCCCTGACCGGGGCGCCCGCGCCGGCCCGGTCGTACCACCGACCGGGTTGGCCGGGTCGCCACCGTGGGCCGAGCCGGCCCGGTCCCGCCGAGACCGGGCCGGCCTCGGTCGTGCCCGCTCACACCGCCAGCACCTCGGCCGCCGCCCGCTCACCGGCCCGCACCGCGCCCTCGAGGTAGCCGTTCCAGCGGGTCGCCGTCTCGGTGCCCGCCCAGTGCACCCGCCCCACCGGTGCCCGCAACTGCGGGCCGTACGTGCTCCAGGTCCCCGGGGTGAGCGCACCGGAGAAGCAGCCGCGCGTCCACTCCTCGGCTGACCAGTCGTACTCCACCAGCTCCATCGGATTGCCGGCTCCTGGCCCGACCAGGGCGGCGAACGCGTCCAGCAGGCACCGCCGACGCTGCCCCGGGGACATCTCGCGCAGCGCGGCGGCGTCCGAGGAGTAGCTGAACCCGGTCAGCACTCCGAGCGGCGAGGTCGGGGTGGAGTTGTCGACCGTCTCGGTGAGCGGACCGGCGCTGCTGGTGGCCACGCCGGAGAACCCGTCGGCACGCCAGAACGGCTCCGGGTAGACGGCGTGCACCTTTAGCGCCGTACCCATCGGCATCCGCTGGGTCAGCCCGTCGCGCAGCGCGGGCAGCGGCGGGTCGTACCGGATCCGGCCGGCCAGCGCCGGTGCCAGCGCGACCACCATCGCGTCGCCGTCGACGCGCCCGGTGTCGGTCCACGCCGTCACCCCGTCGATGGTCTGTTCGATCGCCCGCACCGGTGTGGCCAGCGTCAGCGTCCCCGGCGGCAGGGCGGCGGCCATCCGCTCGGCGAGCGCCGGCGGCCCACCCACGATCCGGTCCTGCTGCGCGCCGCCGGCCATGCCCAGCAACGGCCCGGTCCCGCCGGCGCTGCGCAGATAGAACAGCAGGTGCAACAGGGACAGCTCGTCCGCGCTGGTGGCCAGCAGCCCTCCGGCGAGCAGTCGCCCCAGGTAGTCGGCGGTGTCGCCGTCGCCGGCCGTGGTGGCCAGCCAGCCGCCGAGGATCGTCCGGTCCCACTGCGCGGCCTCCGGCGTCTGCCAGGGTGCGGCCGGGTCCAGCCGTGCGGCGTACTCGTCGAGCAGGCTGAGCACCCGGCCGGCCTGCGCCGGCGGTTCGGCCCGGCGCTGGCCGGCCCAGAGCAGGGTGGGCGCGCCGACCGCCGCCGACGCGAAGGTGGCCAGTCCGTGCTCGGCGACCAGCGCGTACATCCGATCCTGGGTCGGGCCGATCCACTGCGCGCCCAGATCGAGTTGGGTGAGCTCGGGCAGCCAACGGGTCAGCGCCCGCCCGCCCACCCGGTCGCGGGCCTCCAACACCCGCACCTGGGCACCGGCGCGGGTGAGCGCCTGCGCGGCAGCAAGGCCGGAGAAGCCGGCGCCGACCACGACCACCCGGATGCCGTCGGTCACGGCGCCGCTTACCCGCAACCGCCCGACGCATGACTCCCGGCGCTGATCGAACGGCTGATCACGCCACGGCAGCGCGGGGTCGCACCCCTGTCCCGCGTCCTTTGCTCTGCTTCAACCCAGGAGACACTCGACCCCCCTCATCGTTGCCTCCGCTGAAGCAGAGCAAAGGAGGCGCGAACACCGGGGCCGGGGCGGCGGCCCGCGAGATTTCTCGCGCCGGCCTGTCGATCCGGGCACGGGCCGAACGTGTGGAGGATGAGAGGTCGGCGACGGACCGACCCGGCGAGGAGGACCGATGACGCTCTACCTGCTCAGCCTTCACCAGCCCCAGGGTGAGCTACCCCCGGACCCGGAGTTCCTGGCCGGGGTGATGCGCCAACTCGGCGAGTTGCGCGACGAGTTGGCGTCCACCGGGTCGTGGGTCTTCGGGCAGGGTCTGCACGGCCCGGAGACCGCCACCGTGCTGCGCGCTCGCGACGGCGAGGTCCTGATCACCGACGGCCCGTTCGTCGAGGGCAAGGAACACCTGGGCGGCATCACCATCATCGACGTGCCGGACCTGGACGCCGCCCTCGACTGGGGCCGCCGCTACGCGTTGGCCACCACGCTGCCGATCGAGGTCCGCCCCTTCCACGGTGCGGCCGGAGACTGACCGTGCCGGATGTGGAGGCGGTGTTCCGCGCGGTGTACGGGCGCGCGGTCGCCGTCCTGGTTCGCCTCCTCGGCGACATCGACCTCGCCGAGGAGGCCGTCCAGGAGGCTTTCGCCGTCGCGGTGGCGCGGTGGCCGACCACCGGCCCGCCGCCCAGTCCGGCCGGTTGGATCATCACCACCGCCCGGAACCGGGCGATCGACCGGCTGCGCCGCGAGGCGTCCCGGGCCGACCGGCACGCCCACGCGGCCCTGCTGTTCGCCGCTCGCGAACCCGTCGAGGAGGGGCCTGTGCGCGACGACCGGCTACGGCTGATCTTCACCTGCTGTCATCCGGCGCTCGCCCCGACCGCCCGGGTCGCGCTCACCCTGCGCCTGCTCGGTGGCCTGAGCACCGCCGAGATCGCCCGCGCCTTCCTGGTGCCCGAGCCCACGATGGCGCAGCGGCTGGTCCGCGCCAAGTCGAAGATCCGTAACGCGCGGATCCCGTACCGGGTGCCGCGCGACGCCGACCTGCCCGACCGGCTGCACGCCGTGCTCGCGGTGCTCTACCTGATCTTCAACGAGGGTTACACGGCCAGCGCCGGGCGACATCTGGTCCGCGCCGAGCTGTGCGCCGAGGCGATCCGGCTGACCCGGCTGCTGGTCGCGCTGATGCCGGACGAGCCCGAGGCGCTCGGCCTGCTCGCGCTGATGCTGCTCACCGAGTCCCGCCGTGCCGCGCGGACCACCGCCGACGGTGAGCTGGTGCCGCTGCCCCGGCAGGACCGGGGCCGGTGGGACACCGAGCTGATCACCGAAGGGCAGGCGCTGGTCCGCCGCTGCCTGCGCCGCGACCAGCCCGGGCCGTACCAGATCCAGGCCGCGATCGCCGCCGTGCACAGCGCCGCGCCGCGTGGCGCCGACACCGACTGGGGTCAGATCCTTCAGCTGTACGACCAACTGACGGCGGTCGCCCCCGGTCCGGTGGTGGCGCTGAACCGGGCCGTCGCGCTCGCCGAGGTGGCCGGGCCGGCGGTGGCGCTGGCCGAGGTGGATCGGCTCGACCTGGACGGCTACCACGTGCACCACGCGGTCCGCGCCGACCTGCTGGCCCGGCTCGGCCGGGACGTGGAGGCCGTCGACGCGTACCGGACGGCCGTCGCGTTGACGGACAACGCGGCGGAACGGGCCTTCCTCACCGCCCGCGCGGCGGCGCTGGCGACATCCTGAGCGCGCGTTTGCCCCGGCGTCGGGCCGGGAAACCGTGCCGCCCCGGCCGTGGGTCCACCCTCGGCCGTAGGAGCGGATGGAGGTGGCCATGGCGTACCGTCCGGCGATCGCCGACACCGTGCCCGACCTGTCCACCCTCACGCTCGGCGTGGAGGAGGAGTTCCTGCTGCTCGAACCGGACAGCGGGCGGAACCTGCCGGTGGCCGACCAGGTGCTGGCCGCGCTGCGCGGCCCCGCCCGGGACCAGAGCCGCCAGGAGTTCCGGCACAGCATGGTGGAGATGGTCACGCCGGTCTGCGCCGACCTCACCGAGCTACGCGCGCACCTGGTGGCGCTGCGCCGCTCCGCCGCCGAGGCCGCCACGGCGGCCGGGGCCCGGCTGGTGGCGGTCGGCGCCACCCCGGTAGCCGAGCCGCACCGGACGGTGCCCGACAAGCCGCGCTACCACGCGATGTCACGCCGGTACGGCCCGGTGGCACACGACCCGGCGGTGTGCGGCTGCCACGTACACGTCGGGTTGCCGGACCGGGAACTGGCCGTGCAGGTCTGCAACCACCTTCGGTCGTGGCTGCCGGTGGTGCAGGCGATCACCACCAACTCGCCGCTGCACGACGGGCAGGACACCGGCCACGCCAGCTGGCGGTCCATGCAGCTGGAACGCTGGCCCAGCATCGGCCCGACGCCGTACTTCGACTCCGCCGCCGACTACGACCGGACCGTCGACGAGCTGATCGCCGCCGGCATCATGCTCGACGCCGCGATGGTCTACTGGTACGCCCGGCCGTCGTCGGCCTACCCGACCGTGGAGGTGCGGGTGGGGGACGTGTGCCCCGACGTGGACGACGCGGTGCTGGTCGCCGCGCTGGTCCGGTCACTCGTCGCCACCCTCGCCGACGACGTACGCGCCGGGGTGACCGCCCCGCCTACCCGCGACTGTCTGGTCGCCGCGGCGCACTGGCGGGCCGCCCACGACGGCCTCGACGGCGAGCTGATCGACCTGCGCGCCGGCGGCACCCGACCGGCCTGGGCGCTCGTCGACGAGTTGATGGCGGTGATCGCCCCGGCCCTGCTGCGGCACGGCGACCTGGGGTACGTGCTGGCACAACTGGCCCGGCTACGCCGTGACGGCACGGGCGCGACCCGACAGCGTCGGGTGCTGGAGCGTACCGGTGACCTGCGTGCGGTCATCGACGATTTGGCCGCCCGCACGACCGCGGGCTGACCGACTGTCGCGGCGGCCCGCGGCCTCGCGGTTGCGGCTCAGCGGATGTCGTGCGTCTGCAGCCACAGCTCCAGGAGCCCGAGCTGCCACAGCTTGTTGCTGCCGGCCGCCGCCTCGGCCCGGTCCGGCTCGGCGAGCAGGCGGGCCACGTACTCCGGGCGGAACAGCCCTCGCTCGCGCGCGGCCGGCGCCTGCAACGCCTCGGCGACCAGCTCGCGCACCGGGCCGTCCACATTGCGCAGCGCCGGCACCGGAAAGTAGCCCTTGGGACGGTCGATCACCTCGGCGGGCAGCACCTCCCGGGCAACCTCCTTGAGGACGCCCTTGCCGTTCTGGGCGACCTTGTGCTCCGGCGGGCAGTGTGCGGCCAGGGTGACCAGGTCCTGATCGAGGAAGGGAGTGCGCACCTCCAGCCCCCACGCCATGCTCATGCTGTCCACCCGCTTGACCGGGTCGTCGGGAAGCATCAGGTGGGTGTCCAGGCGCAGCACGGCGTCCAGCGCGGTCTGTGCCCCGGGCGCGGCGAGGTGCCCGGCGAGCAGGTCCCGGCTGGCGTCGTGGTCCAGCGCGTACGCCGGGCCGACGATGCGGCGCAGCTCGTCGTGGTCGCGGTCGAAGAAGGCGGCGGCGAACGTCTCGGCGGCGCCGTGCCGGGGTGCCTCGGTGAGCGGCTGGTGGTAGCCGTAGCCGGCGAACACCTCGTCGGCGCCCTGCCCCGACTGTGCCACCTTCACGTGCCGCGCCACCTGCTCGGAGAGCAGATGGAAGGCGACCACGTCGTGGCTGCCCATCGGCTCGGTCATCGCCAGCACGGCACGTCGCACGGCGGGCACCAGATCGCCGTTGGACAGCCGGATCCGGTGGTGGTCGGTGTCGTACGCGCGGGCCACCAGGTCCGAGTAGTGGAACTCGTCGCCGGACTCGCCGTCGCGGCTGTCGAAGCCGATGCTGAACGTCCGCAGATGCTGCTGGCCCGCCTCGGCGAGCAGCGCCACGATGAGGCTGGAGTCCAGTCCACCGGAGAGCAGCACGCCGACCGGCACGTCGGCGACCAGCCGTCGGCGTACCGCCGCGCGCAGCGCGTCCCCGATGGCGGCCCGCCAGTCTGCGGCGTCCATCCCCGCGTCTGCGGACTCCCGCACGTAGTCGGGTCGCCAGTACACCTCCTCGCGGCTGCGCCCGTCCGCCTCGATCACCCGCAGGGTGGCCGGCGGCAGTTTGCGCACGCCGCGCAGCACGGTGCGCGGGGCGGGCACGATGGAGTGCCAGGACAGGTAGTGGTGCAGCGCCACCGGGTCGATGCCGGTGTCGACGTCGCCGGCCCGCAACAGCGCGGGCAGGGTGGAGGCGAACCGGAGCCGCCCGGGTGTCTCGGCGAGGTAGAGCGGTTTGATGCCGAGCCGGTCGCGGGCCAGGATCAGCCGCCGCCGCACCCGGTCGACCAGCCCGATCGCGAACATGCCGACCAGGTGGTCGACGAAACGTTCACCCCAGTGCGCGTACGCCACCAGGATCACCTCGGTGTCGCTGGTGGAGTGGAAGGCGTACCCGGCGTGGCGTAACTCCTCGCGCAGCTCCGGGTAGTTGTAGATGCAGCCGTTGAAGACCAGCGCCAGGCCCAGGTCGTCACGGACCATCGGTTGCCCGCCCGCGTCGGACAGGTCGATGATGGTCAGCCGGCGGTGCCCGAGGGTCACCCAGTCGTCACTGAACAGGCCCTCGTCGTCCGGGCCGCGCGAGCGCATCGCCTCGGTCATCCGGGTGACCGCCGCCGCGTCGGGCGACCGGCCGTCGAAGCGCGCCTCCCCGCTGATCCCGCACATCAGCCGGGCCTCCTGTCACCTCGCCCCCGACCGGTACCGGCCGGTCCCGCCGACCGGACGGGGCCGCTGGCTACCCGTGCCTGGGGTGGGCAAACCCGTCAGGCGCGCAGGGTGCGCAGGATGCGGGCCAGTTCGGCGCGGTCGGCGTCGCCCAGGTGGCCGAAGAAGCGATCGGCCTCGGCCCGGCGGGCGGTCCGGATGGCGGCGCTGACGCGGTCGCCCTCCTCGGTGAGCGCGACCAGGGTGGCCCGCCGGTCGGCGGGGTCGGGTCGGCGTTCGACGAGCCCACGGGCCTGGAGGTCGTCGACGACCTCGGTCGCCGAGCGGGGTGCGATGCGCAGGTGCTCGGCGAGCGTGCCGGGACGGACCTCGCCGTGCCGGCCCAGCACGCCGAGCGCCCGGGACTGGCTGGGGGTGATGTCCCAGGGTGCCAACGACTCCCGCGTCTGGCGGCGTAAAAGGGACGCCACGGCCCAGAACGTCTCGGCCAGGCTCTCGTGGTCGGCGTTGTCGGTGGTGTCCTCGGTCACCGGAATACCGTAGCAGTCGATACGGTTGTTCCCTCATGATGAGGTAACCTCAGCATATATCCCACCGCGAAAGGTGTACCCCCTTGGAACCCACCCCCATGGGCCGCGACCGTGGCCACCGCACCGTCAGCGCCGAAGAGAAGACGCAGGCCCGTCAGGTGTCGCTGGGCCGCATCGGCCGCCTGTTCACCCCCCACCGGCCCGCACTGGCCACCGTCACCGCGATCATCGTGATCTCCTCGATCATCGCGATGGCCAGTCCGTTCCTGCTGCGCGCCGTGATCGACCAGGCCCTCCCGCAGGGCGACGTGACCCTGCTGGTCTGGCTGGTCCTCGGCATGGTCGCCGTGGCGGCGGTGACCTCCGCCCTCGGCGTCGTACAGACCTGGATCTCCACCCAGGTGGGCCAGCAGGTCATGCACCGGCTGCGCACCGACGTCTTCAGCCACCTCCAGCGCCAGTCGCTCGGCTTCTTCACCCGCACCCGCACCGGCGAGGTGCAGTCCCGGATCACCAACGACATCGGCGGCATGCAGTCGGTGGTCACCTCCACCGCCACCGCCGTCGCGTCCAACCTCACCACCGTGGTCGCCACCGCGGTCGCCATGGTCGCCCTCTCCTGGCAGCTCTCCCTGGTCTCGCTCGTGGTGCTGCCACCGGCGATCTGGCTGACCCGCCGGGTCGCCCGGATGCGCCGCGAGATCACCGCCCAGCGGCAACGCGAACTCGCCGACCTCAACGTCACCGTCGAGGAAGGGCTCTCGATCAGCGGCGTGCAGTTGGCCAAGACCCTCGGCACCGGCCCCGCGCTGATCGACCGGTTCACCGCCTCGTCGGCCCGACTGGTCGACCTGGAGCTGCGCAGCGAGCTGGCCGGCCGCTGGCGCATGGCCTCGATGAGCATCATCTTCGCCGCCGTACCGGCGGTCATCTACCTCGCCGCCGGCCTTCCCGGCACCGCCGGCACGCTGAGCATCGGCACCCTGGTCGCCTTCACCGCCCTGCAGGGCGGCCTGTTCCGGCCGCTGATGGGGCTGCTCAACGTGGGCGTCTCGCTCACCGCGTCGCTGGCGCTTTTCGCCCGGATCTTCGAATACCTGGATCTGCCGGTCGACGTCGCCGACCCCACCGAGCCGGTCCGCGTCGACCCCACCCGGGTGCGCGGCCACCTGCGCCTGGAGGACGTCACCTTCGGCTACCCGGGCAGCGACACCGCCGCGCTCGCCGGGATCACCCTGGACGTTCCCGCCGGCACCAGCCTCGCTCTGGTCGGTGAGACCGGCTCCGGCAAGAGCACCCTCGCCGGGCTGATCAGCCGGCTGCACGACCCGATCGGCGGCCGGGTAACCGTCGACGGAGTAGACCTGCGAGACCTGCGCCTGGCCGACCTGGCCGCGATCGTCGGCGTGGTGAGCCAGGAGACGTACCTGCTGCACACCACCGTCCGGGAGAACCTGCGCTACGCCCGGCCAGACGCCACCGACGCGGAGATCGAGGACGCCGCCCGCGCCGCACAGATCCACGACCTGATCTCCGGCCTGCCCGACGGGTACGACACCACGGTCGGCTCACGCGGCCACCGGTTCTCCGGAGGCGAGAAGCAGCGGCTGGCCATCGCCCGTACGCTGCTGCGCGACCCGCGCATCCTGGTCCTCGACGAGGCCACCAGCGCACTGGACACCGAGACCGAACGGGCCGTGCAACGCGCGTTCGACGTGCTCGCCGAGGGGCGGACCACGATCACCATCGCGCACCGGCTCTCCACGGTCCGCGACGCCGACCAGATCGCGGTGCTCGACCACGGCCGAATCGTCGAGGCCGGCACCCACGACAGCCTGCTGGACCGCAACGGCCGCTACGCCACCCTGGCCGCCTGACCGTTGTCCGATGTCCGGGATCGGGTTGTCCACGATCTGATTGAGTCACTGGTCAGCCCCGTCTAGCGTGGCGACATGAATAGTTGCAGGTCGATGTGAGTCGGCCGTCCGGCGAGAGAAACCGCCGCCCACTGGTGGCCCTGGAGACCGGTGGGGTGGCCACCGTCCTGAGCTACAACGTGCCCGAGCCGACCGCGTACCCCGGCCGGAACCTCATCGACCTGCCCTTCGACGCGAGCTACTTCACCTCCGCGGTGGCGCAGGCGCCCGACCGGTTGACCCTCGAGGGCCGGCCGATCGGTGAGGTGATCGGCATCGTGCGGGACTCGCTGACCACCGGCTACCTCGATCCGCGCGTGTTCCCGCTCGCCCAGGGTGGTGGCCACGCGCTCTCCGGCGCGGCACGAGTCCGCCGGGCCGGCGCACGCATTCGCACCGTCGGCAGCGCCAAGCAGTGGAACCCGCAGACCGGCGAGGTGGACGAACCCGAGCTCCCGGTCGAGGACGAGCCTGGTGGTTCCGGCGGGGGCCATAATGGATCCGGGGGTGGCGCCCCGGCGGACGACAGCGTCTTCGAGATCGCCGGTCATATCCAGGCCGGGATGAGCGTCGCCGTCTACACCGACCTGTGGGGCAACCAGGTTCCGGTCTTCGTCCCCCAGCCCGCAGCGCCCGAACCCCGGCTGATGCTGGTGGAGGAGTACCGCCTCTCCACCTACCTCGGGGCGTACGGGGCGGGTCGGGTGGTGCAGACCATGACGTTGCTACCGGGGGAGAAGACCACGATCAGCGTCAAGACGTACACCCGGTCGAGCAGCACCCAGGCTGAGGCGTCCAGCATCCTGGACTCCTTCTCCGAGGAGAGCGCCACCGGCTTCGAGACGGCGGTCCAGGCCGAGCAGTCCGACCAGAGCGACTACGCCAAGAGCTTCGAGTACAACGCCGAGGCCGAGGCATCGGCGAGCTGGGGCTTCGGCTCGGTCAAGGTGTCCGGCGGGGTGGCCGGCTCGACCAACTCCTCGCGCCAGGAGTTCGCCAAGAACGTCTCCTCGGCCACCGAGACGCACGCCGCCAGCGCCTCGTCGAAACGGGACGTACAGGTCAACTCCAGCTCCGAGGTGTCCACCGAGGTTGGCGAGGAGACCGCCATCACCAGGGAGATCTCCAACATCAACCTGTCGGCGCCGCTGAACTACGTCTTCCGCCAGATGAACCAGGAATTCGTCACGTTCCTGCACCTGGTGGACGTGCGGGTGGCCTTCTTCAACAACTTCGCCGAGTCGAAGCGGGAGCGCACCCTGCCCGAACTCGACGCCCTGCTGGACGAGGTGATGGTCGACAACCGGGCGAAGAAGACCGAGGTACGGGAGGAGGTCCTGCACTCGCTCAACACCCTGTTCGACTGGCGCGGCGAGCCGGTCACCGACGCGCTCAAGCGCAGCCGGTACCCGGAGCGGGACGGCTCGGTCACCACCGTCTGGCAGTTCAACCGGGAGCGGGTCAGCGAATACAGCGACCCGGTCACCGGTACGTCGTTCACCGTGCCGGGCGTGATCATGTCGGTGCAGAAGAACGTGATGCGCACCGAGGGCATCATCGTGGAGGCGGTGCTGGGGCAGGCGCTCGCGCTCGACCCGTACAACAGCGACCTTCAGGACGAGGCGCTGCGCGAGCGACGCATCGCCAACGAGGCCGCCGAGCTGGCCAACAGCCGGGAGCGCCTGGCGCAGCACGTGGTCGGCACCGGCTCGACCGAACAGGCCGACCGGTACGCCACGGTCTTCGCGCCGACCGACCCCCCGAGCCCCGCTACGCCCGCGCCGACCTCCTGATGGCCGCGAGTGTCCGGGCCGCCGACGCCCAGGTCACCGCGACCGCCGCGCTGACCGGGGCGGCCCAGGTCGCCGACGTCACCGCACCGCCCGCTGCGGGCGTGGACGTCACCGTCAGCGACGCGTTGCGGCCACCAGGTTCGCTGCCCCCGGGGGCGGTCGACCACACGGCCCGACTCACCGTCGACGACCTCGCCGACCCGATCGCCGACGCGCTGCGCGACGTGGCGGCCGGGCGGCCCGACCTGTCGCCGCTGCTGACCGCGCTGCGAACCGGGCTGTCGCCCGACCCGCGGCACTGGCCGCGGTGCTGCAGTCGGTCTGGGACCAGGCGATCGAGCTGGCCACCGATCTCAGCGACCACGCCATGTCCGGCCGGCTCTGGTCCGAGGCCGGAGCGCTGCGGTTGGGCCTGGCGCCCTTCGGGCTGCTCGCACCCGTCCTCGCCGACGTCGCCACCGCCCTGCTCGACCAGTACGGCCCGGCGCTGCCGCCGATCACCGAGTACCCGACCGAGCTCCAGGTGGCGTGGGACGCGCTGGACGCCTTCGTCCGCGGCATGACCGACGAGCTGACCGGGGCCGGGTTGCTCAGCGCGAGCTTCTACGCCGAGATCTACGACAAGTTCTCCGCCAGCATGCTCCAGCACGCACTGGTCGCCACCACCGTGCTCCAGGCCGGAATGGTGGTGGGCATCGTGGAGTCGGTGGTCGGCGACATCGTCGGACTGGTGGCCCTGGTGCTGGTGCTCTCCTCCGGACCGGTCCTGATCGCGCTCCTGACGTACGTGCTCTGGTCGGCCTGGCAGGCCGGCGCGGTCGCGCTGGCCGAAGCGCTCGGCCGCGGGCTGGCCGGCCTCGCCACCGAACCGCTGGGCAAGCTGCACGACGCCGCGACCGGGGTGCCGTTCCTGTACCTGCTGGGCCGGCTGATCGGGCCAGCGTTCCTGGAGGCCGTCCTGATGGCCACCGGCGCGTCGACGATGAGCATGGCGGCCAAGGGCAGCGCCCGGGCCACCCGGGCTCTCACTCTCGTCGAGACGATGAAACCGGCGCTGCCCAACACGGAGGGCGCCCGCGAGATCGTGCGGCTGATCGAGGACCGGGCGGGCGCGGCCCTGCGGTACTTCCAACCGATGCTCGACGACATCGGCGGGGACGCGCTCGGCCAGTTCACCCGGCTGATGGCCCGGGAGCGGACCCCGGAGCTGTTCGAGGACCTCCGCGACCTGATCGAATCCGACCTGTACCACGGCAAGGAGACCCTGACCAAGGTGCTGGCTGCCGTTGACGGGTTCACCGACCAGCAGTATCGGGGCCTGCTTCTGCTCTCCCAGCATCCGCCGCACTCCCCGGTCCGCGGCGGCAGGGACTACTCCCAGTTCACCTGGGCCGAGTTCCTCGCCGAGGACGGGCTGGAGGAGGCCGTGGCGCTGCTGGTGGATCTGCTCGGCGCGGTCGGGCACCGGATCCAGTACTCCGACGGAGGGCTGGCCACCGTCATCTCGGAGTTCTTCGGCGGTGGCGGTCGGACCACCGGCGCCGCCGGCTCGCTGATGGCGGCGAAGAGCATTCTCGACACCCATCCCGGCAGTTGGCTGCGCTTCGAGGTCGGCGAGCTGCGCCGGGTCGTCGACATCGTGGCGTACGAGCTCCAGGCGACCGTGGAGAACGGCCGGATGGTCCGTCGGCTGGTGCTGAAGCTGGAAGCGGAGATCAAGACGTACCCGAGCGGGGTGCTGGACCCCGAGCGTCGGGCGAAGCTAGTCCGGCAGATGCGCAAGGATCTCGTCCGGCACGCCACCGGCGGCGACCAGACGTTCGACGAGTTGGTGTGGTTGCTCGATCCCAAGGGCTACGAGGAGCTCGCCGAGGAGTTCAAGATCATGTTCCGGGAGGCGTTCGACCTGGAGGCGAGCGCCCTCGGTCAGGCCGGGGTGGACGTCGCACTGGCGCGCTCCGCGTTGCTGGAAAAGCTCACGTTCGACGTGCTGGTCAACTTCTACCAGACGCCCTGACCGGCCTTGCCCGGTAGTGGCAACCTCGGCGGCGTGAGCACGTTTCTGACACAGCTTCCGGCGCTCCTCGGCGTCCTGGTCGGCACCCTGGGCACGATCCTCGCCACCTCGCTGGCCGACCGGGCCCGGTGGCGGCGCAGCCAGAACGTCCGTTGGGACGAACGGCGGCTCGACGCGTACGTCGAATACGCGCACGCCATCAAGGAGAGTCACGCCGTGGCGCTGCGGATGACAGCCGACCACCGGCCGGGATCGCACAGCCATCCGATCGACCGGGACGACGGCCTGGCTCGGCTGGCTGAGGCGGACGCGCGGCGCACCATCGTCTGGGAGAACCTGCTGCTGCTCGGCGACGAGCCGACGGTCGTCGCCGCCGCTGGTTGGCGGGACGCGGTCTGGCAGGTCGAGAGACTCGCCCGGGGGATCGTCGAGTCGCCACCGGACATCTCCGAGATGCTGACCCGGGTCAACGAGGCCCGCGACGGCTACTACCGGGCGGCCCGGCGGAGTCTCGGCGTCCGGGGTGGGTCGGTGGAGCAGTCCGCGGCGCTGCGGCAGGCGCTGCTCGAGCGGTCCGCCCCGGCGTCGGACGTACGCGCAAGCTGAGAGCAGCGGCCTTCGTGGTACGGGTGCAGGTGACCGTTCGGATAGTGGTGCTGAGATCAACTTTCACGGAACCTGATCGATGTGAAGGCCTTCGTGGGTGTGACGGACGAGCGGTGGTACCGCTTCCTCGCTGAGCGTCCCGAGCTGAATGAGGTCAACTTCTGGCGGCCGTCCGGCGGCGCCTTCCGCGCTCTCACCCCAGGAGAGCCGTTCCTCTTCAAGGCGCATTTTCCGCTGAACCGGGTCGTTGGCGGCGGCTTCTTCAGCGGCTTCACGCAGCTCAAAATCTCGGAGGCATGGGAACTCTTCGGGGAGGCCAATGGTGCTGTGAGCATCGACGAGATGCGGCACAGTGTCGGGCGGTACCGCAAGCAGGCGATCGGCCCGGGCGAGGACCCCGTCATCGGCTGCATATTCGTCCGTGACGTCACCTTCTTCCACGACGATTCGACCGCCGACCCGCCGCCCGGGTTCGCGTCGAACGTCGTGCAGGGCAAGACCTACAACCTGGCGGACGCCAACACGTCGGCGTACTTCGATCTGCTGATCCACCGCCTGCTCGGGACCACGGCAGAGGTGGATCTGAGTGGGCCGTGGCACCGCCCTGGTCCCGTCTATGGCGATCCCCGACTGGTGCCTCAGCGGCTCGGGCAGCAGTCATTCAAGGCGGTGGTCCTGGGAGCCTACGGCCGGCGTTGTGCCATCACCGGCAACAGGGTCCAGCCTGTGCTGCAGGCCGCGCACATCCGTCCGCTGCCCAAGGGTGGCGAGCATCGGGTAGACAATGGCCTGCTGCTCAAGTCCGACGTGCACATCCTCTTCGATCGGGGTTACCTGGGCGTCGATCCGAAGCATCGGCTCCTGGTCAGCCCACGGCTTCGTACCGAGTTCGGCAACGGCGACCAGTTCTACGCGAAAGCAGGCGAGCGGATCGCCCTTCCCGAGCGGCGCAGTGATCGGCCGCGCGCTGAATTCCTGGAATGGCACCTCGACACTGTCTACAAGGCCGCCTGACGGCGCTTCACCCGCACTGAGCGAGTCTTTCGGGCCCGGCTGGTGCCAGGCCGGCGAGTTGGACGTAGACCTCGCGTCTGGCGGTGGCGTCGCCTCGGCGGTTGAGGACGTAGCCGGTAAGCCAGATCCAGCCCTGATACGTCGGCTGGTCGGACACCGACACGACGCGGAGGGTCAGGGCGCGAACTCCGGGGAACTGCACCGAAGCGCGGCCGTCGATGACGAGCAGGTCACCGGGTGAGGGGCGAGCGGTCACCAGTGGCCGGAGTTGTCGTGGCGCTCCTGCGGCTGCCGGCACTCTTGCGCGTGCATGGTCTGCCAGTCACGCAGCGCCCGCTTGATCCGGCCGTTTTCCTGGTTGAGCAGCCGCACCGCCTCGTTCAGGGTGGCCAGCTCGTCGGCCACCCGGGCCTGGAACTCGCGCACCTCAACGGGGTCGACGCCGCGCCGGCACCCGGCGAACTCGCGTGTCCGCACCTCGTGCGGCGTCAGCCGCGCCGGGTAGCCAGCGGGGTAGGGCTGGCCACCCCGATACACCTGAGCCACAGCGATCCTCTCTCAGACAATCGGCAGCGTGGACGGTTCTGAGTTGGGCCGGAGGGTCGGGACGGGCACACGCACCCGCCCCGACCGGGGGATGAGCCGAACTCGTTGCCACGCGAGGACTGGCTCGGAATCAACATAGCTAGACATGTCAGATGAGTCAACGCTGCTTGTTAGGCGCGTCGCGGTGTGATCGAATCGGATCGCCACGCGAGGAGTGCCATGCGAGAAGTGCCGGACTATTGGCGCATCGCCGATGATGTGATCGCCGACGTCAGATCGAAGAAGTTGAAGCCGGAGGACAGGCTGCCCTCGATTTCCGAGCTGCGCGCGACCTACGGCGTCAGCCACGGGACGGTGCAGATGGCCTACGCCCGGCTTGAGGCGTTGCGGGTGATCCGGCGACAGCAGGGTAAGGGCGTGTTCGTCACCGATCCCGGGACCTGGATGCGGGAGCCGTGAGTGGCGGACCTTCAACGCCCAGGGTGAGTTGACCCGGACGCGGCACCGCGGGACCTGACGGGCGTACCACAACCGACGGCGGCGTGGGTTGCCGTCCACAGGTGCTCCCGCTGTCCACAGCGGCCCCCGCGCGGGCAGCGCTCGGCGGCCGGTCGAGGCAGGGTGGGCCGGTGGACCCGAGGCTGCGCGCTCTGCTCTTGCGCGACAATGGGCTGGTCACTCGAGGAGACCTGACGCGAGTGGCGCCGGCGTGGACGATTCAGACTGCCTGGCGGGCTGGTCGGCTGGTACGGCTGCTGCCCGGGATCTACGGTGACGCCGCGCTGATCCGCGATGCCAGTGCCGACCTGCCGATTCTGGCCCGGGTCGAGCCCGAGCTGGCCCGCCGCGCGGCGTTGGCGTACGCCGGCGGGCATGCGGCGCTCAGTCGCCTGACCGCGCTCGAGGTGTGGGGCCTACGCCGCCAGTTACCAGGGGAGCGGGTGTATCTCGACCTGCCCAGCCGGTCGGGCCTGCGGGCTCGGCCACATCTCGTGGTACGCCGTCGCGCCGGCTTCGCGGTTGCGCCGCCGCAGGCGGTGATGCGGGGCGGGCTGCCGGTTACCCGGCTCGACCGGACCCTGGTGGACTGTTGGCCGCTGCTGCCGCCGGTTGACCGGTCTGGCCTGCTCATTCGCGCGGTCAACGACCGGCTGACCACCCCACAGCGACTCGTTGCCGCTCTCGCCGAGGTGCCGAGGATGACCGACCGTTCGGTACTGCGCGGTTTGCTGGACCGGCTCGCCGCGGGCTGCCGCAGCCCGTTGGAGATCTGGGGCCACGACCACGTTTTTACCGGCCCGGGCATGCCGACCTTCACCCGGCAGGCGCGGGTGCAGGTCGGCGCGCGGACGACCTATCTCGACATGTTCGCCGAGGCGGAGCGGGTCGACATCGAGCTGGACGGCGCGACCAGCCACGGCGATCCGACCGAACGCGAGATCGACCTGCGCCGCGACGCTCTGCTCGCCACCATCGGCATCCTCGTCGTGCGCTTCACGCACCGCCGCCTCACGGCGCATCCCGCTCAAGTCCGCCAGGAAACCCTCACCATCCTCGCCGCCCGCCGCCGTTGGTCATGATCAGTGGTTGAAAAGTAGGTCTCAGAGGCCGCACAGACCTACTTTTCAACCACTGATCATGGTGGGCAGAGGTGGACGGGGAGGGTGGAGGGGAGGGGTGGCGACTCAGGGTGGCGGGCGCGGCGGGGCTGGGCTGGGGCGGGTTTGCTGCGGCGGGATCGGGGGTGCGCTCATTGAGTCGGTGGGGTGCTCGGCGTGGCGGCGGAGGAGCTCGGTGATCCAGCGGGCCGCTTCCTTCTGCGCCGCGAGCATGTGGTCGCGGGCGTCGGCGACGTCCTGGTCTTCGACGTCGACGTTATCGCCGAGAATCGTTGCCCACTGACGGCTCAGCTCCTCCGCGTACCGGGCCTTGCGGAGCTGCTCGTCGAACTGGTACTCCAGCTTGACCAGGCGGTCGACGTGCGGCTGAAGCGCCGGCATGATCCGTTCGTCGAGGCGGACGGCGGCGTCCGGGCGGCAGGTGATGAGCATTTCGCCTCGCTGGTAGTGCCACAGGGGGTCCTCGGCGAGCGCCTGCTGCAACGCCAACTCCAGGTCCCCGGCCCGGTGCGGCGGTAGGTCCCGGGCGGCGTCGGCGGCGAGCCGGGTCAGGCGCTGGATCGCGTTGGGCTGGAAGTACTGCACGTACCAGCTCAGCACCTCGGCCCGCATGCTCGTCGGCGACGACCAGGCGAAGGTGGCGCGGATGTAGAACGAGTACACGTACCCGCGTGCGGGGACCGCGATCAGCCGGGGCGCGTCGCGCTGTTCGACGAGCGGGCCGGACGGCGACGGTGCGGCGGCGGAGCCGACGGGCGCCTCGTCCTGGAGCGCGGCGACCAGTCGATCCCAGCTTCGCGCCCACCACCGCCAACTGCGCACACTGACGTCGCGGGCGATGGTCAGCCCACGAATGCCCCGGTGCCGCCACTGGTCCGCGGGCTTCGGCCTCCCATCGGGGGCGTCCGTCATGGCACCCCTCCACGGTCACGGATCCGCGTCTCACGCTAACAACCGGTGACCGATATGCCCGCCGCCACGCCGTCACCGACCGCACATACCGACGCGAACCGGACCACCGCGCCGTCGCCGCCGGCAGAGCCTGGTTGGTACGGCCCGAGCCGGTACGACACCGCGCCGTCGCTAGGTGATCGTCGGACTGTCCTGTGCCGGTCAGCCGGGGCGACATCCTGCCCAGATGCGCAGACTGTCGAGGGAGGGGATCGTCCGGGGTTCACCGAGCATTCTGGAGCAATTGAGGTGCCGAGGGGTGTTGCCGCCGGCCCGTAACGGTGAGACTGGGTCCGATCCGATAGTGACGCGGATCGATGGATCGGATGGTCTGGAGGCAGCCTGTGTCCACCCTCGTGTCCCCGTTGGCCACGCTCGGCGCGATCCGCCGGCGTACCAGCACTCTCGCCCTGCTCCTCGCCCTGGTCGCCGCGGCCCTGGTCGGCCCGTCCGTGGTGACCCCCCGGCTGACCGACTCCGCCTCGGCTGCGGTCTACAGCTCCTGCACCATCAGCCGATGCGCGGACGCCCGCACCGCCCGTTCCGGATGGTCCGCCAAGGGCTTTCCGACCAGCCGTGCCTGGTATTCCTGGAGTGGCGGCAAATCCAACTTCGCGGGCGGCCGGTTCTACAACTACGAGGGTCAACTGCCCACCAACGCCACCTACTACGAGTACGACGTCTACCCGCGTACCCAGGGCGCCGCCCGGGACGCGTACCGGATCGTGGTGAACCGCAGCACCGGGGTCACCTGGTTCTCGCCCAACCACTACACCGACTTCTACCGGCTCTGACCGACCCGGGGCCGACCGGCTGCGGTCGGTCGGCCCCGCCTGTCGGGCAGACCAGGAGGCACATGATGATCGATGAGGACAATGGTCGGTTGCCCGATTGGCTGACCATGTGCCGCGACGGCGCCCCAGAGGTGCCCGGCGCGGCGGTGCTGACCGGTGCGGCGACCCGGACCCGGCCCGCGCTCTTCGCCGCGTTGGCCGCCGCGCTGGCACTGCCGACGTACCTGGGGGACACCTGGGACGCCCTCGCCGACGTGCTCCGGGAGCGGCTGGACGTCGGCCCGCTCACCCTGCTGATCAACGACGCCGGTCAGCTGCTCGTCGACGAGCCGGCTGGTCAGTCCGCCCTGCTGCTCGCCGTGCTCGGCGACCTCGCCACCACCGCCCCGCACCCCCTCCGCGTCGTCCTCCACGACCCCACGCCCTCCTGACGGCAGCGGATGGCTGTGTGGGTGCTCAGTTCCCGACAGTCGGGGCAGCGTGAGGGTGCGGTGACGGTGGCGGTGACGGTCGGGTGACGGGCCCTTCGCGATCCTCGTGCCGAGCCGGGCAGGGTGCACCGGCGCGGGCAGCGGGGAGGCCGTGCGGTGGACTTCGTCGACGGGGTGTTGGTGCGGTTGGCCGATCCTGGCACCCGCGCCGCGCTCTTCGATGACGCGTCGCTGGCGCACCTGGTCGAGGCCGCGTACGACACCGAGGCGATGCCGGTCGCGCCGCCGTACGCGGCGGTCTTCGACGAGCTGACCCTCGGCTTCGCCGCCGCCCCGGTCACCCTGGCTGAGGGGGAGTGGCTGGGCTCCGGCGGCACCACCCGCACCGAGTTGCGCGTACGCCTGCACGGCCTCGGTGGCTCCGCGCTGCGCATCGACGCCCTGTGGCGGGGCAGCCTGGTGGTGCGGACCAGCACTGCCCGGGACCGGGTCGAGGACCTGGACGTGGCGGTACCCGCCTTCGACGTGGACCCGCAGATCGTCGCCGACCTGGGCGCGCTGCCGGTGGACCCGGCGCAGTTGGAGACCGAGCGTCGGACCCGGCTGGTGGCGCGCCTGCGGGCCGGGCTGCACCAGCCGGCCGCGTTCACCGACGCGCACCTGGACCGGCTGCTCGCCGGTGTGGGCGCCGCGAACGCCGGCGACCTGGTGACGCGCATGAGCGGGCAGGCCGCCGGTGCCACCGTGAAGCTGCGCTACGCCGCCCCGCCGGCCGCCCCACCCACTCCGCGCCCACTGCCGTTCGCTGCCGCCGTGCTGATTCGCGACCAGGGGTTCTCCCTGGCCGACCTGCTTGTCGAGACCCGCCTGGTGCGGGCCCGTGCCGAGGAGTTGGGGCTGGACGTGCCCGCACCGGACGACGTCCGGCGACGGCACCGGGTCGTCGCCGTGTGGGTGGTCCCCATCGAGACGTTCGACGACGACGGGTGGCCCGGCGGCGACACCGGCACCGACGCACAGAAACGGGCCGCCCGGTTCGCCCGGGCCGGCCAGTGGCTCGCCCGCAGCGGCATCGGGCTCGCCGCCCTGGCGACCTGAGACCCCCGGCCACTGGCAGCCGCAGCGGCCGGGAGCCGCCCAACGACACCAGCGGCGCGGAGCCGCCCAACGACCTCAGCGGCGGGGCGCCGCCCAACGACCACAGCAGCAACTTCGTCCGGGAGGACCCGTGGCACCGACAGCAGCATTCCCGTTCATCGAGGTCCGGATCGTGCCGCCACCGGCGCCGCTGGCCCAGCGCTCGCCGGGCGTCATCGCCGTGGTGGGCAAGGCGCCGTCCACGGCCGACGGCGGTTCGGCACCGGCGAACACGCCGGTCCGGATCGAGACCCTCGACGACGCGGTGACCAACTTCGCCCGGCGGCAGGCTGGCAACGTGGTCCGCAACGCCCTCTACAACTCGCTGGAGTTGGCGTTCCTGCAGGATCCACGCCCGGCCAAGGTGTACGGGGTCAAGGTGTCCGGCGACGACTACGCCGCCGCGCTCGGCGGTCTGGAGGCCGCCGACGACGTGACCATGGTGTCGCTGGCCAACGAGTCGAGCGTCGGCAATCCCGCCGGTGCCGGTGCGCCCACCGGGCTGCACGCGCTCAAGGCGCACGTGGAGACGATGTCCGCGGCCGGCCAGCGGCGGATCGGCTTCGCCATGGTCAACCCGGCCACCGAGAAGGGGCCCACCTACGTCGCGGACATCATCGCCGCCGCGAACCCGCTCAAGAGCAGCACCAGCCGGATGCTGATGATCGCGGCTCGGGGTGCGGACGGTGACGCGGCCACCGCCGCGATGGCCGCCGTGGCCGGACTGCCGGTGCACCACAGCATCGTGTTGAAGAAGATCCGTGGGGTGGCCATGCCGGTGGCCAAGCAGTACAGCCCGGCCGAGATCAAGGGCCTCTCCGAGGCCAACCTGACGCCGATCATCGACCCCACGCTGATCACGGGGGAGAGCCTGCACTTCGCCGACGGGCGGTTGTTCACCTCCGACGCGAGCCTGCTGCACGTCGACCTGGTGCGCACCCTCGACCAGATCGAGTTCATGTTGCGCGCCGGCCTGATCGGCCTGGTCGGCGACGCCCGGATCACCAAGCCGGGCATGACCCTGCTGAAGACCCAGGTCGACGGCATCCTCGGCCCCCTCAAGCGGCAGTCGGTCATCGACGACTACCGCATCGAGATCCCGGTGCTGGACATCCTCAGCATCCCCGAGGTCGCGCGTACCGCCACCGACACCTCGATCGTCACCGCCGCCCGGGCCGACCGCACCGTCGACCTGGTCGTCACCGTCACGTACGGCCCGGCCGTGAGCCGCCTGCTGGTCACGCTCGTGGCCAAGTTCTGACCCGGAGGAACCAGACCATGGAGTGGAAGACCCGCCTCGCGGTGCAGTACACCAAGGGCACCGAGACGGTGCTGATCAGCCCGATCGACTCGTTCAGTCCGTCCTTCTCGCTCAACGTCGAGGCGCTGCACTCGTGCGAGGTGACCCACATGGGTGTCATCCACGCGCCGGTGTCGATGAACTTCACGATGACCGTCAAGGCGATCGGGGACGTCGCCGGCCGGCTCACCAAGTTGGCCCTCGACGGTGAGCTGTTCGACATCGCGCTGCTGGAGCACACCGGCGACGACTGGGCGTTCTCGTCCTTCGTGCTCCAGGACTGCATGATCACCAGCGCGACGCCGACCACCGCCACCATCTCCGGCGCACCGGCGGCCACCTTCAGCGGCTTCAGCCTGGCCGCCACGGTCGACCCGAAGACCGGCGACCAGTCCGTGCTGCCCTGACCCGTCAACGACAGCGCGCCAACGTCAGCCCGTCCACGATCAACCGGAGGTAGCAGATGGCGACCGGTGCTGGCCGTGCCGCCCGGGTCACCCGTACCGGGCTGGCCCTGGTGCACGCGGGTGAGTTGGTGCTGCCGGCGGCCGGTAGCGAGGCGGAGGCCGAGCAGGTGGCCGAGGACGACCGCGCGGTCATCGCGTACCACTTCCCGGTGGAGATCGAGGTGGTCGCGGCCGGCGGCGCGGTCGACGCCGACGCGCTCGCCGACCTCGCGCTGGCCCGCCTCGCCGAGCACCTGGACGGGCGGGTCTGACGGTGGCCATCTCGGTGCACGTGCCGGTGCGGATCCGGCTGGACGCCCGGTCGGTGACCGAGCGACCGGAGGCGGTGACCGAGGCGCTCGGCGCGGCCCTGGCCCGCGCCCTGGAACGCTCCCGGCGCGAGGTGGTCGCGCCCGCGGCGGCTACCTGGAGGTACGCGCCGAAGCGCCGACCTTCCGCTGGACCGGCGCGGCCGGCGAGCGGGTGTCGCCGGACGACCGGCGGGCCTTCGAGGCCCGGCTGCGCCGGCGCATCGACGAGATGGTGACCGCCGCACGGCTGGACCCGGGGCTGCCCCCCGGGGTGGCTGCGCCGCTGAGCCGACCGGCGACCGAGCTGTTCGACCCGCAGCGGATGCGCCACCTGCTGGCCGTCTACCGGGTGCCGTCCTACGACGACGGTGGGGACGCCGCCGAGGTGCCGGTGGACGGCGACGAGCCGCCCCCGGTGACCTACCAGTGGCTGCTGCGCCCAGCCACCTACGTGGTGAACCACATCGCCGAGCTGGGCCGTGAGGCGGTACGCCAGCACGGCGGCCTGCCGTCGGGCACCCCGCAGGGTGTGATCGCCCGGGTGGTCGGCTCCGACGGACGCCCGGCCTGGGCGATCCTGGTGAACACCACACCGTGGTCGGTCCTCACCTTCGAGCGGTTCGGCGAGACGGTGTTCCGGGCCACCCCACAGCCGCACTTCGAGGTGGAGGAGCGGGTGCCCAGCCCGCAGCCCGGAACGGTGCAGCGGCGGCCCGTCGCCGATCGGAGCGCCCTCGTCGCCATGGTGGACGAGGAGCTCAGCGCCGACATCCGGCAGCGGCTGCGGACCGCCCAGCCGCGCGGCGAGACGACCAGCGTGGACGAGTACCAGGCGCAGATCGAGCGGGCCGTCGACGGGGAGGTGACCCGGCGGGTCGACGCGATCCTCGCCTCGGTGGGCGGGGCGATGCCGACCTGCCTGGTGGTGGTCCAGATCGGTGGGGTGTCGCTGCTGCTGGTGGGCACCGAGGAGACCGACGCCACCATGCACTGGACCGGCACGGCCAACCTGCTGCCGATCAGCGTCGAGCAGCACCCGGCAGCCCCACCGGACCCGAACGCACCCCCCGGCGGTGGCATCGGCGGTGGCACCGGAACCGGTGCGGGCACCGGCAGTGGAACCGGCGTCGGCAGTGGAACCGGCTCCGGCGCGAACGGTGGACCGGGCGGCACCGGCACCGGCGGCCTTGGCACGGGCACCGGGCCGGGTGGTGGCGCCGGTGGCACCGGTGGGGACGGCACCGGCGGCGCCCGGCGGGGCGGGTTCGTCTTCGACCCGAGCAGCCCCAGCGCACCAGCGACCGGCGAGGGTCGACGGTTTCCCGCCGTCACCGGCGAGCACTCCGAGATGCGTGCCTGCGCCCCGTTCAACGGCGAACCGGAACTGGCCGCGCTCGGCCCGGACGGCGACGAGCTGCGCCGGCTCATGGACGACATCGCGTTCCGCCTGCAGATGGGTGAGCCGTGCCGCTATCCGGCGAACTTCTGCCTCCAGGCCGCCTCCATGCTGCGCGGCCGGGCCGCGGCGATCAGCCTGCTGGTCGGCGCCGCCGAGCGTGAGGCGTTCAGCCGGCCCGTGCCGGCGGGCACCGGAGGGCTCGGCCCGCTGGACTTCCGGCCGGTGGCCTCGCCCGCCGTGCAGTTCCTGCGCCACCTGGCCGGGGTGGTGCCCCGCCTGGACCACCTCGCCCAACTCGTCATGGGCCGCTACAGCCAGCCCGAGCACTTCGCCCGGATCCAGGGCGGCTGGATCGACTCGTCGGCGTCCTGGAACCTGCACTTCATCCAGGCGCTCAGCGGCGCGATCAAGGGCGCCGTCGGGCAGCTCTTCATCGTCGGCAGCCAGGCGATGCTGGTGCAACTGCTGCTCACCTCGCGTACCGGCATCGACGCCCGGATCACCAACTTCGATCAGTACGCGCCCATCTTCGAGCGGCTGATCGTCTCCCAGCTCACCGACTACGCCGAACTTCAGGGGCTGCGCGAGCGACTACGCCGCCACGAGGCCGCCCGGTGGACGGCCGAACACACCGACGTCGGCGGCGGCACCCTCGCCACGGTGAGCATGGCCAACCCGTCCACCGCCTGGTACGGGGCGGCCCGGGCCATCTCCAGCGCGTTCCTCGCCACCGAGGCCGCCCTGACCAGCCCCGGCGCGGCCGGCGAGATCGTCGAAACCGACGGCACCACGCGGATCCGCGACGCCCACGCGGTGCTCTGGACCCTCGCCGAGATCGAACAGGCCCTGGTCATCCAACGCGGCGAGGCCGAAGGCATCGACCCGCTGGTCAAGCAGATCACCGACCTGCCCGACCTGCTGGCCCGCTTCGCCGGCAACCGGTCGGCGATCCGCGACGAGCTGTGGCGGGTGCTGCAGGACATGCGGCGCAACAACACCGAGATGCTCGGTCGCGCCCGCACCGACGCCCGGTTCGCCTTCAAGTCCAGTCGGATCAGCGAGCACATTCCCTCGGCCACCATCCCCCGTGGACGCTTCGCCCTGCAGGGCATCCACCTGGTCACCCACCAGCAGATCGGCGAGTTCTTCGGCGGCAACCTCTACTACGCCACCGGCGTCGACGACCTGTTCAGCACCGAGCTGGGCCGGGAGGCGCTGAGCTCCTTCGGCATCATGGTGGGGATCATCGTCCTGTCGCTGCTCTGCCCGCCGCTGGGCTTCGTGGTCGGGGTCGCGGTCGCCGCCGTCGACGTGGCGCACGCACACCAACGCGCCCGTCTGTACTCCTCGATGCTCGACCCGGAGCTGGTGCTCACCCGCACCGAGGTCGAGGTCGAGCTGTTCGCCGCGTACCTCGGGTTGGCGTTGTCGTTGATCCCCGAGGTCGGCACCATCGGCGGCGCTGCCGTGCGCGGCGGCCGGGTCGCCCTGCGCTTCGGCGTCCGCGCCGGGCTGCGCGCCGCCCGAGGGTACGTGGTGCGCCGCGTCACCCGGCAGATCATCGAGGCGGCCTCCCGCGACCTGCTCCAGGCGTTCCTCACCGAGATCCTGCTCAACGAGGTGTTGGAACGGGTCGTGCAGAAGCTGATGGAGCCGGTGCTCGCGTACGTGGAACGGGAGGCGATGCTCAGCGGCGCGGTCGGCGGCCCGGAGGGCGCCCGGTTCATCCTCATGGTGCTCGACTCGCAACCCGGCGGCGCCGCCGGACCGCGCGTTCCGGTGGTGCGGCCGTGACCGGGCCGCGCCGGTTCCGCGCCGGCCGGTTCCTCGACGCCGCCGCCGTGCACGCCGCCGCCGACGCCAACCCGCGGCTGCAACGGTTCATGCGGACCGTCGCCGCGCACAGCGAGGCCGGCGAGGTGCGCTCCCGGCGGCTGCTGGAACACCTCGTCCGGCGCATGATCGACGACGTCGCCGACCTGCACCTGAACAACGCCATCAACCGGCTGGAACGCATCGCCGTGCTGCGCGACAACATCGCCGCCATCCTCGACCACGTGCTGGAGGGCGGCACTCTGCCCGACGGCGTGCGGGTGGCCACCCTCGGCGAGTACTTCGACCAGCTCAACACGGAGATGCGGGAGCTGAGCCGACCCCGCGAGGGCATCGTCGGGGACGCGCCGCTGCGGCTGGCCGACGACTCCGCCGCGTACGCCGACTCGCTGCTGCGCGAGTTCGACGCCGGCGGCGGCGCGGGCGGCCGGCACGTGGAGCCCGCCGCCGTCGTCGGCGACGCGTTCCGGGCCATGCCGGCGGACCGGCAGGCCGCGCTGCGCCGTGCCGCCGAGCTGGAACCGACCGCGCTGTGGCACGCGGTGGCCGCCGAGTCGCAGGCCGGCAAACGGACCGCCCTGGCGGACCTGGAAACCCGGCTCGGGGGCCGGCTCACCCCCGACGAGCTGGCCCGGCTGCGGACCGCCGTCGACGACCTCGGTCGTGCCCGCTCGCGCGGCCTGCAGATGAGCGAGGCGCGACTCGCCGAGGCTCTCGCTCGGATCGCCGACCCGGACCTGCGGGCCGTGGTGGCCGGTGGCGACGTCTGGCTCACCCAGCAGCTCGCCGTGCACAACCCGGAGGCGCTGGCCACCCTGTGGCGGCGCTTCCGCGACCGGGGCGGCCGCGCCGACGACGGCCCCGGCTTCCGCGCCTACCTGCGCCACGACATGGTCACCTACGGCCGGGGTGTGCTCGGGGAATACAGCGCGGCGTTCTCGCTGAGCAGCATCGAGCTGTTCCTCAAGGGCCCGGACGCCAACGTCAAGGTCGCCGGCACCGACCTGGTCGGCATCGGCCACGACGGCTGGGTGTGGCTGATCGACGACAAGTCGCACCGCGCCACAAGCGTCGGTGGGGTCAGCGCGCTCACCGACAACCTCGTCACCAACCTGCGCCGCGACGCCGCCGACTTCCGCGACGCGATCGCCCGGCTGCAACGCGACGACCCCGGCTTCACCCCCGACCCACGGATCCTCGACGCGATCTCCCGCATGGAGGACGCCGCCGCCGAGATCGACCGGATCAACCGGCGCGGCTCCGCGTCCACCCGGCCGGCGCGGATCAGCCGGGCCCTCGAAGAGCGCCGGCTGCGGCTGCGGGTGACCAGCGCGGCCGGCGAGGTCCGTGAGATCACCCAGGCGCTGCGCGACCTCGGCCTGGCCGTCGAACCCACCGGTACGCCGGTGCCGCTGCCACCCACCGGAGGGCGCTGAGCATGGCCACCACCAGCTTCATGCGGTACGGCACGGTGCCGTCCGCGATCATCAGCGACGGAATCCTGCCGATCCCGATCTGGGCGGTCACCGCCATCTCCCTGGCCCAGACCTACCACCTGCCGCCGATCGGCTCCACCGCGCACAAGGCCATCGTGGCCACCCACGACGACACCATCACCCTCACCGGTGTGCTGGTCGGCCCCGAACGGTACGCCTGGAAGTTCGCCCTGGAGACGATGGCCGAGGCGAGCAAACGCGGCACCGCCCTCGCGGCGTACTCCGGTGGGAGGTTTGGCGGGCTGATCCTCGTCACCTCGATGACCATCCGCACCGACATGCAGGTGCAGTCGCTGACCTTCAACGCCTCGGCCGCCCGCCGGGACGTCCTGGACACCACCATCACCCTCGTTCACGTGCCCCGTCCCAGCCTGCTCGGCAAGCTGCTCGACGTGGCCAGCATCGGAGTCGGCGCGCTCGCCGACGGGTTGGGGAACTGATGCCACCGTTCCCGATCGACCGCTACCTGCTGCCGGAGACACCCATCGAGGTGCCCGACGGGTTCACCGAGGTGCGGCAGAGCCTCACCGCCGGCCTCCCGCACCGCATCGAGCTGGGCGCCGGCGTACACGCGGTGCTGATCCTGCCCACCGGGCTGGCCCGGCAGTGGCTGGACACCGACCCCCTCGCGGTGGTCAGCAGCTCCGCCGACGACCTGGCACCCAGGCCCGCGCCCCCGGCCGTGCCCCGGGCACCGGCGCTGGTCGGTCGGGTGCCGCTGCGCCTGGTCGTCCGCCAGGGCACCCGGATCCTCGGCTCGGTGCCGCTCGCCGCCGGCCTGCGCCGGGTCTGCCCCGACGCCGGACCGTCGACCACCACCGGCGCCGCCCCGATCGCCGTCGAGGTGGTGGTGCTCACCTGGCTGCTGCACGCCGGGACGGTACGCGGCTCCGGTGACTACGGCTCGTCGGTGGCCCTCGCGTGGCGGCCCGCGGACCGCGCGGTGGACCAGTTCGGGCCGCCGCCGATCAACGAGTTCGTCTGGCGTCGCCGCCCGCCCGCGCAGCGCGTCGAATCCGAGCTGGGCCCCGGCAAGCTGCGCTACCGCTACCTGCTCGACAAGAAGCTGCGGAGGGTTCTGCGATGACGCTCACGCCGTTCCAGACCGGCCAGGTACGCCAGGGCGCGGTGGGCAACGACGCCGGCTGGACCCTGACCTTCCACCGGGAAACCCCGACCGGGCTGAGTCAGGACGCCGCGCTGACCCTGTCCAGCGCGGACTACTACGCGGCCATCGACGCCGCGCTGCCCGACGGGCTGGGCCCCGGCGCGTACACGATCACCGTGCAGGGGCTGATCGACGAGCACTTCGCCGCCCTGCGCACCGCCGAGGGGCAACCGCCGCTGGTGGCGAAGCTGCACCTGTACTGGCGTGACGCCAACACCTCGGTCGGCGCCTTCTTCACCAACCTGGTCGGCGTCAACGCCGGCCCGTCACCGGCCGAGCTGACCCAGGCGCTGGTCGCCGTGCTGCGGGTGACGAAGGTGCGCCGGCTCACCGGGGAACGGACGTACGACACCGAGCTGACCCTCGTCGAGCAGGCGTACGCCCGGCTCGGGCAGCGGGTGGCCGAGCGGTTCGAGGCGGAGAACTTCACCGCCGCGATCCGAGCCGTCGCCGACCGGAGCAGAGTGGACATCGCGACCTGGGGCGCCAACCCGGACGGCACGATGACCCGGGGCGCCAGCGAGGCGGCCGGTGACGAGCGGGTCGCCTTCGGCGCCGGCCTGCTCTACCGCGCCGCGCTGGACCGGATCGGCGGCGCGTTGCAGCAGTCGCTCAACGCGTACGGGCGGGGGATGCTGCTGATCCGCGACGGCACCGTGCACGTCGGCAAGCGGCCCATCCCGTACCCGGAGGGAGAACCGAAGCCGCTCACCCTCGCCACCGGCCTGCTGGCGTGCACCGAGAACGGCAGCCAGGACACCGACCCGTACGCGGCCACCGAGTCCGGCGGCACGGCCGCTCCGCGCCGTCGAGCGTGGACGCTGACCCTCAAGGGTCGGCCCGACCTGAAGCCCGGTGACCTGGTGTGTTTCGACCCGCCGGCTGTGGACGAGGCCACCACGCTGGGCAGTGTCGGCGCGGCACTGCTCGGCTCGTTCGCCGCCCCGTTCGCCCCGTCGACCGGGGAGCTGGGCGCGGGGGCGAAGCTGCTCTACCTCAGCGCGGCCCGGCACACCCTGTCGCGTACCGCCGGTTTCGTCACGGTGGTGCAGGGCGTCGAGGTCACGTCGGGCACCCAGGCCTGGGACAGCTGGAGTGACGCCTCCGGCGTGGGCACCGCCGAGCCGGCCGGCCCGGCGTCGTCGCCCGGCGTCGCCGCCGCCGAGGCGGTCCGTCGGGCGGCCCGCGCGGCCCGGGGCGAGACACGCGGCCTGGAGATCGGCGAGGTACGCGCGGTGGCCACCAACGCCAGCGGCGCCGTCGAGCCGCCGGCGCAGACCGAGACGGTGTGGGAGGGACTGGCCCGTGCGGACGGCCGACCCAACGGGGCCCGCCGCCTGCCGGTTCGCCGGGAGCAGCCCGCGCCGCTACCCGGGGTGACCTACCTGACCCCGTTCGCCTGGGGTGGCTGTGGGCTCATCCTGCCCCGCTACCCGGGCACTCGGGTGGCGTTGGCCTACCGCAACGGCGCGCCGGACGACCCGGTCGAGGTGGGCGCGCTCTGGCCCACCGGGCACGCCCCGGTCTCCGAGCCGGGGGACTGGTGGCTGTCCCTGCCGGTGGGTGTGGCCACCAACAGTCGTTCGTCGATCGGCGACACGGTGGTGCCCGCCGACCACGACGGCAAGGTGACGCACGACCTCACCGACGGCGACGGCAACCGGGTCATCGAGCTGGGGGAGCTGACCGTGCGGGTGGGCCGGGCCCAGCTGCAGGGTCGGGGTCACCGCCCGGAACGCGCCGACGAGGCCGACAGCATCACCATCGAGCACGCCGCCGGTGGGTCGTCGATCGTGATGAAGCAGGACGGTTCGATCACCATCACCGCCACCCAGATCGACCTGGACGCGGGCAACGGCGCGGTCAACATCAGCGGCGGCAGCGTCAACATCGCCGCCGACGATGTCGACGTCCAGGTCAGCAACGCGATGAACGTCCACTGAGGAGAGCGACATGGCTTTCGTGCTCACCACGTCGAGCGACGTGCACTGCCCCAACCAGGGGAAGGTCTCTCCGGCCGGGCAGGGCAAGCTGACTGTCGACCACATCGCGGTGACCCGGCCGGACGGAATCAGCGGCAAGTCGGTGGCCGGGTGCACCATCACCACCAGCAACTCCACCAAGCAGTGCAGCACGGTGACCACGGCGACCGGAGCCGCCAGCAAGCTCAAGGTCGGCGGTGCCGGGGTGGCACTGGATTCGCTCAGCGGCGCCACCGACGGCTCCAGCCCCGGCCTCTCCGCCAGCGCCGGGCAGAGCAAGCTGAAGGCGGCCTGAGGTGGACCGGACCGAGCGGGAACGGCAGGCCGCCCAGCGCCGCTACCTCGGCTGGGGGCTCGCCTTCGAACCCACCATGCCCGGCGTGGACCTGGCCCGCGACGTCGTCTTCGACGACGGCCCGAACGGCCGGGTGCTGGCCCTCGTCGCCGGCACCGAGAACGTGGCCCAGAGTCTCGCGGTGGCACTGACCACGCTGCGCGGCTCGAACGTCTTCGACGCCACGTTCGGTTTCGACGGTCTCAACGCCCTCGCCGAGCAGATCGAGCCCAACCTGATCCGCGAGCAGGTGCGCATCGGCATCATCACGCTGCTCGACCGCGACCCTCGCGTCCGCAAGATCGTCGACGTCAACCTCGACGACGGTCGGCTCGGCGCGAACGGCACCGACGACGCGGCCCGGTCCGCACTCCGTGCCTCTCGCACCCTGCAGGTGCAGGTCCAGTTCGAAACCATCACCGACGACCGGCTCTCGGTGCATCTCGGGGAGCTACCCAGTGTCTGATCCCACCCTTCCGGCCGAGCTGGCCGACGTCCTGGCCGTCGACGCCGCCGCGCTGCGGGCCACCGGCTCGACCGGCTTCGGCATCGTCGAGAGCGGCTTCGTGCCGAAGTCCTTCGCCCGGTTGCTCGCCGAGAAGCTGGCCACCGCCCGACTGCTCTTCGGCGACGACATCGACCTGACCAGCGGCGCCGTGCTGCGTAAGGTGCTGGAACTGGCCGCGCTGGAGGACGCCCGGCTGTGGGCGGCCCTCGGCGCGGTCTACGACAACTCGTACGTGGTGTCGGCGACCGCCGACGCGCTGACCCGCCTCGGCGAGGAACTCGGCATACCCCGGCCGTACCTGCCGGCGCGAGGCACCGTGAAGCTGAAACTGAAGGCGGCGCTACCCACCGGCCGCACCCAGCTCACGCTGCCCCGGGGCGCCCGGCTGTCCACACCCGGCGGGCACCACGTGGCACTGGACGAGACGGTGGTGCTCTCCGCCGCCGTCGGCGAACGCGTGCCGGCCGTCGCCGCCTTCTACCCCGGCCCCGCGCACAACCTCGACCCCGCCCAGCCCAGCCAGAAGATCGACCGGTGGAACCGGGCCGACACCCTGCTGGCCGACCTGGACGACGCCGAGCAGGCCGCCGGCAAGGAACTGGTGGACATCACCCACACCGTCGCGCTGACCGGGGGTGAACAGCAGGTCCCCGACGCCCGCTACCGCCAACTGCTGCTGGCCGCGCCCCGCTCCATCTGGACGGCCGAGGCGATCGGCCTGGCCGTCGCGACCGTGCCCGGCGTACGCCAGGTGCAGGTCTTCGACGGGCGGGGCGGGCTGGACCTCAACCAGTCCATCTTCGGCAATTTCAACTTCATCGAACGGGTCTTCAGCACCGAACGCGACCTGGGCAACCCGTACTACGTCACGGTGTTGGTCGCGCCCACCGCCGCGGCCATCTGGGACGGCCCGGACGGGCTGCACGCCGCCGTCGAGTCGGTCATCGAGGACCTGCGCCCGGTGGGCATCTTCGCCTCGGTGGACCGGGCCGACGAGGTGGGCATCGGCGTCGAGGCCGACCTGGTGATCCGTGGCCTGCCGCTGCCCACCGGCTCGAAGGAGACGGTGAACGCCTCCACCGCGGCCACCGAACTGCGCGCCCGACTGCACGCCCGACTGCGCCGCTACGTCGACGAGCTGCCGTTCGGCGAGCCGGTCCGCGCCGCCGAGGTGATCTGGACGCTGATGAACGAGCCGGGTGTCGCGGACGTCCGCTCGCTGCGGCTGGTCCGCTTCCCGGCCGACTCGGCGGTGGTGGTGACCGGCAGCGTGCCCACCGGCGACGGGGTGCAGCGGCTGCCGGTCGGCGACAACGCGGTGCTCGCCGCGAACCAGGTGCCCGTCTACGTCGACCGGGACGACCCCCGGCCGTTCCGGATCGTCTGAGCGGGGGCGCGATGACCGACATCCGGGTACCCGTGGACGGGGCCGACCCGTCCGTCGAACGAAACCTCGTCGACCAGTTGGAGGGCCCCTATCCGGGGACCGTCCGGCGGGTGGTCGTGCCGATCGCCACCACCGGCGCCGCCGCGGTGGACTGGACCAGCCGCCACCCGTTGCTCACCGTGGTGCTGCGCCGCGACCTCGTCGAGGAGACCGTCCGGGTGACGGTCACCGTGGATCCGGGCGGCACCGCCGAGCGGGTGCTGCCCCCGGTGGTCTTCGCGCCCTGGTCGGCCGCCGGGGCGTCGGTGCCCGCGTACGTGCCGGACACCGCCGATGAGCCGCTGGTCGCGTCGTTCACCGTCGCCGTGAAGGCCGAGCGCGCCGTCGACGCCGCCGCCGCCACGGCGGTCACCGGTGCGGCGCTCACCGCCCTGGTCGAACTGGCCGTGGTGGAGGGCAACCTGGGCCGGTTGCTCTACCTGACGTCGTACGAGAAGCACCGGCTGCGCCGCGCGGCCCGGGAGGTGCACGCGTACCGGACCCTGGCCCACGCGCGGCGCGACGCGCTGGACCGCATCGGCGCGGACGTCGGGGTGGCCCGCTTCGTCGACGAACTGGTGCACGAGCCGGCCAGCGGGGAGGTCTACGCCCGCCGGCTGGCCCCGCCGGCCCGCGAGCCGGACCCCGCGTACGCCCACCGGCTCGGGCTCTACCGGCGGTTCCTGCTGCCCACTCCGGGTGCGGTGCGCCAACTGCTCAACGGCCCCGGCAGGGACACCGACCCGAATGCCGGGCTCTTCGCGGACCTGCCCGGCGGCGCACGGTTCACCCTGCGCGAGGACGACGACCGGTTCGCGGTGGCGATCCGGTTGGTCGCCGCCGGTGATCCGCAACACCGCACCAACTTCCTCGCCCAACTGCGCCGGGACCGCCTCGTCCTGCCCGCGAACACACCGCCGAACAACACCGTGCACGCCGGCCGGGCGTCACCGGCCAGCCGGTTGACCGAGGTCACCGCGCTGCGGGCCAGCCTGCGCCAGTCGTACGCCTTCGGCAGCGCGCACGGCGTCGCGCCGCCGCTGGCCGCCGCCCTGGACCGGGCGGGGCGGGTCTGTCGGGCGCTCGGCTCGTCCGTCGTGTGGCAGGTGACCCGGGCCCAGGACGACGCCGGTGCCAGCCGCTACGAGTTGGGTCTCGGCGTGGACATCACCCCGCCGACCGGTGCGCAAGCCACCGACCTGCGCAACCGTGTGCTGGACACCGGCCGGGCGGCCACCGACGACCGTACCGCCGAGGCGTTGATCGCCGCCGCCCGCGCGCGTGGCGTGCCCACGGTCGGCGCCGACGGCGCGCTGGCGTGGCTGTGGCAGGTGTGCGGGTTGCAGACCGTCCACCGGATCAGCACCGCCTCGGTGTACCTGTCCCACCTGCCCACGAGAGGGCTGGCGGTGACCGCGCCGGTGAGCGCCGCGGTCGGCGCCGACACGGCGGTCGAGGCGCAGTTCCACGCGCCGGGCGACCCGGGCGGCAACGCGCTGCTGCTGTCCGCCCTGGCCGGAGCCGCGGCCGCCTGGACCGGCGGTGGCGAGCCGGGATGGGCACAGCTGACCGACGCGGCGGCCCGGACCCGGTGGGCGGCGGTGCCGACCCGGCCGGCCGGGCAGCCCGTGGACCAGGTGCTCGCCGCCGCCGGCCTGCCGGCGGTACGGGATCCGGCGCCGGTGGTGGCCGCGCTGAACCGGCTTCCCGACGAGCTGGTGGAGACCATCGAGCTGCCGGCGGCGCTGGCCAGCGCGCTGATCGCCGGGCAGCCGGCCGCCGGCGACCGGCTGGCTCGGCTGGTCGGGCTGCTACGCGACCAGCACCTCGCCGCCGCGCTGCCGCTCGTCGACACCGGCAACCGGGTGCTGCTGGTGTGCAGCCTCATCGGTCTGCCGCAGGCCGGGCTGAACCTGTCCGAGCGCCGGGCCACCGGGTTCCGCTGGTACACGGTCGGGCTCGGCGGCGGCACGGCGGAGATCAAGGCAGTGGGCGCGCGGACCACGTTGCGGCCCACCCACGCCGGGTTGGTCGCCGTGGTGGCGCTCGCCTATGTGCGTACCGGCCTGACCGACCCCTACGAGTTCCGGGTGGAACTGCCCGACGGGGTGACGTTGACCCTGGCGCAGTACGAGCGGCTGATGAACGCGCTGACGAGGGTCTGCCCGCTCGGCGTGGAGATCAACACGTTCGGCATTCGCCGTGACCACGTCGACCTCGACGCCGACGGCGCCGCCGAGCCGCTGCGCCCGGCGGTGGCCCGGACCTACCGCACCTTCCAGCAACGCCGGCACCGCGGCGTGTACGACCAGCTCTGAGAGGGACATCATCATGGCGAGCGAGATCAACTACGACGGGCTGACCGTCACCGAGCTCTACCGGATGTTCACCGAACACGGCATCCCGCAGACGGACGCCAGTGTGCTGGTCTCGTCCTGGATCTACGAGAACGTGGGCACCGCGAAGCGGGTGTTCAACTACGCCGAGTCGTTCCCGGCGGTGGAGCCCGGCTGTGCGCCGCCGCCGTTCGCCCGCACCTTCGCCCACGCGGACTGGGTCGACGGCGAGGATGTGGTGCAGGCCGGGCAGACCCCCGGCGAGCAGGGCTTCAACGAACGTTTCCACCGCATCGAGCACGACCTGGACCACCTCGGCACCGACCTGGCCAAGGCGTTCTCCTGCATGGCGGTGATGCGGGTGAGCCTGCGCCGGTTGCTCGACGAGATCCGCGCCGAGATCAACCGACTGCACTCCACGGTGCACGAGAACAGGGTCGAGGGCGGCCCGATGCACATCGAACAGATCCCCAACTACATGAGCACCCTCGACTTCGGGAAGTACATGGGCACCACGATGTTCCTGGACAAGAAGGTCAGCATCTGGCAGACCAAGGCCGGCACCATCGTGCTGCCCGCCGTGGAGACCCTCGGCGTGGACGTGGTCGCCGGCCCGAAGGTCCGGGGCGCCGCCTATCTGGAGCGGTACGCGGCCGAGAACGGGGACGTCCGGCAGCGCTTCCCACGCGAGGTGAAGCTGACGGAGTTCATCCGCTCCTTCGGCGAGGATGAGTTGGCCGACGGCCGGACGGTCCGCGACGTGCTCAAGGTGCTGCCGGCGGAGACCGCCTATCAGAGCGTGGACGCGATGTTCGGCGAGGTGAGCGAGCGGGAGGCGGCCATCGTCCGGACCACTGTCGGCGCCCAGTCGGCGGTCGCCGCCGCGCTCGGCATCGAGACCGAGCTGGAGAACGTCGGGGACGCCGACATCGCCATGCTCGCCGGGGTGCCGACCAAGGCCCGAGCGGCGCTGACCCGCGCCGGGATCAGCACGCTCGGCAAGCTGGCCGACACGCCGGCCGAGCGGGTGCTCGGCATCATGAAGGAAGCAGGGGTACGCGCCGAGGCCGGCGACGCCGCCGAGTGGACCGGGTACGCCCGGACGCTGAGCAAGCTGCGCTGAACGGCCGGTACCGAATCCGGCGAACGGTTGATCCACGCCGTTCGCCGGGTCGGTGTGACGACACTGCGCTGGCGTGTCGATCGTCCACACCCGACCGTGGAACTGCCACGGGGCGATCGGTGCGAAGGGCGCATGCATGGCTGTTCACGAGGTAACGCACGAGCTTCGCACCGGGGCGCCGGAGACCGACGCGGGGCAGCCTCCCCGGTACGCGTTGCGGCTGCTCGGCGGGTTCGGGTTGGAACGCGACGGGCGGCTGGTGGCGGTGCCGCAGGGTGCTCGCCGACTGCTGGCCTACCTCGGCGTACGCCAGCGGTGTGCCCGGTCTGAGGCCGCCGGCACGCTCTGGCCCGGCTCGCACGAGGAGCGGGCCCGGGCCAACCTGCGGACCATGCTCTGGCGGCTGCACCGGGTCACCCCCGAGCCCTTGGTGGAGGAGGACGACCGGCTGACCCTGGCCGCCGGGGTGACCAGCGACGTGGCCACCCTGGGCGCGGCGGCCACCACACTGCTGGCTGGCGGGTCACCGGTTGGCGGCGGTCCCGGCGTGCCGGTGCTGGCAACCGGCGAGCTGCTGCCCGGCTGGTACGACGACTGGGTGCTGACCGAGCGCGAACGGCTCCGCCAGACGCAGCTGTACGCGCTGGAGGCCCTCGCCGAGCGGCTCACCACGCAGGGCCGCTTCAGCGAGGCGGTGCAGGTGGCGCTGACCGCTGTGCAGTTGGAGCCGCTGCGGGAGAGCGCCACCCGCACGTTGATCGCCGTGCACCTGGCGGAGCGCAACATCAACGAGGCGGTACGACGGTTCGAGCTGTTCCGCGCCGACCTGGGTCGGGAGCTGGGCGTCGCCCCGACCCCCTGGCTGGAGCACCTGGTGCGGGCCGGCATGGCCGGCGGTGCAGCCCAGCATCCGTGACCGACCTACCCCCGCGCCACCTTTGCTCTGCTTCAACCGAGGCAACAGTAAGGGCCGCTCAGTGTTGCCTCCGCTGAAGCAGAGCAAAGGCGGTGACCGGGGGTGGTGGGTGGTGGGGTCGGCGCGGTGGCCCGCCTTGCCCACCGCCCGGGTCAGTGCGTTGCGGGCGGAATGCTCTGCTCGTACTGGAAGACGTTGTGGGGGTCGTACTTCGCCTTGATCCGGCGCAGCCGGTCGAAGTTGCGTCCCCAGTAGGCGGTCTCCCACTCGGCCATCCCGATGTTCGGCACGTTGACGTAGGCGCCGTCCACGTAGGGCCGCAGCGCCTGGCTGAACTCGGCGATCCAGGTCTGGGCGATCGGGGTGACGGCGTCACCGCTGTCCGGCTCTCCGCGCGTGCCCCAGCCGGCGCCGGGCTCGGAGTAGAAGAGTGCGTCGCGGTGCGGGAACGCCGCGCCACCGAACGGTTCCCGCCTTTGCGCCCCAGTGCCGAAGGCCTGCGTGAAGAAGTTGCTGTCGGCGGAAGGCGCGTCCTCCATGAACGCGCGAATCACGCTGATCGCCTTCTGCGGGAACGGTTCGCGGGTGAACTGTGAGAAGAACTTCCAGTTCGCGGGCTCGTCCTCGGTCGGAATCTGGAAGCCGGCGTAGGTGTCGCTCCAACCACCGATCTGCACCGTCACCGTGGGGTTGCCGACCGAGAGGATCGGCGCCAGCAGCTTCCTGGCCTCCGCCTCCGAGCCTTCCGCGAGCACCCCGAACAGCAGGATCTCGTTCGGGTGGACCTCGAGTTGGCTGCCGAGGCGGGGGTCGGCGAACGGGGCGCTGCGCTGCCAGAAGTCGAAGACCCCCTGCAGGTCGTCGAGGCCCTCCCAGGTCGCCTGCAGGTAGGCGACGCTCTTGAGCGGGGCCACCTTGTAGGTCAGTGAGGTGACGATCCCGAAGTTGCCGTTTCCCGCTCCGCGCAGCGCCCAGAGCAGGTCCGAGTGGTTCCACGGGTCCACCTCGAGCACCTTCGCGCCGTCGGCGCCGGCCGCGACGACGATTTCCGCTCCGATCAGGTTGTCGCAGGCCATGCCGAGATAGCGGGTCAGGAAGCCGAAGCCGCCGCCGAGGGTCGCGCCGGACAGGCCCACGGTGCCCTCGGTTCCCGTCGTCGCCGCCAGGTCGTACTCCCCGAGCGCGGTCACCGCCTCCGACTGGTTGAGCCCGGCGCCGACTCGGGCGGTGCGGCTGGCGGGGTCGATGTGGGCATCCTTCAGCTCGCTGACGTCGATCACGATGCCGTTGTCGACGTTCGACCAGCCCTCAAGGCTGTGGCGGCCGCTGCGCACCCGCAGCGCGACGTTGTTCTGCCGCGCCCAGGTGAGGGCGTTGACCACGTCCCGGGTCTCCTGAGCGAAGACGATGACCAGCGGATAGTGAACGAACAGCTCGTCCCAGCCGAGGCTCGCACTCGCGTAGTTGGGGCTCTGGGGGCGGACGATGCGGCCGGTCAGCTCCGCCGGCGGGTACTTCGCGTCGGAGGGCCACGCGGGACCATCGGCCGCGATTGCCGAACTGCCGGCGATCATGCTCGGGAGAGCGACCGCTCCGGCGCCGACGGCCGTCGCCCTGAGCAGATCGCGACGAGAAAGGTCGCGCATGGTCGAATCCTCTCGATCGGTGTCACGCCGAGAATGTGAACCAAGAGGGACTTTCCCTCTCATTCGGCGCAAACCAACCGTAATGCTGGAGGCTTCTTCGAAGATCTGAGAACTTGTCACGGAACCCGGTCGGGTGATGCGGCGCCGGGTCGGTCAGTTCGGGGCGGGCTGGTCCAGGATGGCGCTGAACCGCTCCTCGGCAAGGTCGAGCTGACCGAAGATGTGCCGCTTCACCGCCAGTGACAACGGCGTGTCCGGCCGGCCGATCAGGTCCCGGAAGAGCGGCACCAGCGGCCGGTACTTCCGGGCCGACGAGACGACCTTCGGCCCGACCGTGTGGATCACCCCCACGCCGTTGTCGGTGAAGTCCGACACCTTGATCACCCGGGCCCAGGGCTCCCGGTCCAGGCTCACCGCCAGGTGCTCCCGGTACTGCGCGTTGCGGTCCCGCTCGGGGTCGTACACCGGGTTGGTGACGGCGGCGACCAGGGTGGCCACCCGCGGCCCGAACCGCGCGGCGAGCGCGGCCAGCGCGGCACCGGTCGGGTCGGCCCCCGGGTCGCCGTCGGCCAACTCGGCCGGGTGGTCCTCCACCGCGTCGTGCAGCAGACCGGCGACGATCACGTCCACGTCACGCACCTGGTAGTGGTGCATCAACCGGATCGCCACCCGCAGCAGGTGATTGAGGTACGGCTCGCGAACGCGTCGGTCGTCACGGTGCAGCTCGGCGGCGAGGTCGAGCGCGGCGGTCAGCCGTGTCCGGGCGGCATCGTCGAACTGCTGGACCTCCAACCGGAAACGTTCCAGCAGGCCCGGTTCGCCGTGGATCTCGGTGATCGCGTGCATCGGCATGCTGCCCAGGTGCGGCGGGAAGTCCATGCGTCACTTATAGCCGATCTTCACCACATCGATGAGCCCGTACGTCGCCGACCCGACCGCAAGTTCCGGCCGACTACCAGAACGGCTCGATGATCACCTGATCACGGTGGCGCCGGCGAGAGGGTCCACCAGGAGGGGGACCAACGGGGCCGGCAGGACCGGGTCGCGGCGCAGGGCGGGCGTCCAGCCCGCGTCGGCCCCGAGGTCGGGATCGTGGGTCGCGTTGTACGCCGCCAGCAGGTCGACCGGTCGTGCCAGGCCGCCGCCCTGGCGCACCCAGGAGCCCCGCTCGGTCAGCGCGGTGCCGCCCCAGTCGTAGAGCAGGTCGGCCGGGTCGACCGTCGCGTCCAGGGTGAAGAAGTTGTTCTGCGCGTAGATCGCCGACTGGACGCCGACGCCGAGCGCGTACTGGAAGTCGTCCCCACCGAGCCGGTAGTGGTTGTTGTAGACGTCGACCTGACCGAAGCGCACCCGGGGCAGCCGTTGCAGGACGCTGTCGAAGAGGTTGTGGTGCAGGGTGACCTTCAGCCGCCCCACGTCCGGTCCGACCGTGTTGGACGAGCCGATCAGCATCAGCTTGTCGCGTCCCGTGAAGCGGTTCCACGACGCGGTGACCAGGCTGGCGGTGTGCGTGATGTCCAATGACCCGTCGTGCACCTGGTACGGCCGGCCGAAGTGGACCGGCTGGGCGCTGTCCGGGTTGTCGCCGTCGGTGAAGGTGTTGTGGTCGACCCAGACGTTCTCGCTGCGGCGTACGGAGATCTGGTCGTACTGGCTGTTCCAGTTGCCGGCCTCGCCGTCGGTCGGTGACCAGGCGGGGAAGCAGTCCCGGGCGTCGACGAAGGTCAGGTTGCGGACGATGACGTTCGACGCCCGGTCGATCATCAGGGTGAGGCCGCTCAGTCGAGCACCCCGCAGCCCTACGATCGTGGTGTTCGGGCCGACGTTCACCTGGGTCTGCCGGGTCTGGTTGGTCACCGAGCGCACCCGGGCCTCCTCCAGTGGCCCGCTCGGTGGCACCCGTCCCCACACCGCCGGGTCGTACGCGGCCAGGTAGGCGTCCAACCCGTACGCCGGGTCGGCCAGCTCGGCGCAGCTCAGCGGCGCACCGTCGGGCCCCTCGAAGCCGTCGATGGCGCCGTCGACGTAGATGAGCTTCGGCGTGGCGTCGGTGGCGTTGCTGGCGTTGTCACCGCCCAGCGCGGCGACCAACTCGGCCCGGCTGTGCACCACCCGGGTCCGTTCGGGGGTGGCCGCCGAGCCGCCGCTGGTGCCGGGGCCCTCGGCCGCCCATCCGTCGCGCTCGGGCAGGGCCTGCCGGCCGAGTTGACGGGCCAACCAGGAGAGCCGATCGGCGGACGGGACGTCGGGGCGGGCAGCGGCGGTGGCCGGGGCGGCACCGAGCAGGAGCGCGATCACCGTAGCGCCGGTGAGGATTCTGCGCATCGACTCTCTCCATTCTGCTATCACGCCAGCTCGGCGCGGTACGCGGCGGCTGCCCACGGCACCGCCAGTTCGCTCGGGAGCGCGCCCCGCGCGGCGGCCCGACGCAGCACGTCGACCACGCCCCGCAGGTGGCGGACCCGGTCCCCGCCTTCGCCCACCGCGGTCACCAGGTCGCCGTCGAGCAGTCGGGGCTCCGGCGCGGCCCGTAACGCGTCCAGCAGCGCGGTGAACGGCGCGGTACGGGCCAGCGGGGCGATCAACGGCACCCCCACCGGGTCGACCCGGTGTGCGAGGAGGTTTTCGAGCAGCCCCTGCCGCCCCGGGACGCGGCGGGTCACCACGTCCCCGGGCAGCCGCAACCGGTCGGTCGGGTACTCCAGCACCGCCTGCCCCGCCGAACCGGTCACCACCACCTCGCCCGCCACGAACTCCTCGGCGGCCAGGGTCACCGCCACCAGCACGGGTGGGCCGGCGCGGAACAGGACCCGCAGCACAGCGGTGTCCTCCACCTCGATCGGCCGGACCCGGTAGCGTTCCACCTCGATCGCGACCGGCCAGGGCGTCGCCCCACCGAGCGCCTCGGCGATCGCCAGGCACTGCATCACCGCGTGCGCGAGCGGGTTGGCCAGCGCGCCGTCCAGCACCGGCCGACCGTTGAGACTCCGTCGACCGGCCCAGGGGGAGCGGGCGTAGTAGGCGTCCGGCCGTTGCCAGGCGGCGACGGTGGAGATGCCGGTGACCGTGCCCAGCCGGCCTGCGGCCAGCGCGTCGGTCAGCGCGGTGAGGGCCGCCGAGCCGAGCGCCTGGAAGCCGACCTGGGCCACCCGGCCGGCGGCGGCCAACGCCCAGGTCAGCTCCTCGTGCTCGGCCAGCGACAGCACCGGCGGCTTCTCCAGCAGCAGGTCCGCACCGGTGGCCAGGGCGTCGCGGGCGATCGCCAGGTGGGTGTGTGGCGGCGTGCAGATCACCACCACCTCCGGCCGGGTGGCCGCGAGCATCACCCGGTGGTCGGTGAACACCTCGACGCCGGGCGGCACCGGCGCCGCCGGATCGTCCTCCACCGGCCGGACGTCGACCAGGGCGACCAGCCGCAACCGTCCGGCGGCGTGCAGCGGCGCGAGCACCCGCCGGTGCCAGCGTCCGTGCCCGTTCGCGCCGATCACCGCCACCCGGGGCGGCGACGTCGGCCCGGTCACCGGGCACCGGCCAGCGCAGGCCCGGTCACCGGGCACCGGCCAGGGTGGCCTCGACGCCGTGCCGTTGCAGCGCGGTCAGCCAGGCGATCACGTCGGCGCGAACCTCGTCGTCCTCGGCCACCTCGACCGGGAAGACGTCGCGCAGCGCGAAGACCGCGTCGACCGCGCCCGCCGGGCTCTGCGTGCCGGCGCCCAGTGCGGCGCGGATCGGCCCGGCCAGTGGGTCCTGGAACGGCAACGGATGCCCGTCGTCGGCGTGGCCCAGCGCGAAACGCAGCCACGCGGCCACCACCAGTGCGCCCCAACGCGCGGAGCGGCCGGCGGCGCGCAGGTCGACGATGGTGTGCAGGACCCGCTGCGGCAGCTTCTGCGAGCCGTCCATCGCCACCTGCAGGGTGCGGTGACGGATCGCCGGGTTACCGAACCGGGCGAGGACCTGCTCGCCGTAGTCGACCACCCGGACCCCGTCCGGCGGGGTGAAGCTGGCCGCGACGTCCTCGGCGATCAGCCGACGCAGCACGTCGCCCAGGTGCGGGATCTCCAGCGCGTCGGCGATCGTCTCCCGACCGGCCAACGCACCCAGGTACGCCACGGCCGAGTGCACGCCGTTGAGAGCGCGCAGCTTCAACCGCTCCCACGGGCCGGCGTCGTCGGTGAGCACCGCCCCGGCGTGCTCCCAGCCCGGCCGGCCACCGGGGAAGTCGTCCTCGATCACCCACTGCGCGTACGGCTCGGCGGCCACCGCTGCCAGGTCGGTCACGCCGAGCGCCCGGCCTGCCGCCTCGATCGTCTCCGGCGTGCTGGCCGGCACGATCCGGTCCACCATGGTGCCCGGGCAGGTGACGTTGCCGGCCACCCACTCGACCAGCCCGGCGGGCACTCCGGAGGCCCGGCCGACCGCCTGGTCCAGCATTCCGCGCAGTCGTCGGCCGTTGGCTGGGAGGTTGTCGCAGCTGACCAGAGCCACCGGCCCGGCGTCCGCGGCGGCCCGGGCGGCCAGCCCGCGCAGCAACAGCCCCGGCACGGTGCTCGGCGGACGGCCACCGGCCAGGTCCGCGGCGAGCGCCGAATCCGGGGACAACCGACCGGTCACCGGGTCGAGTTGGTACGCCTTCTCGGTGACGGTCAGCGTCACCACCCGCACCGCCGGGTCGGCGAGCAACGCCACCACGGCGTCCGGGTCGCTGGCCGCGTGCCGTACCCCGCTCAGGGCGCCCACCACCCGGGTGGCGCTGCCGGCGGCGGAGAGGGTGCTGACGCTGAACAGGTTGTCCTGCGCGGTGAGCGCCTCGACCATGGCGGTGCTGCGCGGGGCGACGGCCACGATGCCCCAGTCGCCGCCGGCCGCGCCGATCGCCGCCTCGGTGTAGACGGCCTGGTGCGCCCGGTGGAACGCGCCCAACCCCAGATGCACGACACCGGCCGGCACGGTCCCCGGGCGGATCAGGGGACGGGCCTCGGCGGGCAGCCGGCGCAGCATGCCCAGGCCGAGCCGGGAGGCGCCGACGGTCACCGCCACGCCGGACCGTCCGGGAAGCGGAACTCGGCGATCGACGCCGGCTTCATGGTGGCGCTGTAACCGGGCCGCTCCGGCAGCAGGTAGCGGCCCCCGCGGGTCCGCACCGGATCGACGAAGTGCTCATGCAGGTGGTCGACGTACTCGATCATCCGACCGTCCAGGCCGGTGCCCACCCGCAGGTAGTCGAAGATCGCCAGGTGCTGGACGTACTCGCAGAGGCCGACACCACCGGCGTGCGGGCACACCGGCACCCCGAACTTCGCCGCCAGCAACAGCTCGGCCAGGACCTCGTTGACGCCGCCGACCCGACACGCGTCGACCTGCATCACGCCGATCGCCTCGGCCTGCAACAGCTGCTTGAAGATCACCCGGTTGGCCGCCACCTCACCGGTCGCCACTCGACACCGGCCGTCGGTCAGCTCGCGCACCGCGCGGGCGATCCGGGCGTGCCCGAGGATGTCGTCGGCGTGGGTCGGCTCCTCGATCCAGTACGGATCCACCTCGGCCAGCGTGGCCATCGCCGAGATTGCCTCGTCGACGTCCCAAACCTGGTTGGCGTCCATCATCAACAGCGCGTCCGGGCCGATCTCCTCCCGGATGATCCGAGCCCGACGCAGGTCGTCCGCGAGCGGGCCGCCGACCTTCATCTTCACCGCCCGCCAGCCGTCGTCGTACGCCTGCCGGGTCAGCGCGCGCACCTTGTCGTCCGGGTAGCCGAGCCAGCCGACCGAGGTGGTGTACGAGGGGAAGCCGTCACGTTCCAGCGTGGCCAACCGGTCGGCCAGCCCGTCGCGCCCCTTGTCGAGGATGGCGGCCGCGTCGGCCGGCGTGAGCGCGTCGGTGATGTGCCGGAAGTCGACGCTGGCCACCAACTCGTCGGTGGGCAGTTCGGCGAGGAACCGCCACATCGGCTTGCCGGCCAGGGTGGCCCGCAGGTCCCAGACCGCGTTGACCAGCGCCCCGGTCGCCATGTGGATGACGCCCTTCTCGGGGCCCAGCCAGCGCAGCTGCACGTCGGCGCTGAGCGAGCGCCAGAACGCCACCGGCTCGGCCGCGATCTCCTCGATCGTGCGCCCCCGCACGTGGTGGGCCAGCGCGTGGACCGCCGCGCAGGTGATCTCGTTGCCCCGGCCGTTGGTGAAGGTGAACCCCGCGCCGGCCGGCCCGGCGTCGGTGCCCAGCTCCACGTACGTCGCCGAGTAGTCACCGCGGTTGATCGCGTCGGAGCCGTCGCCCCGGGCGGCGGTCGGGAACCGCACGTCGTGCACCTCGACCGAGGTGATGGTCACCGTCACTGAGCCTGCCTTTCGTTCGTGACTGCGGGGCTCCGCTGCGCTGCACTCCTCGCGCTCACCGGTCAGCCCGCCCAAAGTTGAAGACCCGCTTGGGTAGCCGGTACGCCAGGTCGACGATGGTCTCGGCCGCCTCGTCCATCGGCAGCCGGCGCTCGGCGACGAGCCGGGCCAGGAAGCCGGCGTCCACCCGGCGGGCCACGTCGTGGCGTACCGGGATGGAGCAGAACGCCCGGGTGTCGTCGACGAACCCGGTGGTGTTGTAGAAACCGGCGCTCTCGGTGACCGTCTCCCGGAACCGGCGCAGCACCTCGGGGGAGTCCAGGAACCACCAGGGCGCGCCGAGCAGCAGCGCCGCGTACCCACCCGCGAGGGGCGCCAGCTCCCGGGTGAACGTGTCCTCGTCGAGGGTGTAGAGCACCACCCGCAGCCGCGGGTCGTTGCCGTAACGCTCCAGCAGCGGGGCGAGCGCGTGCACGTACTCGGTTGCCTGTGGGATGTCGCCGCCGACGTCGCGGCCGTGCCGGGCGTGCAGCCAGCGGTTGTGGTTGCGTACCGCGCCGGGGTGCAGCTGCATGACCAGGCCGTCGTCGAGGGACATCCGGGCGAACTCCACGAGCATGTGCGCCCGGAACGCCTCCGCGTCGGCGGCGTCGGCCGCGCCGCGCCGGCCCCGGTCGTACAGCCGCTCGGCCTCCTCCGGTGCCAGGTCCAGCGTGCGCGCTGTGGGGTGGCCGTGGTCCGACGACGTCGCGCCGGCGGCGATGAACGCGGCGCGCCGGGCCCGCAGCGCGGCCAGGTAGCCGGCGTACGTGCCGGTGTCCTCGCCGGCCAGCTCACCGAGACGGTCCACGTTGGTCGACCAACCCTCGAACTCCATGTCCACCACGTCGTCCGGGCGGAACGTGGTGACCACCCGGCCGCCCGGCCCACCCCAGCCGTCGGCGGCGAGCTTGGCGTGCTGGCCGAGGTCGTCCAGTGGCGACTCGGTGGTGGCCAGCACCTCGATGCCGAACCGCTCGAACAGCGCCCTGGGGCGGAAGCCCGGCTCGGCGAGTCGGGCCGCGATCTCGTCGTACAGGGTGTCGGCGGTGGCCGGGCCGAACGGGGTCTGCACCCCGAACACGGTGCGGAAGGTCTGCTCCAGCCAGAGCCGCGACGGGGTGCCCCGGAAGAGGTGCCAGTGCGCGGCGAAGCGTCGCCAGATCACCCGGCCGTCGGTCTCCACCGGGCTGCCGTCGCGGGTGGGCACGCCCAGTTCCGCCGGGGGTACGCCCTGGCTGAGCAGCATCCGGGTCAGGTAGTGGTCGGGCACGATGAGCAGCTGCGCCGGGTCCGGGAAGGGGCGGTCCTCGGCGAGCAGGGCCGGGTCGACGTGCCCGTGCGGCGAGATGATGGGTTGCGCCGCGGCCAGCGCGTACAGCTCCCGGGCCAGCGCGCGCTGGCCGGGTTCGGGCGGCAGGAGCAGGTCGGTGTGGTCGAACGTCGGCACGGGGATGGGCTCCTCGTCTCCTGTGTCAGCGGGGGGTGAGCAGGTCGGCGACCCGGACCGGTTGACCGGTCTCGAAGGACCGGTTGGCGGCCAGGCCGGTGAGCAGGGCCAACGCGCCGTCATCGGCGGTCGCGGCGCGGTCCAGCGGGTCGGGTTGGCCGCCGAAGAGCACGCCGGTCATCCGGGCGTCCGCGCCCCCGTGCCCGTGCCGGGTCCGACCCTCGACCGGGATCTGCTGGGGCGGCGCCCAGAACGGGCGCAGGGTGAGCGTCGCACCACCGCCCTCGGCCGGCGCCTCGGTGCCGTGCAGGGCGGCGCCCTTGACCGCACCGGCGGTGCCCCGGTCGACGAAGTCGTTCTCGGTGACCTCCAGCTCCAGCCGGCCCCGGCTGCCGTTGACCATCACCCGGTAGCCCTCCCAGGGGGCGTACGCCGTCAGGTGGTAGGTCATCGTGGCGCCGGTGGAGTAGCGGGCGAGCACCGCCATGTCGTCCTCGATGCTCACCCCGGGGGCGAAGACGTTGCGGTCGCGCTGGTAGCCGTCCTCGGCCTCGGCGTCGAGGTACAGCTCGCGCAGCCGGGGGTGCGCGTCCAGCCGCAACGCGAACGGGTCGTCGACCGCGGCGGGGGAGCCGTGTGCCCGGTCGTAGTCGCGGGCGTAGCCGTGCCGGCGGCCGCTCTCGCCGTAGAAGAAGAGCCGGCCGGCCGCGTACACCTCGACGGGGGTGGCGGCCAGCCACCAGTTGACCAGGTCGAAGTGGTGGCTGGCCTTGTGCACCATCAGCCCACCGGAGGTGGCCTTCTCGCGGTGCCAGCGGCGGAAGTAGTCGGCACCGTGGCGGACGTCGAGCAGCCACTCGAAGTGCACCGAGCCGATCTCGCCGACCGCGCCCTCGGCGAGCAGCCGGCGGACCTGTTCGTGCAACGGGTTGTAGCGGTAGTTGAACGCGACCGTCACCCGACCGCCGGTCTCGGTGACCGCGTCCAGGATGCGTCGACAGCGCGGCGCGTCCACGGTCATCGGCTTCTCGGTGACGACCTCGCGGCCGGCGCGCAGCGCGACCACCACGTACTCGTCGTGGGTGACGTCCACGCTGGTGACGAGGACGACGTCGACGCGTTCCTTGTCCAGCATGGCGGCGAAGTCGGCGGCCGGGTACGTGGGCAGCGGACGGTGGCCCAGCTCGGACAGCCAGCGGTTGTGCGCATCCATCCGGGCCTGGTTGACGTCGGCGAAGGCGACCAGTTCGGCGGTGTCGGCGTGGTCGAGCACCAGGGCCCGGACGAACATCTCCGCCCGCGCGCCGGTGCCCACGACGGCGTACCGGACCCGGCCGTCGGCTCTCGGTGACATACGGTCGCCTCCCCGATGATCCTGCAAAGGTTTGCAGTGAAGTAATCACGATCGATCCGATCGCGTCAACGACGACACCACAATCGGTGGTAAATGTCAGTGTTTGCGGGGCAGCAGATCACCAAGGGGAGCGTGGACGCAACGAAGCCGTAACCATTCACCGTTGACACTGGAGCAACCGTTTGCATTAATGGGCCACACCCACGTGACCGCCGCCACATCGGACGAAGGGGCCGCCGTGCCAGTCACCATCCGGGACGTCGCCCGAGCGTCCGGTGTGCACATCTCCACCGTGTCCCGCACGTTCTCCGCTCCACACCTGGTCAACCCGGAGACCCGGGTCCGGGTGCTGGCGTGTGCGGAGGACCTGGGCTACCGGCCGAACCGGGCCGCCCGGGCCCTGATCACCGGTCGTACGCACAACATCGGGCTGATCATCGCGGACATCGCGAACCCGTTCTTCCCGCCGCTGATCAAAGCGGCGGAGAGTCAGGCCCGGCACCGCGACTACCACGTCTTCGTGGCCGACACCAACGAGGACCCGACCGTCGAGGAGGAGCTGGTCCACGCGCTGGCCAAACAGGTGGACGGGGTGCTGCTGTGCAGTCCTCGGATGAGCAACAGCCTGATCGAGCAGCTCAGCCGCGAGGTGCCGCTGGTGGTGGTGAACCGCCAGGTGACCGGCCTGCCCTGCGTGCTGATGGACGTCGGGCAGGGTGCCCGGGCGGCTATCGAGCACCTGGTCGGCCTGGGTCACCGCAGCATCGCGCTGCTCGGTGGCCCGCGCAGCTCCTGGACCAACCGGGAGATGCGCCGAGCCGCCGGCACGGCCGCCCGAGCTGGCGGCGCGGAGTTGACCGTGCTCGGCCCGAACCCGCCCACCGAGATCGGCGGCTCGGCCGCCGCCGAGCAGGTGCGGCGCAGCGGTGCGTCGGCCGTGCTCGCCTACAACGACCTGATGGCGATCGGCCTCATCGAAGGGCTGGACGCGCTCGGGGTCCGGGTGCCGCAGGAGGTGAGTGTCGTCGGGGTCGACGACATCGCCCTGAGCCGGCTCACCCGCCCCAAACTGACGACGGTGGCCACACCCACCGGGGCCGCCGGCCGGACGGCCGTCGACATGCTGCTGCAACAGGGCATCGAGTCACCGCGCGGTGCGCGGGGGTCCGGTGCCGGCACGGCGCTCGGCGTTCGTCGTACCACCGCACAGGTAATGCTGCAGACCGACCTGGTCATCCGCGACTCGACCGGCCCGGGCCCGTACGCCCGACCGGCACGTCCCCTGACCGCGCCGCAAAGCCCGGACCCGCATTGCCCTGCGGGCCCGGGCATCCCGACCGCGGCCACCGGTGACGCCGTCGCCTCCTAATGCCGAGGAGTGAGCGCACATGCACCCCGCAACGCCCCCCACCACTGACGCGCCCGTCGGGCGCACCCACCGTACCGCGCTGCCTCGGCGGCGCCTGCTGCGCGGCCTGCTCGCCGTGACCGTCGCCGCGCCGCTGATGTTCGGGGCCGCGGCCTGCGGAGACGACGACGGCGCCGCCGACCCGAACGCGCCGGTCAAGCTCTCCATCTTCTGGTGGGGCGGCGACGCCCGCGCCAAGTTGACCGAGGACGCGCTGGCCCTCTACACCAAGAAGCACCCGAACGTGACCTTCGAGAAGACCTGGCAGGCCAACCAGGGCTACTTCGACAAGCTGGCCACGCTCACCGCCGGCGGCAACCCGCCGGACCTCTTCCAGATCGACGACAACTACCTCGCCGAGTACGCGGCCCGCAACACCACGCTCGACCTCACCTCGTACCAGAAGTCCGGAAAGTTGGACACCTCCAAGTTCCCCGAGAGCCTCTGGCAGTACGGCGTGGTCGACGGCAAGCTCGCCGGGCTGGCTGCCGGGGAGAACACCCAGGGCCTGGTCTACAACAAGACGCTGCTGACCAAGAACAACCTGCCCGAGCCGACCACCGGGATGTCGTGGGAGCAGCACATCGCCTGGGCCGAGCAGGTCACCGCCAAGACCAAGGTGCCCGGCACCCAGGACCCGAGCGCTGACTACAAGGCGTTCTGGGTCTGGCTGCGCCAGCAGGGCAAGGACCTCTACAAGGGCAAGGAACTGGGCTTCACCGCCGAGGACGTGACCACGTGGTTCGACCTGTGGAAGGGCGCCCGGGACCGGAAGGCCACCCCGACGGCCGACGTCATCCACGAGGGCAACTCCAGCGACATCACCAAGCAGTTGGTGGTCACCGGCAAGTCGGCGACCTCCTGGGTCTGGGCCAACCAGATGCCCGACCTGAAGAAGAACACCAAGGACGAGCTGGGTGTCGTCGCCTACCCCGGTGACCCGAGCGCGCAGTGGGCCCGGGCCTCGATGTACTGGTCGGTGTTCAAGGGCAGCAAGAACAAGGACGTCGCGGTCGACGTGATCAACTTCCTGAACAACGACCAGGAGGTGGTCAAACTGCTCGGCACCGACCGCGGTCTGCCGTCCAACCTGGACCTGCGCCGGGTGGTCAGCGACGACGCCACCGACCCGGCCATGAAGCAGTCCATCGCCGTCGAGGCGGAGCTGACCCAGAAGTTCGGCACGTCACCGCAGGTGCCGATCAAGGGGCACAGCAAGGTCAAGTCCGAGCTGATCAAGGCCGCCGAGAACGCGCAGTACGGCCGGGCCACGCCCGCCCAGGCCGCCGCCCAGTTCATCGAAGCGTGCAAGTCCGCCATCGCCTGACCGCCCCACCAGGCGAGGAGAGGAGCTGTTCGTGGCGTTGACCACGGCGCCCGACCCGACCCGACGCGGCCCCGGATCCGTCCGGGCCCATGCCGAGAGGCGTAGGCCCGGACGCTTCCGGCACAGCGAAGGTCTGGCGGGGTACGTCTTCCTGTCGCCGTGGCTCATCGGCCTGATGGGTGTCACGGCGGTCCCCATGCTGTTGTCGCTCTATTTGAGCTTCACCAACTACGACATCCTCACCCCCTTCTCCGAGGTGGAGTGGGTGGGGTTGGCCAACTACGAACGGATGTTCACCGCCGACCCGTCGTACTGGCACGCGGTGCGGGTGACCCTGACCTTCGCCCTGATCGCCGTGCCGCTGAAGCTGGCCGCGGCGCTCGGCGTGGCGCTGCTGCTCAACCGCGCCTGGCGTGGGGTCGGGCTGTTCCGCGGGTTGTTCTACCTGCCGTCGCTGCTCGGCGGCAGCGTCGCGCTGGCCATCGTCTGGGTCAACATGTTCAACCGCGACGGCGCGTTCAACTCGCTGCTGAGCCTCTTCGGGATTCAGGGCAAGCCCTGGGTCAACGACCCGGACTGGGCCCTGGAGACGCTGATGGTGCTGGCCATCTGGCAGTTCGGCGCACCGATGGTGATCTTCCTGGCCGGCCTCAAGCAGGTGCCCACCGAGCTGTACGAGGCCGCCTCGGTCGACGGCGCCGGCCGGTTCCGCCAGTTCCGCAACGTCACCCTGCCGATGCTCTCCCCGGTGATCTTCTTCAACCTGGTGCTGGAGACGATCAACGGCTTCCAGGGCTTCACCGCCGCGTTCGTGCTCAGCAACGGCACCGGCGGCCCGGTCGACTCCACCCTGATGTACACGCTGAACCTCTACATCACCGGCTTCACCGACCTCAACATGGGCTACGCCTCGGCGATGGCCTGGGTGTTCCTGCTCGCCATCGCGGTGATCACCGCGATCTTCTTCAGCACCGGGCGGTTCTGGGTGCACTACTCCGACGGTGAGGACCGGTGATGGTGACGGCGACCCCGACGGCCGACGCGCCCACCGGAGCAGCGCCGACCACGCGTCGCCGGCCCGGCGGTCGGTCGGTGCTGCGGCTGCTCATCCTGGTGGCGATCGTCGCCGTGGTGCTCTACCCGCTGATCTGGATGATCGGCACCTCGATGAAGTCCCAGGAGGAGATCGTCAACAACGTCGGGCTGCTGCCCGAGCGGTTCACCCCGGGCAACTACACAGCCGGCTGGTCCAACTTCGACGTCAGCTTCGGTCGGTTCTTCCTCAACAGCGCGATGGTCAGTCTGCTCACCGTCGTCGGCAACGGGCTCTCCTGCCTGCTGGCCGCGTACGCCTTCGCCCGGCTGCGGTTCCGCCTGCGGGGCATGTGGTTCGCCGTCATGATCGGCACGCTGCTGCTGCCCCAACACGTGCTGATCGTGCCGCAGTACATCCTGTTCCGGACGCTCGGGCTGGTCGGCGGCGAGTGGCCGTACCTGCCGCTGCTCATCCCGCAGTTCCTGGCCACCGAGGCGTTCTTCGTCTTCCTGATGGTGCAGTTCATGCGGGGCGTCCCACGCGAGCTGGACGAGGCGGCCCGGATCGACGGCGCCGGCCCGTTCGGCATCTTCCGGCACATCATCCTGCCGCTGAGCCGTCCCGCGCTGGTCACCACCGCGATCTTCTCGTTCATCTGGACCTGGAACGACTTCTTCCGGCAACTGGTCTTCCTGTCCCAACTGGAGGACTACACCGTGCCGGTCGCGCTGACCCTGTTCATCGACTCGACGAGCCAGAGCGCGGTCGGACCGATGTTCGCCATGTCGGTGCTGTCGCTGCTGCCGGTCTTCCTGTTCTTCGTCGCGTTCCAGCGGATGCTCGTCGAGGGGATCAACACCAGTGGCATCAAGGGGTGAGCCCGTCGAGACCGGCGGGCGGCGGGACTGGCGCGACGTCGCCCGCGACGCCGCCGACCTGGCGCTGCTCGGCATCCTGCTGACGCTGGCGGCGGCGCCCTGTTCACCGCCGCCGCGGCGGCGGGCACGGCCAGCGCGGCGGTGCACGACTGGGCGCGTACCGGCAGTTGGCCGTCGGCGCGGGCCACCGTGCGCCGGTTCGGCCGCTCGGTGCTGCCCGGCGTGCCGGTCAGCCTGCTCACGCTCACCGTGGCCGGGCTGCTCGCCGCCGACCTGGCGGCGCTGGCCACCGGCCGGGTGCCGGGCGGCTCGCCCGCGCTGCTGGTGACCGTACTTGTCGCGGCCGGCCTCACCGGATACGCGGGGCTGGTCGTCGTCGAGGTGGGCGGCAACGGGGGCGGGCGGTGGCGGGCGGCGGCCCGGTCCGCCGCCCGGGCCTGCCTCGACGCGCCCGCCCGCTGGGCCGCGCTCACCGGGGTGACGGTGCTGGCCGGGCTGCTCGCCGTCCTGGTCACCCCGGTCGCGGTGCCGATCCTCGCCGGATACACCGTGGCCGCCCTGCACGCCGTCGTCGGCCGGCCTGCCCGCGCCGCCAGCCGCCGCCGGCCGGCCCATGACGGTGTCGCCGGACGCCGGCCAGCCTCTGCCCGCGCCGCCAGCCGTCGCCGGCCGGTCCGTGCCCGCGCCGCCGGCCGTCGCCGGCCGGTCCCTGCCCACCCGGAGTTGCCGTGAGCGTGGGGCGCGCGGCCGACCTCGCCGGCGAGCCGGCGCGGCTGTCGGTCGACGGGACTGAGGTGGCCCGGTACGTGCTCGACCCGGCGTTGGACGCGCGGCACGGGCCCCGGCCGTACCTGCACCCGGTGCGCACCCTCGGCGGGACGGTGGTCACCGACGAGCTGCCCGCCGACCACGTGTGGCACCTCGGCGCGTCCCTGGCCGTGCAGGACGTCAACGGCACCAATCTCTGGGGCGGGCGCACCTACGTCCGCGACGTCGGTTACACCTGGCGCGACGACCACGGCGTCATCGCGCACACCGGGGAGGTCGAGCGCTCCCCGGGCCGGTACGCGCACGATCTCCAGTGGCGCGACCGAGCCGGCCAGGTGCTGCTGACCGAGCGGCGGTGGCTCGCCGCGTCGGTGGTCGCGTCGGGCGCCTGGCGGCTCGACCTGGATACCGTCCTGACCGCCCCGGCCGATCGAGAGGTGCGCCTGGGAAGCCCGGCCACCAACGGCCGCCCGGGCGGGGCCGGCTACGGCGGGTTCTTCTGGCGGGCTGCCGCCGACGGCGAATCGGCGGTGTTCACCGCCGACGCCGCCGGGGAGGAGACGGTCAACGGCAGCGCGGCGCCGTGGCTCGCGCTGACCGCAGCCGGGCCGGGCGGCGGGGCGTACACCCTGGTTTTCGCCGGCCTCGGCCGGGGCGACCGGTGGTTCGTGCGGACCGGGATGTATCCGGGGGTCTGCGTGGCGTTCGCGTTCGACCGCCCTGCCGTGGTGCCGGCCGGCGAGAGCCGGCACGGCCGGTACACGGTGGTGGTGGCCGACGGAATCCTCGACCGGGACCGGGCCGCCGCGCTGGTCGGGACGGCGCCGTGACTCCCGCGTGTACGCCCCGACGGGCCGGGCGGTGCACTCAGCGGGACCGGTCGGTCAGCTCACGGACCGCCACCTGGTACGCGGCCTGGCTGTGGTACGGCCAGTGCCGTTCGATCGGAGGTGGCACGGTGTCCGCCGGGTCGATGGTCAGGCTGCGGGGATCACGGAGCCGGATGTCGACGTCTCCGGCCGCTGGGTCGGCGCAGGGCGGCCCAGCGTCCGGGGCGCGGGGAAAGATCGGCCCGCCGATCGGATCGGTGTCCCGCCACAGGTTGCGCCATCGCCACCCGACCCGCCCGCCCAGGTCGCAGAGCGTCTCCGGTCCCAGGTACGCCGGATAGAGCCGGGCGTAGGTGCGCCGCAGCGGTGAGCCGTAGGTCAACAGCGAGACCCTGGCCAGCACGGACGGCGGCAGTTGCAGGATGGTGGCGGCGGCGAGCACCGAGCCGTGGCTGTGGCCGGAGAGGACCACCGGCCCTCGCGCGGTGAGTCCGGTGATCCGTTTCGCCAGTTCTGGGACGGCGCGGGCGGCATAGCAGGGCGGCGCGAACGGGTGGACCGTGCGGGGCCAGAAGGTGCCGAGGTCCCCCAGCACCGCCACCACCCGCCGGGTCTGGGACGACCGGTACGAGCGGAAACCGAGCACCATGAGGCAGATGACCAGGAGGCTGATCACCCAGACACCCACGTCGGTGACGTAGGCGGCGAGCACGGCGAATTCGCCACCGTGTCGACCGAGCCGGGCGGCGAGCTGGGTGGGACCGATCCCGATCACGTCGAATGCGACGGTGGCCAGTCCGAGTGACGCGATAACCAGGAACGCGATCAGCACCGGCCCGAGTTCCTCGGTGATCCGGGACCGGGCGATGGTCTCCCGGACCAGGCCCAGCCGGCCCGCGTCCTCCGCCGGCACATCCGGGTAGTCCCGTTCGATGATGCGCGCTGCCAGCCGGCGTCGCCGCCGCCGGCTCATCAGGAGGGTCGCAGAGGTCACCGCCGTGCCGATCAGCAACGCGGCGAGCCCGGCGAGCGCGGCCCACCAGTAGGCGACCGGCGGCTCCAGCGGGCCGACGATCGGCGGGTTGGGTCGGATCGGGTCGGGGATGTCGCCGTGGTCGAGGGCGTCGGCGACGCGATAGACCAGGGTCGCGGTGAAGGCCGCACCGACGCTCACCGCCGCCGCTGCCATGATCGGGGTTCCGAGCCCGCGCAGGAAGGGTTGGTCCTCGCTCCGAGCATGACGATGGCTGTAGGTGACGACGGTGAGCACCACGAGCAGGACACCCTGTGCGGCGACCACCCCGGCGGCAGCGCCCTCGTACCCGGGCAGTTTGCCCAAGCCGGACGGCGCCGCGCCCGCGAGCGTGGCGGACCCGAGGCACAGCGCGCTCACCCCCACGGTGGCCGCCCACAGAGGGCGCAGGAACCGGCGGGCCCCCGCCGGGCCGGCCGGCACGGGTAGGCAGAGCAGGACCACGTTGAACACGAGCAGCCCGACGGCCACGCCGACCAGCGCGACCTGACCGGGCGCGCCGACCCCGCCCGGTGAGACGCCGGCGAGCAGGGCGACGTTCAGCGTCCCGATGCCGAGCGCCACGTGGATCTGACGCAGCCAACCGATGGTCTGCTCGTCGTGCCAGAAGCCGGCGTCGGCGAGGTTCTCGGTCCGGCCGCCGACGGGCGGCTGCGCCGATGGAGGACCGAACCCCTCGAAGGCCCGCGCCGACCGGGTGCCGATGGCCCAGACGACCCGCAGTGCCAGCAGTGGGACGACCGACAGCAGTGCCAGCCGGGGGCCGGACGGGAGCGCGTAGAGCCAGGCCAGGTAGGGGCGGCTGGCCCGGCACCCGGCGTACGGCACGCACTGCCAGCCGACGAGGTCCAGGGTGACGCCGACGATCGCCAGCACGAACGTGGCCGTGAGGGTGCCGGCGAGCAGGCGGCACAGCATGCTGAGCAGCCCCCACCGGTCGCGTCCCGGCGGTCGTAGCCAGATCGCGAGGTTGCTCAGCATGAAGGGCAGCAACAGCAACATCGAGGCCGTCCGTACCGCCGTCCCGGCGGTCAGCGAACCCCAGCGGTACGCCTCGACGGCGACCCCGGCCGTGGCCCCGCCGGCGGTGCCGCTCCCCGGCCGGGGCCGGAAGAAGCCCGCGCGCGCGTCCCCCGCGACGCGGACCACGATCGGGTGGTCGAGGATCCGTTCCGCGGTGACTCCGGAGATGCCGTGTACGCGCAGCTCCACGGCGTCGCGCTCCGGCGTCCTCTCCACGCCGTCAGGGTCACAGACAATCCCGCCGACCGCTGCCGATACCGCAAACGTCAACGGGCGGGCAGTGCGGCGGTGACCCGGATGGCCTTGACGATCGCCGGGATCGAACCGATCAGCAGCACCAGCCCCCAGATGATGGCGATCACCGCGAAGATCAGCGCCGCCACGTCGTCGACGATGCTGACCAGGATCACCGGCACCAGGTTGTGCAGGAACTCCAGCACGACCGTGCACAGCAGCGTGGTGAGGATCAGCAGCACGAGACCCTTGTTCTGCAGGAAGCGCGGCTGGGCGAGCACCAGCAGCCCGGCCCAGAGCAGCTTGAGCAGCAGCACCAGCCCGAGCAGCACCGCCGCCTCGCCGACCGGGAAGAACCCCCACAGGGCCAGGTACGCCAGCGTGCCGAACGGGACGGCCAGAAACAGCGAGACCATGATCATCAGCTCCACGAACGCGATGATCAGTGCGATCAGCCCGACGATGATCAAAATGATCGAGAAGATCAGGCTGGCGACGCCCTGCACCCGGCCCTGAACGCGTTCGGGCAGCAGCAGGCCCAGGCAGAACAGCCCGGTGCTCCAGACCGCCACCGCGTCGATCAACGCCAGGTAGCCGGTGCCCCGGCCGGACGGCTCGCTGACCCCGGCCACGTCGCCGAGCTCCACGTCCAGCGCTCCGGCGCTGTCGGCCAGCGCCGCGCCGGCGTCGGCGCCGCCGAGCAGCAGCCCGGCACCCAGCTCCACGCCGATCGCCAGGACGATGGCGAGCATGGCCAGCAGCAGGAACGGCTTGCGCAGGTCTCCCACGTCGGCACCTCCCTCTCGATGCTTCTCGCCTCAGGACGCGGCGACGGTGACCGTGCAGCCACCGAGGCCGGGACAGCGCACGGCGACCTCGGTGGCCTGGTCGACGGCGACCTTCGCCACCGCGCCGGTGCCGTCCGACGCCGGCTCGACCTCGTCGCTGATGGTCAGGTCGGCATCGCCCGGTGCCGGCGCGGTGACCGTGAAGCGCGCCGGGCTGCGCAGCACCAGGGTGCGCAGCCCGCCCGGGTCGGCGACCCGCAGCACGCAACTGCCGGAGAACACCAGCTGACCGGGCTCCTCGAAGCAGTCGGCGCTGACCGTGGCCGGGTCCACCGAAGCGCGCTCGCCACCCAGCGCGCCCAACCGGTCGACGAACCCGTGCCGGGCACCCGGATCGCCCCGGTCGCCACGACCCGCGCCGACCGCGACCACGAACAACGCCACCAGTAGGACGGCGAACAGCCCCAGCAGCGCCTTCTGTCGGCCACTCATCGCGCCACGGCCTGCGCCACGATCTCGGTGAACCGGAACGTGTCCACCCCGGCGAAGTAGGAACTGGTGCCCTGCGTCTTGCCGACCACCAGCAGCGTGACCCGGTGCGCGCCCTTGGTGAGCTGGACCGTGCCGACGTCCAGGAACTCCGTCTTCTGCACGGTCGGCGTGAAGCCGAGGAACGTGCCGCCGATCTGGCTGCCGTCGATGGCGAAGACGGTGTTGGCGTAGTCGGGGGCCGTGGTGCGCACCGTCGCGAACCGCCAGGTGCCGTCGGCCGGGATCTGCACCGTCACGGTGACCTGATCGCCGATCGCCAGCCCCGTGAAGAACAACTGCTTGTTCTCGGACCAGGTCACCCCGCAGCAGTTGGGCTGGGCGCCCACGGCCGCCTTGCTGCTCTGCGGTGACTCGACCACCGCGGCGTCCACCAGGCTCTCCGCCTCGACGGTGACCACCCGCGGCTCGCCGGGGGCCGGCTCGCCGTCGCGGGTCAGCAACACCACCCCCACGGTCACCACCACCAGCACCAACGCCGCCGCCGCGGCGATCCACAGCCACGGGGTACGCCGTGGCGGCGCCACCGCCCGCACCTCGTACGTGACCCGCCCGCTGGAGCGGGAACTCTCCTCCGGCGCGGTGTTCGCCGAGTACGCGAACCCGGTCATGTCGTAGCGGCGAGGCGGGGTACCCGCCGGCACGGCGAGCTTGACCAGGAACGACACCGAACCCTGGCCGGGGACCACCCGCTGCGGCTCGGCGACGGTGAACCACGCCCGCTGAGAGCCGTCACCGGGCGCCACGTCGAACACCACCGTGTCCGGTGCGTTGCCCGGGTTGGAGACGGTGAAGGTCAGCTCGCCGCTGTTGCGCGGGTCGAGGGTGAACTGCTCGGCGGCGGCGACGACCGCCCACTCGGTGGTCATGATGACTCCTCTTCCAGGACGATCTCGACGGTGGTCGAGGCCGGTTTCTCCGCCTCGACGATGCGGGTGATCACGGCGAGCTGGCCGGCGGCGGCGGCCGGCACCCGTACCACGACGTGGAAGGGCTGCTCGGCCGGTTCGTCGATCGCGAAGCCGGGCATCCCGGTGGCCAGCTCAAGAGCCCTGCGCATCCCGTACGGGGTGCCGCGCCACCGGGCCAGCAGCGCGGCGTTGGCCACCAGGTCGCGCAGCCGGCCCACCGGCAGCGGCAGCGGGGCGTCCGGCCGGGGCGAGGCCACCACGTGGTCCATCGCCACCCAGCGGGTCAACTGCACGACCATCCCGTCCGGCGCCCGGTACGGGTCGAACAGGGCGTCCACCTCGGCGAGGATCGCCTCGTCCGGGGCGTGCAGCCCCTCCATCACGTCCAGCAGCGCCCAGAGCACGCTGCCCGGCACGCAGGCCCGCTGATAGGCGGCGGGCAGCAACCGTTCAATCGCCGAGCGTCGCATCCTGGCGCACCACCTCGATGTCGTGCTCGCCGGAGCAGAGCAGCCAGGTATCCGGGACGGTCACCACGTCGGCGGTGGCCTGGTTGGCGCTGGGCATCCAGTCGACGGCGTCGGCGCTGCGGTGCACGCCGCGTTCGCCGCCGGCCAGGATCAGCCGCTCCGCCGCGCCGGAGCTGCCGGTCGCGTGGCCGCCCGCGCCCCCGCTCACGGCAATGGCGTCGACCGGCACGAACCGGGTCCGGTCCCGCAGCGGCAAACCGCAGTTGACCATCACCGCCTGCCACTGCGGCTGAGCGGCCAGGGTGTCCAGCCGCAGCACCCCGCCGCTCTGCGTGGCCGCCACCGCCTGTTGGCCGGCGAACGCGAGATCCCGGCAGGTGCCACCGATCCAGCCGGCCTGCATCGACTGCCACTTCACGTCGGACTCGAACAGCCGGGTGCGGTGACAGCCCTGGCCGGGCTTCTTCGGGTCCGGCTCACCCGCGCCGCTCCACAGCAGGGTGGCCGGGCCGTCGTACTGCACCGCCAACACCCGGTTGTCCACGTTGGAGAGGCCGACATGCGTGAAGCTGCCGGGTCGCCCGCCAGCGGTCGACAGGTACACCCCGAAGCTGGCCTGCGCGGCCACCGCCACGCCCGGCACGCCCCGTTCCGAGACGAACGCACGCACCGCGTAGAACCCCCGGTCGGCGTCGGACGGGTCGACCAGGATCTGCAACGGCACCGCCCCGGGCAGCAGCGACACCTCGTACAGGCCCGTGTCGGTGGCCACCAGCAGCGCGCCCGCGCCGTCGCGGTCCAACCAGGCCACGTCGGAGATCCGCGCGTCCAGGTCGGTGAGCAGCGACCACGTCTCGCCCAGGTCGGTGCTCAGGTGCACCCGGGAGCCGCCGGAGGCGCGCAGCGTCACCACGGCCACCGAGCCGGGGCGTGCCACGATGCCCGGTCGTACCGGCGCGGGCGCGGGCGCCACCCGCAGCACCGTCTCACCGTCGAAGCGGCCGGCCGGCTCCCAACCCGCGCCGCCGTTGCTGGAGCGGAACAGCACCGGTCCGCGCCCGGCATACCAGGTGCGGGGCTGGTACTGGTCGACGGCGAGGGCGCGTACCTCCGCGTCGGGCGCCTCGTCGACCACGAAGCGGACCGACTCGACGTAGCGCACACCCGGCTCGGCGTGCTCCAGCAGCCGATAGACGTTGGACGCCCGCAGTGGCTCGCCGAACGGCCAGCCGGTCGGGTTGAGCGCGGTGGGCAGCGGGCTCAACGTCTGGTGCAGCCGGTCGTGGATCCGGCGACGGACCGCGTCCACGTCCTCCTCGCGGCGGACCACCACCCGGGCCCGTACCGACACCGCCTTGAAGCGGGCCCAGGTCGCCCGGGAGCGGATACCGACCATCCGGCGTTCCTCCAGGTCGGACTCCACCCGGCGCCGCGCCTCGGGCACCTCGTGCTCGCGCAGCACCGCCACCGGCAGCCGGCCACCCGGTCGGGCCGCCGGAGGCACGTACGGCACCAGCACCACCTCGACCTCGCCCGGCCGCGCGAAGCTGTAGACCGCGGCGCGGGTGAACGCCCGTGCCCTCGCCACCGCGCCTGAGCTGGTCGCGAGGACCTCGAAATCGCGGGCGGTGACCGCCCGCTGCTGGGCGAAGAACTCGTACGGGCCGCGCAGCAGCACCGACTCCAGCGCCTCCACCTCCCGCCCACCGGCCGCCGGCGCGGGGTTGTCGACGCGTACCCCCGGTAGTGGGTCGCGCAGGCTGGTCAGCGTGCCCGCCGCCACGTTGCCGGTGGGCCCGCCGCCGGCCCGGTACCAGAGTCGGATCTGCCGCCCGGCCGGCGGCACGGCCGCCACGGTCACCGGCGCCAGGCCGCTCACCGCGGCCGGTTCGGGCGCGGCGTCGCCCGGTGCGGCGTGGGTCGCGGCGGCGGGCGGTCGCAGGTCGAGGGCCGGGGCGAAGGTGACGGTGCCCGAGCAGCGGTCCACCAGGTACGCCTTGGCCTGCGGACCCAGCCCGGCGAAGCTGTCCACCGGTCGCCAGATCTCAAACGTGCGGCCGTCGTGCTCGCGGGCCGCCGCACCCAACTCGACGGTGCCGGCCGGCACCTCCACGCCGAGCAGCAGGTCCAGCGGTTCGGCGGTGTGCGCCAGCGGGGCGTGGGCGGCCCGCAGCACCTGACCCGGTTGGCCGGTGCCCACACCGAGCAACTCCGCCTCGACCGGTTCGCAGTGGTGCATCCGTACCGTCACCGACGCCTCGCCGGCGGCCAGCAGCGTCGGCTCGGTGGTGACGAACACGACCGGGCGGGGATCCGCGCCACGGGCCGCCGCGACCCGCAGACCGGCCGGGATCCGAATCGCCGCGCGGTCGGTGCCGCTGCGGGTGAACTGGACGTCCGCCCAGGCCGCGGTGGGTGCGTGTCGGGCGACCCCGAGCAGGTTCAGAAACGAGACGTACGCCTTCTCCGGCAACTGGTTCAGCCGGTAGATCATCACCTCGGTCAGGTGCGCGAACGCCTCCACCAGCGCCATGCCGGGGTCGTGCGCCGACAGATCGGTCCACGCCGGGCAGGACTGCCGGATCCGTTCCCGGGCCTCGGTGACCAGGTCGAGAAAGCCGCGATCGTCCAGGTGCGGCACGGGCAGCGTCATGACGGTCCTCCCTGTGCGGGCTCGTCGACTCCGAGCAGGTCCACGGAGAAGACCAACTGCCCGGGCGTCAGGCTCGCCCGCACCCGGTAGTCCAACCGGATCACCAGCCTCCACGCGTCGTCCGGGTCCGGCCCGGCGTCCACGTCGATCACCTCGACCCGAGGCTCCCAGCGGGCGATGGCCTGCCGGACGTAGTGGATGGCCAGGCCGGCTGTGGTGTCGTCGTTGGGCGCGAAGACCAGCCGGTGCAGCCGGGAGCCGTACCCGGGTCGCATCAGCCGCTCGCCCGGCGTTGTCGACAAGAGCAGGAACAGCGCCTGTCGTACGCTCTCGTCGCCCTCGGTCATCGCCAGGCCGCCGGCCGCGGTGAGCGCCAACCCGCCGGCACGGCCGGCGTCGAAGCCGGCGCCGACGAAGCGGAAGGCCCTCATCGGTCCGCCCCCAGGAACTGCTGTCGCGGGTCCCGCACCGTGTGCTTGATCAGCCCCGGCGGTGTGCCGTTGGTGAACCCCTCCAGGTGCGACAGCACCACCCGGTGCCCGTCGACGCGGATCCAGTCGCTGTAGCCGACCCGGACGGTCAGCGTCTTCGTGCACGGCTTGATGGTCGGGCCGTAGTTCGGGCAGGCGATGATCTTGCGTCCCTCCGGGTCGTCGTCCACCAGCACGGGCACTTCGGTGACGGTCACCCACTGCTGCGAGGGCCGGTTCTCGACCCGGCCGTCGTGATCGCAGAGGATCACGGAGTCACGGTGGATCCAGCGCATCAGCCGCCTCCTTCGTGGTGGGCGCGGGCGAGCGAACGGGCCTGCCGCGCCGCGGTCGTCGGGTCCTCGGTCGACTCGGCGTGCAGGAAGTCCACGCTGCGGGCACGCACCACCATGGCCCGGCCGGGCGCCGAGATCACCAGGTCGGACGCCGCGTGCAGCGTGGCCAGATCGGGGGTCAGTTCCAGGAAGCTGCCGCCCTCGGTGGCCAGCCGCAGGCTGCGCTGCACGTCGTCGACGACGATCGACTGCCCGCCGGCCGTGCGCAACGTCCAGCGCCGCGCCCGGCCGTCGTCGATGCCCGCGTCGTACGGCTCGACGGCACCGAACAGCGAACCGAGCACGATGCCCGAGGCCGGCTCGCCGCCGGGCAGCACCACCAGCACGGTGTCGTCCGGATCGGGGAGTGCCACCAGTCCCTTGCCGCGCCCGGCACCGGGGCAGAGCACAGCGAGCCAGCCGGCGTCCAGGTCCCCGTACGCGGGGAGGGTCAGGCGGACCCGGCCCAGCCCGTCCGGGTCGGCGACGTCGGTGACGGTGCCGAGGGTCACCACGGCACCGGCGCTCGAAACGCTGGGCGGCGCGGCGGGTGGCACCGTGGAGAACCGGGTCAGGTGCCCGTTGCCGTCGACGGTGTGCACCACCTCGGTCAGCACGTACGCCCCGGCGACCGGGTCGGGCACACCGCTCAGGTCGACCCGTCGTCCCGGTCGTAGTGCCGGATCACCCGCGGCGACGCCCTCGGCGGTGACCAGCGCCGCCGCGCGGGTGTCCAGTCGCGCCTGGGCCAGCGCCGCCAACTCGTCGTCACTGCGGCCGGGCTGGTCGACGGCGGTGCGGACCCCGTCGGCTCCCACGTCAGCCGGGTCCGGGCGGTCACCCGCCGGCCGTCCGCAGCGCGCCTCGTCGGCCTGCTGGCTGATCACCTCGGCCCGCTGGGGGTGCCAGCCCAGCGCCGCGCTGGCACCGCTGGCCTGGTCGGCGTTGGTGGACAGCCGCAGGGTGTGCACGCTCGCGCCGAGGGCCAGCGGGACAGGCTCCCCGTAGCCGGCGAGCGTGATCAGCCGGACCCCGCCGTCGTCGGCGGCCAGGTGCAGCCCGGCCCGGCCGGCCACCTCGCGCAGCAGCTCCAGGTCGCTGTGCCGGTGCTGCAGCAGCCGCTCCAGCCGGGGCCCGTCGACCTCCGCCGTCACGTCCAGCCCCACCTCGCCGCACAGCTCCCGGGCCAGCTCGACGGCGGTCACCGAGGTGAAGACCCGCAGCCCCTGTCGCTTACGCAGCCGATGCAGCGGGTCGTACGCCCGCAGCCGCAGCACCGCCGCCCCGTCGGCGGCGTACTCGACCTCCACACACGTGACCTCCCCGCTGAACAGGGCGTCGGTGTGATCGGCGAGTCGCACGTCGAGCGTCGTACCGGGGCGGACCGCCGGGTCGAACGCTCCCGCCCCGGCGGTGGTGGCGAGCACCAGTTCGGCCTGTGTGGGCTGGTCGAGGCGCGCCGCCACCCGCAGCGAGCGGACCCGTTGACGGGCCGCACCGGCCAGTTCGGCGCCGTCGAGCAGGACGATCAACGCTCGGGGCGCGACGCTTGTCACGGCGTACCCCCGGGGCCTGGGTTGGTGCTGGTCGGTGCGGGCCCGGTCGACGCTCCGGTCGACGCGCCCCAGGCGGCGGGCGCGGTGGCGATGGAGGCGCCCACGAACGATGCGCCGGCACCTACCGCGCCGGCCACCGCCCGCGCGACTCCGGCCACCGCACCCGCCACTGTCGACCCACCGCCGCCCGGGGCACCGGGTGGTGGGACGGCCAGGGTGGTCCCGGCCGGCACGGCGAGGGGATCGGTGATCCGGTTGTGTTCGGCCAGCAGGCGCCAGCGCAGCGGCGAGCCGAGCGCGTCGTTGGCGAGCAGGTCGAAGCGCACACCGGAACGACCCGGCTCTGCCGCGCCGTCGCCGGCGGCGATCACCGCGCTGCCCGGTGCGGCGGTCGGGGTGCTCGCCGCGGCCAGCTCCTCGGCGAAGCCGGCCTCGGCCTGATCGGCCGTCTCGGCAGCCCGGACCAGCTTCAGCCGCAGCCAGGAACGTCGGGGCGACCCGGTGCCGGTGAACGCGTCGAACCGCTCCGCCACCGCGATGATCACGCCGGGCACGTTCCAGGTCTTGCCCCAGACCAACCGGACCAGCGGCGGTCGTAACCAACCATGCTCGGCGGTGGAGTTCTCCGCCAGCATCCACAGGGGACGGGTGAGCACCCGTACGTCGGCCGGACGGACCTGTGCCTCCACGAAGTCGACGTCGAAGAGCAGGTCGAGCACCAGCTCGGTCCGGCCCCCGCCGGTGAAGACCAGCGGGTCGTCGGCCAGCCCGGACCCGGTGAGCTGTCCGCCGGCGGCACCCCGCTGGCGTACGCCGGCGAGCCGGGTCACCTGCACGGTCTCCGGGTTGAGCAGACAGTCCACCCGCTCGCCGGAGGAGTCGATGAGGAAGGCGACGCGTTCCATCAGTCGCCCGCCTGTTCCCGATCCAGCCGGCTCAGCTGGACAGCGTCCAGCGCGTCACCCGGCACGGTCCACAGCGTCGCGTCGTCCGGCAGGGCCGGCCACGGGTCGGTGACCCTCGCCTCGATCACGGACGACCACGGCCGGGTGCTCGCCGACCGCCGTTCATCGGCCCAGGTCCCGCTGATCGTGCCTGCCTCGGTGACTCGCGGTCCGGCCGGATGTCCGGCCGGATGTTTGGCCGGTTGCCCGACCCGCGCCGATTCGTCGGGCAGGGCCGGCCAGGGTCCGCCGCCCGTGGCGCTGGCCAGGTCACCGCGTGGATTCATCGTCGTGCCCCCGGCTGCCACCGTCGCACCAGCCGAGCCGGCCCCCGATGCAACCCGGCCCAGGCTCGGCCCGTCCAGGTGTCGTCCATCCGGTGCCGCACCCGTCGCCCCGCCCAGCCGCGACGTCCGCGCCCGGCCCGGTTCACCCGCGCGGCGGTCGCCCGTGGCCCCGGGCCGGCCGTCCCTGCTCCAGGTGTGGCCGTCCGCCGATCCGCCCCGGAGTCCGTCGCGATCAGTCGAGAGCCCGTCGGCACCGGTGCTGGCCGGAGGGCCGCTGCGGGGTGCGCGGGTCGCGCGCCGCGTGATCCGGGTGGGTTCGAGGTTGTCGGTGCGATGCAGGAGGTGGTTGGTGGGTGCGTCGAGCGGGTCCGGGTTCGCGGGGCGGATCAGCGGGCGGACTGTCTGAGGCGGTTCGCCTGCCCGGGGCGGCCCGTCGCCGCCCACGGCCGAGGTGTCGTCCCCCGTACCCCGTCGCACCGATCCGTCCGGTCCCGCCGCCGCGTCCGATCCCGCCGACCGTGCCGATCTCGCCGACCCGGTCGTCGCGTCCGGCCCGGTCGGTGGGTCGGCTTCGGGCGGTGACGCCGCACCCGTGCCGAACGGGCCGGCGTTGCTGATCTTCGTGCCGTCGGCTCCGTCAGCGGCCCGTGACCTGCGGCCCGGCCTCCCGGTCGCGCCCGGTGAGCGCGACCCGTCCGCCCCTCCGACCCGGCTCGCACCAGGACCGCTCCCGCCGGCCGCGCCAGTGCCGTCCGCGCGGGCGGTGCCGTCGAACGCGGGGTCCGTGGCTGGGCCCGCAGCATCCACTCCCTCCGGACCGATCGAGGCGGATCCGCCCGGCCGGTCGTCGTGGACGCTCGCGTCGTCCGAGCCGACCGGGGACCTGTCGAGGTCCAGGTCGTGCAGCAGGCCGGGCGCGTGGGCGGTGACCAGGTCCAGCCAGTGCTGCGGGGGCTCCCCGAAGCGGCGGGGTGCTGCCGTGGGCGCCTCCGACGGCGGGAGTTGCCCGGCTGGCTCGACCCGCCCGGCGAGGCGCTGTACGGCCCCGGCGGCCGAGCGCAACCGGCCGGCCAGCCAGCTACGCGGGTGTCGGCGCGGTGGCACCGCCGGTCTCCAGCTCCAGGCCCTCGTAGCGCAGGGTCAACGAGGCGATGGCGATCTCGTGGCTGAGGGTGTTGAGGTGCGCGCCGCGCCACCGGGTGGGCCAGGCGTCGATCAGGTTCCACCGGAGCACCTCGGCGGTCCCGACCGAGTCGAGCAGCACCACCGAGACGTTGCGACGGTTGAGGGTGCCCTGCGCGGTGGCGTTCACCCAGTCCCACAGCTCGCGGGAGGCGGTGAGGCCGAAGTGCAGCGTCACAGGCTCGTACTCGGCCTGCCCGGGCACCATCCGCATCCGGCCGAGGCCGTGCTCCCGGTACGCCTGCCCGGGGATGTTCACCTCCAGCCCGGTCATCTCGGTGAAGTGGCCGTTGGTGACGCCGTTGATGAGCAACCGGAAGTTGTACGCCCGGTACGGGTCGACCGGGGCGCCGGGCTGTGGGGTGGCTGTGGTGGGCATGTCAGCCTCCGATCGTCTCGGTCTCGGTGCCGCCGGCCCACTGGCTCAGCTTGAACACCACGAATTCGGCGGGCTTCACGACAGCGATGCCGATGTGGGCGATCACCATGCCCGCGTCGCGGACGTCCGGCGGGTTGGTCTCCTCGTCGCACTTGACGAAGAACGCCTCCTCGGGGCTGCGCCCGAGCAGCGCGCCGTCCCGCCACACCCGGGTGAGGAACGCCCCGATGTCACGCCGGATCGAGCGCCAGAGGGTGAAGTCGTTGGGCTCGAACACCATCCACCGGGTGCCGTTGGCGATGGCCTGTTCGATGGCGATGCTGAGTCGCCGTACGTTGAGGTAGCGCCACTCGCTGGCCTCGGCGGCGAGCGTACGGGCACCCCAGACCCGGATGCCCTCGCCGGCGAAGTAGCGGATCACGTTGACGCCTTTGGGGTTGAGCACGTCGTGTTCGGGTCGGGTGACCAGGTAGCCCAGATCGACGGCACCGCGCACGGGTTCGTTGGCCGGTGCCTTGTGGACCCCGCGCAGGGCGTCGGTGCGGGCCCAGATGCCGGCCAGGTGCCCGCTCGGCGGGGTGAGTTCCAATTCGCCGCTGATCGGGTCGCGGACCCGCAGCCACGGGTAGTAGAAGGCGCCGAACTCGGACTGCCGGGGCCGGTACGCCGCTCCCTCGTGTCCGCCCGAGCCGCCAGGCCCGGCCGAGCCGCCGCCCGAGCCGGCAGGAGCGCCGGCCGCACCGCCGCCCGTACCCTCGGCGGGCTTGGGGGGTTTGCCGGAGGACGGCGTGGCGACCCGGGTCAACGCGGAGATGTCGTCGATGTCCGGTGCCGGGTCGCAGATCGCGACCATGGTGCGGGTGCGCTCGGCCATGCTGAGCAGAGCCTCGTGTGACACCACGTCGTGGAAGCCGGGCGCGGCGATGATGGAGATCTCGTCGACGGCCTCCAGCAGTTGCAGGCCGCCGCGCCGCTGTCCGGTGCCGGTGATCGCGCCACCCTCGCCGACGTTGACGATCCAGCAGCGGGCGCCCCCGTTGTCCAGGAAGCCGAAGACCGCCCGGGCCAACGGGGTGCTCTCCACCCGCTCCCCGCCGGCGAAGAGCCGCAGGAACTCCGTCCAGTTGTTGACCGGCACCGCCCTGCCCAGTTGGGCAGAGCGGTCCGGGGCGACGCCGACGAAGGCGGCGATGCTGGTACTCGCCGGGCCGATCGGTCGGGCGCCGCTGGGGACCTCCTCGACATAGATGCCGGGGGAGAAGTAGCTGGGCATCGGTCCTCCAGTGCGGGTGGGCGTCAGTGGGTCGGTGGCGCGCAGACGATGACGATGTCGGGTTCGGCGGGATCGACGTCGGCGGTGAGGATGAGCCCGCGCCCGGTCAGCCGGAGCCGGATCGGGCTCGGGTGCTCGGGGTCGTGCGGGACGCCGACGATCAGGAACCGGCCGTCGGGGTCGGTGCGGGTGGCGGACCCGGTGCCGGGAAGTTCGACCCGCATCGCCGCCAGTGGTTGGTCCTCGGGACCGACGACGCGGCCGTTGAGGGTGCGCACCTCGAGTTGCCGCAGCCGCAGCGGTTGCAGCACCGGCGGAGCGGCCGGGGTCGGGTGGTCCACCTGCGCGGGTACGTCGATCAGCAGCGCCGGGCGGGGAGTCGCGCCGAACGCCGTCCAGAGTGGTGGGTCGCCCGCCTCCAGGACGACCGGGTAGCTGCCGTCGCTGGTCGCGGCGGTGAGCACCCGGTCCAGCCGGGGCAACCCGGCCGGCCCGGTGACGCAGAGGAGATAGCGGACCGTGAACCGGTACGGTTCGCGGACCGCGCCGCTGGAGCGGGTCTGCCGGGCCGGGCGCAGCTCCATCGGCCAGAGGGTGAGCCCGGCGGCGTCGCCGTCGGCGCGGGGCGGGCCGATCGGGACGGGTTCCCCCGCCGCGCTGGTCAGCCAGGCGGCCAGCTCGGCGGTGGCCGTCTCGATCGGTCCGCGCCCGTCAGTGGTCATCGCGGCGGCGTCCCCTGGATCCGGTACGCGATGGCCTCGTTCCACACGTGCGGGTAGACGCCGATCTCGAAGTACCGGGTGAACCGGTTGATCGGGGCGTTGGTGTGGTCGTGGTAGAGCAGCCACACCGGGGCGATGGTGAACAGGACATAGTTGGCCAGCACCAGCGGGATGTAGAGCGGGCCGAGCAGACGACCCTGGAAGATGTGCACGTCCTCGTGCCGCTGGATGCCCGAGCTGGAGCCCGCGCAGACCGTGCCGATGGTGGTGGCGTAGCGGGGCGAGACCCCCTCGACCACGCTGACCCGGCCGCTGCCGGACGAGGTGGGCCGGTCCAGCGAGTGCCCGAAGATCAGGTGCACGGCCAGGTAGATGGCGCCGACGACCGTGTTGAGCAGGCTCCAGGTGTGGTCGACGACGAAGAGGAAGATGCCGCGGGCGTCCGCCGCGTACACCCCGGCGGAGGCCACCGACCAGCCGAAGACCGCGCCGACCAGCAGGCCCACGACGGCGCCGATCAGCAGCCCGATCGGGCCGCCGGCGAGGAAGCCGAACAGGGCGCCGAAGCCGACCTGGACCGCCGCGCTGATGATTCCGAAGACCATGACGTCACCCCTCAGACCCAGGAACGGAAGACTCGGGGCTCACGACCCTGCGCGACCTGCGTCGGCGACGGTTGGGTCGCCTGCCGGTTGCCGGGCGGGAACTGGTTGACGCCGAGCGCGGCGGAGAAGATGACCAGCGCGTTGAAGAACGCGATGACCCATTTCTCGCCGCCGGCGTCGTCGGCGAACGCCGCTGTCACGTAGGACAGCAGGAGCGCGATGGCGATGGCGATCCACTTGCGGAGCTTGTCGCCGCTCGGGCCGATCAGCCCGCCGATGACGTTGGTGGCCAGCAGGGTGGCGGCGCTCGCGCCGGCGATGCTCCCCAGGGCTGCCCAGGTGAAGAGATCGTTCACGGCGATCCCCCTTTTCTGCGATGGTGCGACCGGGATGTGGTGGTGGTGAGGTCCGGTGCTCCGGGCGGGGAGCACCGGGGCCGGTCGCCGTCGTCTCGGGGGCGGCCGGGGCCGGGCGTGGCCGGCTGAGCCGGCCACCAGGTGGATCAGCCGGGCCCCGGGGCGCCGGCGGGCGGGCCCGGCGCGGTCGGTCCCGGCGCAGCCGGCGCCGCGGGGTGACGGCGGCGCAACAGGAGTACGACCACCGCGGCGAGCAGCAGCAGGAGGAGCGCTCCGCCGACGATGAGCAGCCAGGGGAACCCGCCTCCGTCGCCGGCGGCGGCCGGCGAGGCGGACGGTCGAGGTGGCGCCTCGGCCACGGCACGCAGCTCGGTCGGCTTGTCCTGGTTGGAGTCCACCTTCCAGCTGACCGACCGGCCGTTGACTGTGCCATTGCTGTCGATCACTCGGCCGGGAAACGTCACCGAGATCTCAAACGACATCAACTTGAGGAATGCCTGCTGCTGCTGCGGATTCTGCTGCGCCACCTTTCCGCCGTATTTCGACGGATCGAGCGGCAACGTGAAGCGATACAGATCGCCGTCCCGGACCAGTTTCACGCTCTCCGTGTCGAAACCTGCCAGCGGCGCCTTACGGTAAGCGATCTGGGTGCCGAAGAGTTTGTCGTCCTGGTAGCCGGTCTCTTCGCCTGCCGGCAGGGCGGGAATGTTCTGCCGCAGCTCCGCGAAGGCCGCCGGGATGTTCTTGTTCCGCGAGCTCAGCAGGGACTTCTGGGCCGTCAGCAGCAACTGCCCGTCGACCGTGTCATCGGCGTTGACGGTGAGACCCATGTTGAGTTGCATGCAGCCGCTCAGCGCGGCGAGAAGGAGAAGACACACCGCGACGCGGAGTGCCTTACCGCGGTTGACTCTCCTGTTCATGGGCTCAGTGTGTGTGATCGCTTTCACCATGAGCAGTCAGCGATCGGTCACAACGCAGTCGCCGATTGTACCGACGGACTGTCATCTTTGAATGAGCCCGAAGAAGGCCCGAATGGCTATTCTGGAGTTTTGGGCCGACGACGGTTCCTCGTCGGCCGTAGGGTGATCGGATGAACGTGATCGCGTGCGTAATGCTGGTGGATCCCGACGGGCAACTGCTGCTGCAACTGCGCGACGGCAACGCGACGCACCACCCGAACGTCTGGGGGCTGCCCGGCGGCCACGGCGAGCCGGGGGAGACGCCGGAGCAGACCGCCGAGCGGGAGCTGTGGGAGGAGACCGGCCTGCACGCTGACGGGCCGCTGCACCCGATCGCCGTGCAACCGCTGCCCGAACTGGATCGGGTGAAGCACTACTTCCTCGGTCTCACCCGGGCACGGCAGGAGGACGTCGTCCTCGGTGAGGGCGCGGCGATGGTCTTCGTGGCCGGCGACGAAGTGCTCGACGGCCGCGCCTGGACTCCGGGCACCGTCGAGGTGCTGACCGAGTTCCTCGCCTCACCCGAGTACGCCGCGGCGGTCACCGGCCGGACGCCCACGGGGTCGGCTCAACCCGCCGGAGGTCGCCAGTCCGCGTAGCGGGCCATGCCCGGTTGGCGATCGTGTCGCTGGCACGCCGGGCGGGGCGCGGAGCAGCCCCCCGGTGAGCAGGTCCGTCGCGTGATCGGAGACGATCGCCTCGGGTGCCGTGGGTTGGCGGCGTGGTGCCGGGCCGGGTTGCGGTAGACCGGCCAGCGCGTTGGAGGGTGGGTGGCGATGAGGCGGTTCAGCGGCCTGCGGACGGCCGGTGGGCGGCTTCGACACGGCTGGCGGCCGGTGCTGGAGGCGACCGTCGCCGCGACCGTGGCCTGGCTGCTGGCCACCCGGTTGCTCGGGCACCCGCAGCCCTTCTTCGCGCCGGCCGCAGCACTGATCGTTCTCGGTCAGGCCCGGGGCCAACGCATCCGCCGGGCCGTCGAGGTCGTCCTCGGGGTCGCCGCCGGGGTGCTCGTCGCGGACCTGGTGGTGCAGGCGCTCGGCCCGGGCAGCACCTGGACGGTCTTCACCGTCATCCTGCTCACCGTCCTGCTCGCGGTGGCCTTCGGCGCCACCGGCGTGACGCTGGTGCAGGCCGCGGTCTCCGCGCTCTACCTGGTGGTGGTCGCACCGCCGGACGGGTCGTTGGTGCCGTTCCGCTTCGTCGACGCGCTCATCGGTGGCGCGGTAGCACTCGCGGCCAGCCTGCTGGTCGACGCCCGACGCCCGCTGGCACCGCTTGTCGCCGAGGTACGGCGGACCTTCGACGAGTTGGCCGGGCTGCTGGGCGGGGTCGCCGACGCGCTGGACCACCGCGACGAGGCCGCCGCGGTCGCCGCGCTGACGCAGGCCCGGGGGATGGACGCCCGGGTGGACGGGCTGCGCGACGGGGTGCTGGCCGCCGGTGAGGCGCTGCGGCTCAACGTACGGCGGCGCCGGCACATCGGTCGGCTGAGGTCGGTGGACGAGTCGATCCGGCAGATCGACTACGCGGTCCGCAACGTGCGGGTGCTGGCCCGAGCCGGTGTGACACTCAGCCGGCTGCGCACCCCGGCCCCGCCCGAACTGGGCGCCGCCCTGCGGTCGCTGGCCGAGGCGGTCCGCCAGGCCGGTGCCGCCCTCGCCGCCGACCTGGACGGGCAGGACGAGACCGCCGACCAGCACGCCACCCGGGCCGACGAATCGGCGCTGGCCGCCGTGCACACCGCCGGGCAGCTCTTCGGCTCGACGCAGACCCTCCCACTAGCCATGATCATCGGTCAGGTCCGGGCTACGGCAATCGACCTGCTGCGTGGCGTCAACCCCGAGGACGACGTCGCCGTCCTCGCCCGCGTCGACGAAGCCCTGGGCCTCCCCGCCGTCTGACCAAGACCACGCGAGGCTCTCCCAGCGCCTGCCCTGGCCGCTGACCAGGCCCCGCCTCCCCGCGCCCCCGCCCCGCCCCGCCCCTGCCCCGCCCCGCCGCCGTCGATCATGGACTTGTGGTGCCTCGCATAAGCCGCGTAAGGCCGTCAATCGCCCACCACAACTCCATGATCGACGGGGACGGGGACGGGGACGGGGACGGGGACGGGGATGGGGATGGGGACGGGGGCGGGGCGGGGGTGGGGGCTGGACCGGGTCAGGGTGGGGTGGTGAGCCAGGTGGTGGCGGCATCGCGGATCGGGGTGGGGACGTCGTGGCCGCCGTGGAACTCCTCGTAGCTGACGTCGTAGCCGAGGTCGTGCAGGTGGGGGACGAGTCGGCGGCTGCACACGTCGATGGGCAGCACCCGGTCGTCCACACCGTGCGACACGAAGATCCGTGGACGGCCGTCGGTGACCGGTGGCGCGGCGAAACCAGGGGAGAAGGCCACCACCGCATCGATCAGGTCGCCGTTGGCCAGGCCCAGCGACAGCGCGTACGAGGCGCCGTCGGAGAAGCCGCCGAGCGTCACGTCGTACACCGGGTAGCCGTCGAAGACGGTCGCCAGCAGCCCGTCGATGCGCCCGACGTCCGCCCCGAAGCCGCCGGCGATCAGATCCCAACTGGCCGCCGACGACTGCGGAGCGACCAGCAGCAGGTGATGTGCGTCCGCGACGGGCAGCAGCAGGTCCAGCCCTTGCCGCGCCGAGCCGCCCGCACCGTGCAGGAGCAGCACCAACCGGTACGGCGAAGCGTCGGCTGCCGGCTCCGGGACGTACGCCAGAGCCACCCGGCCACCGTCGGGGCCGGTCATCGGCACGAGCCCGGTGGGACCCGGCGTCACCGGCGGGTGGGGTCGTGTGGCCAACCGGCCGTGCCGAGGACCCTGCGCCGGGTCCCGGTGCGGCGGCGCGGAGTCGGACACGGGTCACCACTCCTCGCGGTCGACGCAACGTCCGACGCGGTTACCCGTCCCGCCACGAGTTAAGCGGCGGCGACCTCAGGCGCTGGCCCGGGCCACCAGGGCGGACGGAAAGAGGGTCACCCGAGCGGTCGGACGTCCGTCCAGCAGGGCGGTGGCCGCGGCGACGGCGATCCGCCCCACCGGGTGGCTCGCCGTGGTCAGCGCCGGGGTGGTCATCTCGGCCAGCGGGATGTCGTCGAAGCCGGCCACCGCGACATCGCCCGGCACCCGCACGCCGGCGTCACGCAGGCCCGCGATCACCCCGAGCGCGGTGTCGTCGCTGATCGCGTAGATCGCGTCGACGTCCGGCCAGCTGCGCAGTGCCTCGCCGGCCGCCGCCCGGCCGCGCGCCGCCGTGAAGTCCCCGGCCAGCACCCGCTCGGGCAGGCCGGCCTGGCGCATGAGTCGGCGGTACGTCTCCACGGGGCGTTGCGCGCACGGCAGCCACCGCGGGCCGGTGACCATGGCGATCCGGCGGCGACCCGTGGCGTACAGGTGACGCAGCACCGCGTCGGAGCCGGCGGCGTTGTCGACGTCGAACGATGGCACAGTCCTCGAGCCGACGCCGATCGAGACCACCCGGCCGCGTAGCGACCGTGGCACCGCCTCCAGCAGGTCCTCGGTGGTGTTGACCAGAAGAACCCCGCACACGGTGCGGTCCCCGGCGAGCTGTTCGAGACCGCGGGGGTCGCCGAGCGGCAGCCAGTGCAGCGCCACCCCGACACCGGCGGGCGTGCACACCCGGGCGGCCGAGCCGACCACCCGGTGGACGTACGGGTCGTCCAGCACCGCCGCGCTGGTCCCCAGAACGGCCACGACAAGTCGTACGCCTCCGCCGCCGCGGACCAGCGCCCGGGCGGCCGGGTTGGGCACGTAGGCGAGCTGGTCGACGGCTGCCGTGACCAGTTCCCGGGCTGCCGGCGAGGCGAACCCGGTGCCGGCGATCACCCGCGACGCGGTGGACCGGGACACCCCGGCGACCCGCGCGACGTCCTCGAGAGTGGCCGGTCGGTGTGCCGCTGCCGTCATCGTTGCCTCCTGCGGCGGCCCATCCGGTCGGACAAACGCCTGCTCACATCATGCCCTTGCCAGCCCGTGAGCGGTAAGGGGCGCTGCCGGTTGTGGTGGTAACGCTCTCAGGTGTGCGATCGTGCGAGGAGATCACCCCGAGGAAGAGGACCTGACCCCGTGAGCGCCCCCACCAGCCGACCCGTAGCCCCGGACACCGCACCGCCGCCTTCACGGGCTGTGCGGCTCGCCCGCAACGGCGTCGCTGTCACCTTCACCCTCAACGGGCTGGCCGTCGGCAGTTGGTTCTCCCGGGTGCCGGCCGTCCGCGAGGCGTTGGACCTCTCCGCCGGCCGGCTCGGGTTGCTCCTGCTGGCGATGAGCGTCGGCGCGCTGCTCGCCATGCCCACCTCCGGCCTGCTCGCCCAGCGACTCGGCGCGGCCCGCACCGTCACCCTGGCCACCGTGCTGGTCGCGGTCGGCCTGACCGTGGCGGGGCTGGGCGCCACGATGACCGGGTCGTTCGCCGTCGTCGCCGTGGGGTTGGCCGTCCTCGGCTACGGCTCCGGCGCCTGTGACGTGGCGATGAACGTCGAGGGCGCGGCGGTGGAGCGGCTGCTGGGTCGTACGATCATGCCCCGTTTCCACGCGGGGTGGAGCCTCGGTTCGGTGGCCGGAGCGGTGCTCGGCGCCGGGGCGGCCCGGTTCGACGTGCCGGTCGGCGCGCATCTCGTCGCGGTGGCGGTGGTCGTGATGACCGGCACGGTGCTCGCCGCCCGGACGTTCCTGCCCGTGGGAAGCGATCACACCGGCGACCCGGCGGACGCCACCCCGGCTGCCCGTCGCCGGGCGCAGCTCGCCGCCTGGCGGGAGCCGCGCACCCTGCTGATCGGGCTGTTCGTGCTGGTGGCGGCGTTCACCGAGGGCGCCGCCAACGACTGGCTGGCCGTCGCGTTCGTGGACGGCCGGGACCTGAGCGAGGCGGCCGGCGCGGCGGTCTTCGCTGTCTTCGTCGTGGGCATGACCGTCGGGCGCACCGCGGGCACGGTCGCGCTGGACCGGTGGGGTCGGGTGCCGGTGCTCAGCAGCACCATCGGGCTCGCCGTGGTCGGCGCCAGCCTGGCCGTACTGGCCGGCTCCGGACCGCTGGCCATCGTCGGCGTCGCGCTGTGGGGCCTCGGTGCGTCGCTGGGCTTCCCGGTCGGGATGAGCGCGGCGGCAGACGAGGAGGCCCACGCGCCGGTGCGGGTGAGCGTGGTGGCGGTGATCGGCTACACCGCGTTCCTGGGTGGGCCGCCGTTGCTGGGGCTGCTCGGCGACGACGTCGGCACCCTGCGCGCGCTGCTGGTGGTGCCGCTGCTGCTGCTACCGACCCTGCTGCTGGTGCCGGTGCTGCGTCAGCAGCACGCCGCAGAACCGTCTCCGTCAGCACACAAAAACTAACCCAGACCGCCGCCGAGCGGTATCGGGTGCGCGGCTGACTGTGCCGTGCACCCGCGCTGACTACGGTCGCCTGATGCCAATCGACGAGATCACCGCCGCCGCGGCGGGTACCTGGACCCTGGGCGACCGCACCGTGCGCCGGATGGGTTTCGGCTCCATGCGGATCACCGCGAACCCCGACCGCGACCGGGCCGTCGCCTTGCTGCGCCGTGTCGTGGAGCTGGGCGTCAACCACATCGACACGGCCGCGTTCTACGTCTCGCCCGGCGGAACCCTGCGGGTCGGCACCGGCCCGGCCCGCTACGCCACCGAGCTGATCCGCGCCGCGCTCGCCCCGTACCCGGAGGATCTGGTGATCGCCACCAAGGTCGGCTTCGGGTACGACCCGGTGGCCGGCTTCACCGAGGCGCTCACCCCGGCGCAGTTGCGCGCTCAGGTGGAGGAGAACCTGCGTCGGCTCGGCCGCGATCAACTCGACGTGGTCAACCTGCGCCTCGGCCGGGGACCGGGGGCGGTGCCGCTGGTCGAGCGGTTCGGCGCCCTCGCGGACCTGCGCGCCGCCGGGTTGATCCGGCACCTCGGGCTCTCCAATGCCCGGCCCGAGCAGGTGGACGAGGTGGCGGGCATCGCGCCGGTGGTCTGCGTGCAGAACAACTACGGCGTGGACGCTTACCGGGAGCAGGACGACTTCGTCCGGGTCTGCGGCGAACGGGGCATCGCGTACGTGCCGTTCTTCGCGCTCGCCGGCACCGGCCGGGAGGCGGGCGCGAGCGCCGCGCAGGGCGAGGCCGTCGAGGCGGTCGCCCGCGCCCACGGCGTCACCCCGCATCAGGTACGCCTGGCGTGGACACTGCACCAGGGCCCACACGTGCTGGCCATCCCCGGCACCGGAGACCCGACACACCTGGCGCAGAACATCGCGGCCGGCGCCCTGCACCTAACCCCCCAAGACCTGACCGCCCTCGCCTAACCCCCCCCCCCGCCCTCGTCCCCGCCCCTCGCCCGCTGCCCCCGCACCTTTTCCCCGTTGATCATGAAGTTATCGCCACTGACCACCGCGTGTCGTGACAACAACTTCATGATCGACGCGAGAAAGGCGGGGTGGAACCTGTTAGTTGTTGAGCCAGACTCGGAGGGGGCCGGTGGTGGTGAAGCCTGCTTCCAGGGCTGGGGTCAGGTCCGGGGCCGATTCGTAGCCGACCAGGTGTGCCTCGGGCCGGGTGGCGCACACCGCCAGCCAGACGTCGCGGGGGTTGGTGGTGTGGGTGAACAGGTTGGAGACGCCTTATCTGCCGTCGCCGCTGAGCACCGCGCCGCCGGTGATCACGCCTCGTTCGTCGTGGCGAGCGAGCACCCGTACCCGCGGGTCGGCCAGGAGCGCTGGGCGGAACAGTTCCCCGCCGCCGTGTGCCGCCGCCCAGGCCGTCAGCTCGTCGGGTGTGGTGACCGGGGTGAGCGGTGCGTCGACCGGTGGCTCCGCCGGTGGCCGGTGGATCCACTGCGCGTCGAAGAGCACTCGGAACCCGTACCCGGACAGGTCGAGGTCGGCGAAGCTGTCCTTCACCGACGCACCGGGTCCCGCGTCGATCCGGGCCAGGAGGGCCTCGGCGGCGACGCCCGGCCGTAGGGTGACCGCGTCCGGATACCACGGTGGGGAGCGGCGGGGGACCGACCAGGCCTCGGCGTCGGTACGGCCGGCCAGCCCCTGGCTGCCGCAGACGATGTCACACCATTCGGCGTTGTTACGGGCCGCCGCCGCTCGCGGGTCCTCCAGCACGCCAGGCAGCCTAGGCGGTCCAGCACAACGGTCGCTCCGACGGCTCCGGACGAATGGCGCCAGAGCGGCTCATGGGGCGTAGACCAGGTCCATCGTGTCGGTGTGCCCGGACCAGCGGAGGTCGAGGTGCCAGCAACCGGCCCGGGGCATGTCGATGATCGACGGACCGGGACCGCCGTCGACCTCCCGGGTCACCGTGGTGTCGGTGCCGTCCAGCGTCGCGGTGATCACCAGGGTTGCCGGCGACGTCGGGTCGGGCGAGGTCGTGGAGGCGCGGGCAACCCATAGGATCTTGTTGTTCGAGCCGTCCTTCCGGTCCTGCCGTAGCGGATGCGCGAACAACGCCGCCACGATGTCACCCTTCGCGCTGAAGACGTGCGGAATCCGTGCGTCCCCGCTGAACCCGGCGTCCGCCCAGTCCGGCAGGGACCCCGTCTCGACCCGCGAACCGCAGCCCGTGGTGGCGCTCGCCGTGGTGGCTGCAGTGCCGGCCGACGTGGCCGATTCGCCGCCGTCCGGCGCGGGCGACCCGCCGCTTGTCGTGGTCGTGGTGCACCCCGCCAGCAGGACCACCGTTGACGCCAGCACCAACCTGCCCCATGAACCCATCTCGCCCCTCCCGGTACGCGTCGAGGACTCGTCGCATTGTCATGACACCGGCCGGGCTCGCCAGGTTCCTAGCGCAGTGAGCGGGCGATCTCGATGGCCTCTGCCCTGCTGAGGTCGCCCTCAAGCCGGTAACTCACGTCGGCGTCCTGCCAGATCAGGGTCGAGGCGGCCAGCCGGGCGGTCTCTGTGCGGACCTGACCGGCACGGTCCACGTACGACAGCACGTGTGGGCCGTCGACCCAGACGGCGAAGTCGCCGTTGACCTGGACCCAGGCCACTCCTGGTGGGGTGGCCTCCTTGTGGAAGGCCAGGTTGAGACGACCATCGAACGCGTCGACGCGCAGCGCGCCCCCGTCGTAGAGCAGCGTCGCCACCCGACAGGCGCCCATGGGGTCGGGGTCGGCGACCAGCACCTGCTCGGGCGGGCCCAGCTTCGCCGGTAGGCGAATCGGGAACCGCACCGCCCGCTGTGCCTCGTCCAGGGTGACGGCCCGCTGCCCGGGCAGCGGCGACGGATTGCCGCTGGGCAGCGTCGGCGCGGGCGAGGTGGCGATGCTGACACCGGCGAAGCGCAGCAGCCCCGCGACGGCGTCGGCGATGGCGGCACGGGTCGGCGGCAACACCGCCACGAGCAGGGCGACGAGCGCCGCCGCGGCGAGCGCGTGCCACCGGCGCCGCCGGGGTGCGGGCCCGCTGAGCCGTACGCGGACGCGAGCGGTCACGTCGGGCGGGTCGGGTGTCTCCAGCCAGGCGGAGAGGTCGCGCAGCTCCCGTTCGAGGTCACCCATGCCGGGCCTCCTCGCGGTCGAGCAGGCCGCGGAGCTTCGCCAGTGCCCGTGACGTGCGCGACTTCACCGTGCCCCGGGGCCAGCCCAGTGCCGCCACCGTCTCATCCTCGGTGAGATCGAGGAAGAATCGGCAGACGATCACCTCGCGGTCCCGTACCGGCAGTTGACGCAGGGCCTGCACCAACGCGGCACGGCGCTCCCCGGCGAGGATCGCGCTGACCGCCCCGTCCTCGGCGATCTCCGACGTCGGGTTCTTCGTCGCGGCCCGCAGGACGAGACCGTCCCGCCGGGCGCGGGAGCGGTGCAGGTTGCGGGTCTCGTTGGCGACGATCGCGAGCAGCCATGACCGGAAGGACGATTCGCCCCGATAGCGGGACAGCTTGCGGTACGCCTTCACAAACGCCTCCTGGATGACGTCCTCGGAGTCCGAGCCCGCGCCGAGCAACACCGCCGTCCGGTGCGCGGACGCGGTGTGCCGGGCGACCAGGAGGTCGTACGCCTCCAGGTCACCTGCCCGAGCGCGGGTGACGAGCGCGTCGTCGTCCAGGGGAGACCTCCGTTCGGATCACACTCATGACACCGCGTACGCGCCGCGGGTTCCACCGGCGGTTTTCGCAGCGGGTCAGCCGTCTCCCATCGGGCGTGCAGCGTATTGCCAGGAATCGGTGCTGCACTGGAGGGGCGTCGAGGAGAGGGGCTGGGCATGAGCTGGTTCAATCGCCGGTCACGGGGCGCCGAGGCGACCCCGACGAAGCTGGACCGGGAGGCGACGCGCGACGACCTCGCCGCGCTGGAGGCGTTCGTCACCAGTCGGCGGGGCGTGGAGTTCTACCTGGAGCCGGAGACCACCGCGACGGACACCACCGTGATGGCGATCGCCGACGACGGCGAGTGGATCCGTCGCCGTACCGGCACGCCGCGCGCGGCGGGGTCCATTGCCCGCAAGCACGCGGTGCCGCTGTACGAGGCGGCGCGCACCGGCTACCCGGAACGGATGCGGGTGTGGAGCCGCGCCCACCCGGAACGCCACGCCCACTGAGGCCCGGCGTCGATCATCACACCGCCGCGCTCGTCGGCGACGACGGTCTGGACCGCTTCCGGTCCGGATCGCCCGGACAGGGCCAGACGCGACCGACGAGGTGGCGGAATCGCAGGGCGACGGTGGTGATCGACCCCCGGGATTGATCGCCGACGCTGGTCCGTTGATCGTCGATCCTGGGTGCTCGAGTCGCGTGCCATCGCCCTGCCGGGCTCTCGGCCCAGGCCAGGGCACTGGTTCGCACGCTTTGCTCTGCTTACCTGGAGGCAACGAAAATGCGGCGTCACTGTTGCCTGGGTTGAAGCAGAGCAAAGGACACGCGGCATTGACCCGGGGCATTGCGAAGCGGGTGTTGGCGCGCGAACCAATCGCCAAGCATTGATGTAGCGCACCCGTGCGGCGGCGCTGGGGCGGCGTTGACCGGCGGCGGAGGGGTGTGGCAGCATTCGCGGCCTGACGGCAGTGAAGGAAGTCGGTGCAATTCCGACGCGGTCCCGCCACTGTCACCGGGGAGTGATCCCCCCTCGTGAGTCACGGCCGTGTGTCTGCGGTTGGAAGGCCGGGGGAGAGCGTCGATCCGGAAGCCAGGATACTTCGGCCGTCGGGACGTACCCCAGGGCGTGGACACCCGAGGAGGACCCGATGACGCACGGCGTCTCATTCATCGACGAACATCGTCATGACCCGCATGGTGGGCGCTGCACCGCGTCCGTGCCCGGCCGCGCCGGCATGCTCCGGGTCGCCCGTGTCGGCGCGCTCCGGGTCGCCCGCGCCGGCCACCGGTACCGCTGAGCTGAACGCCCGGCGCTGACCGGCCCCGACGCCCGCGTCGGTGAGCCGTCCGCCCGGCTGTCGTACCGGCTGACGCCGTACCCACCCGCATCGTCCCGGTCACCCCTGTGGTGGCCAGGACGTCACCTCCCGGAGCCTGCCGTGCGTATCCTGCTGCTCTCCACCGCCGACACCGACCTGTTGGCCGCCCGCGCCAGCGGCGCCGACTACCGGCTGGCCAACCCCGCGCGGGTCGCCGCCGACGAGGTCCCCGCTCTGCTCGACGGGGTCGCCCTCGTCGTCGTACGCCTGCTCGGGGGCCGGCAGGCGTGGCCGGACGGCCTCGCGGCGGTGCTCGCCACCGGCGTGCCGACGGTCGTGCTCGGCGGCGAGGCGCTACCCGACGCGGAGCTGATGGCCATCTCCACCGTGCCGTCCGGGGTCGTCACCCAGGCGCTGGCGTACCTGGTCGAGGGCGGGCCGGACAACCTGGGGCAGCTGGCCCGGTTCCTCTCCGACACGGTGCTGCTCACCGGCGAGGGGTTCGCCCCGCCCGCCCTGACCCCGGCATACGGCGTGCACGGTGAGCACCCGACCGACCCGGACCGGCCCACCGTGGGGATCGTCTTCTACCGGGCGCACGCCCTCGCCGGCAACACGGGTTTCGTCGACGTGCTCGCGGACGCGGTCCACAAGGCCGGCGGCAACCCGCTGCCGATCTTCTGCGGCTCGCTGCGCGGGCTGACCGCGGGCGCCGGCCCGCTCGGGCTCTTCGCCCGCTGCGACGCGCTGCTGGTCACCGTGCTCGCGGCCGGCGGCGCGGTCGCCGCGGACGCCTCCGGAGGCGGCGACGAGGACGCCTGGGACGTCGGCGCCCTGGCCGCCCTTGACGTGCCGATCATCCAGGCGCTCTGCCTGACCAGCACCCGTGCGCAGTGGGCCGGCAGCGACGCCGGACTGTCCCCGTTGGACGCGGCCATGCAGGTGGCCATCCCCGAGTTCGACGGCCGGATCGTCACCGTGCCGTTCTCGTTCAGGCAGATCGACGCCGACGGGCTCTCGGTCTACGCGGCCGACGAGGAGCGGGCCGCCCGGGTCGCCGGGATCGCGGTGCGCCACGCCCGGCTGCGGTACGTGCCCAACGCCGACAAGCGGGTCGCCGTGGTGCTCAGCTCGTATCCCACCAAGCACTCCCGGGTCGGCAACGCCGTCGGGCTGGACACCCCGGTCTCGGCGGTCCGGCTGTTCGCCGCGCTCGCCGAGGCCGGCTACCACCTGGGCGACGCGCCGCTGCCCGACGACGGTGACGCGCTGATCCACGCGCTGATCGCCGCCGGCGGTCACGACGTGGAATGGCTCACCCCGGAGCAGTTGGCCGCCGCCGAGGCCCGGATACCGGGGCAGACCTACCGGCGGTGGTTCGACCAGATCCCGGTGGAGCTGCGCGAGCGGATCCGGGAGCACTGGGGTGAGCCGCCGGGCGAGCTCTACACCGAGGGCGGCGACATCGTGCTCGCCGGGCTGCGCTTCGGCAACGTGGTGCTGCTCATCCAGCCGCCGCGCGGCTTCGGGGAGAACCTGATCGCCATCTACCACGACCCGGACCTGCCGCCCAGCCACCACTACCTGGCCGCGTACCGCTGGTTGGCCGCGCCGGTCGCGGACGGCGGCTTCGGCGCGGACGCCGTGGTGCACCTGGGCAAGCACGGCACCCTGGAGTGGCTGCCCGGCAAGGGCCTCGGCCTCGCCGCCGACTGCGCACCCGACGCGGTCCTCAGTGACCTGCCGCTGGTCTACCCGTTCATCGTCAACGACCCCGGCGAGGGCACCCAGGCCAAGCGGCGGGCGCACGCCGTGGTGATCGATCACCTGGTGCCGCCGATGGCCCGCGCCGAGACCTACGGCGACCTGGCCAAGCTGGAGCAACTGCTCGACGAGTACGCCACCGTGCAGGCGCTCGACCCGGCCAAGGTGCCCACCGTGCGGGCGCAGATCTGGGACCTGGTGCGCGTCGCCGAGCTGCACCACGACCTGCACGCCGAGGCGATGCCCGACGCCGACGACTTCGACACCTTCGTGCTGCACCTCGACGGGTACCTCTGCGAGGTCAAGGACGTGCAGATCCGCGACGGGCTGCACATCCTCGCCGACGCGCCCACCGGTGAACCGCGGGTCAACCTGGTCCTCGCGGTGCTGCGCGCCCCGCAGATCTGGGGCGGCGCCCGTGCCCTGCCCGGCCTGCGGCAGGCCCTCGCCGGTGCGTACGGGCTCGACGAGCAGGCGCTGCTCGCGCAACCGGGACAGCGACTGGCGCTGCCCGCGGCGTTGACCGACGTGGTGGACGGGCCAGCCGGCACCGCCGCCGACGCCGTCGACCTGATCGAGGCCCTCGCGCGGCGGTTGGTCATCGGGATGGAGACGCTCGGCTGGGACGCCGAGGCCGCCGACACGGTGGTCGAGGAGGTGACCGGCCAGCCGATCCCGGACGTCGCCGCGGTGCTGCACTTCGCCGCCACCGAGCTGGTGCCCCGGCTGGACCGGACCACCGACGAGCTGACCAACACCCTCGGCGCGCTGGACGGCCGCTTCGTGCCGCCCGGCCCGTCCGGCTCACCCACCCGGGGCCTGGTCAACGTGCTGCCCACCGGCCGCAACTTCTACTCCGTCGACCCCAAGGCCATCCCCAGCCGCAACGCCTGGGACGTCGGGGTGGCCCTCGCCGACTCGCTGCTGGCCCGGCACCTCGCCGACACCGGGGCGTACCCCCGCTCGGTGGGGTTGACCGTGTGGGGCACCAGCGCCATGCGCACCCAGGGTGACGACATCGCCGAGGTGCTCGCGCTGCTGGGCTGCCGCCCGGTCTGGGACGACCGGTCCCGGCGCGTCACCGGCATCGAGGTCGTGCCGACCGCCGAGCTGGGCCGGCCCCGCGTCGACGTGACCGTGCGGATCTCCGGCTTCTTCCGCGACGCGTTCCCGCACGTCGTGGCGCTGCTCGACGACGCCGTCCGGCGGGTCGCCGCCCTGGACGAGCCGGACGAGGAGAACTACCTGCGGGCGCACGTCACCGCCGACCTCGCCGAGCACGGCGACGAGCGGCGGGCCACCGCCCGGATCTTCGGCTCGAAACCCGGGGCGTACGGCGCGGGTCTGCTGCCCCTGATCGACGCCCGGACCTGGCGCAGCGACGCCGACCTGGCCGAGGTGTACGCCGTGTGGGGCGGCTACGCCTACGGCCGGGGCCTGGACGGGCGGGAGGCGCGCGCCGACATGGAACGCTCCTTCGCCCGGATCGCGGTGGCGGTGAAGAACCAGGACACCCGTGAGCACGACATCGTCGACTCCGACGACTACTTCCAGTACCACGGCGGGATGGTGGCGATGGTCCGCCACCTCACCGGCACGTCACCGCAGGCGTACGTGGGTGACTCGGCGATGCCGCACGACGTGCGGACCCGCACCCTGGGTGAGGAGACCCGCCGGGTGTTCCGCGCCCGGGTGGTCAACCCGAAGTGGATCGCCGCGATGCGCCGCCACGGCTACAAGGGCGCGTTCGAGCTGGCCGCCACCGTGGACTACCTGTTCGGCTACGACGCCACCGCCGGCGTGGTCGACGACTGGATGTACGAGCACCTGGCCGCCGCGTACCTCTTCGACGAGACCACCCGGGAGTTCCTGGAGCAGTCCAACCCGTGGGCGCTGCGCGGCATCACCGAGCGGCTGTTGGAGGCCGCCGATCGGGGGCTGTGGGCCAAACCCGAGCCGGCCACCCTGGACCGGCTCCGTGACACGTACCTGGCCAGCGAGGGTGACCTGGAGGACCGGGTGTGAGCGCGAGGAGTGAGCCGGTTTTGCGAGCCCCGCAGTCGCGAACGAAGGAAGCGCAGTGAGCGCGAGGAGTGAGCCGGTTTTGCGAGCCCCGCAGTCGCGATCGAAAGAAGCGCAGTGAGCGCGAGGAGTGAGCCGGTTTTGCGAGCCCCGCAGTCGCGATCGAAAGAAGGCCCAGTGACCGTCACCTACCCGTTCAGCGCCGTGCTCGGCATGGCCGACATGCGACTGGCGCTGCTGCTCAACGCGGTCTCCCCGGCGATCGGCGGGGTGCTGGTCCGTGGCGAGAAGGGGACCGCCAAGTCCACCGCCGTGCGGGCTCTCGCCGCGCTGCTGCCCCCGGTTCGCCAGGTGGCCGGCTGCCGCTTCGGCTGTGACCCGGCCGACCCCGACCCGGCCTGCCCGGACGGCCCCCATCCGGTGGACGCCGCTGCCGAGAGTCGCCCAGCCCGGCTGGTGGAGCTGCCGGTCGGCGCCGCCGAGGACCGGGTGGTCGGCTCACTGGACCTGGAGAAGGCCCTCGGCGAGGGGGTACGCGCCTTCGAGCCGGGCCTGCTCGCCGCCGCGCACCGGGGCGTGCTCTACGTCGACGAGGTCAACCTCCTGCACGACCACCTCGTCGACCTGCTGCTCGACGCGGCGGCGATGGGTCGCAGCCACGTCGAGCGGGAGGGTGTCTCGGTCAGTCACGCCGCCCGGTTCCTGCTGGTCGGCACGATGAACCCGGAGGAGGGGGAACTGCGCCCGCAGTTGCTCGACCGGTTCGGGCTCACCGTCGAGGTGGGGGCCAGCCGGGACCCGGAGACCCGGGTCGAGGTGGTCCGCCGCCGGCTCGCCGCCGACGCCGACCCGGCCGGCTTCGCCGCCCGCTGGGCCGACGCCGACGCGGAGATCGCCGGCCAGGTGGCTGCCGCCCGCCGCCGACTTCCCGGGGTACGCCTCCCGGACGCCGCGCTGCGGCAGATCGCCGAGGTGTGCGCCGCGTTCGATGTGGACGGAATGCGCGCCGACATCGTCACCGCCCGTACCGCGCTGGCACACGCCGCCTGGCACGGCCGGAACCGGGTCACCATCGACGACGTCCGGGTGGCGGCCCGGCTGGCCCTGCCGCACCGCCGCCGCCGCGACCCGTTCGACACCCCTGGGCTGGACGAGAAGCGCCTCGACGAGGCGTTGCAGCGCGCCCAGGACGCACACCCCGACGACCCCGACGACCAGGGCCCCGACGACGGCAGCGGCGGCCCGGCTGGCGGTGGCCCCGACGACCGTGGCCCGGACGGCAGCGGCGGCCCGGATGGCGGTGGCGGCCCGGCTGGCGGTGGCGGCCGGGACGGCGGGGATGGGAGCGGCGGCGACGGTGTCGAGGAGGGCGCAGCCGGTTCGGCCGGGCACTCGGCGGCCCATGACGACGCCGGCCCCGACGGGCGCACCGAGACGCCGAGCGGGGCTGACGACGGCGGGTGGTCGCACCGCCCGCCGGACAACCGGAGCGGCGACCGGCAGAACGAGGGAGCGCACAGCGGCCGAGCAGCGACGACCGGTGACGACGACCGGACCCGTGGGCGGGGCGCCGGTGGGGAAGCGCAGCCGGTGGCCGTACCCCGGGGTGGTTTGAAGGCGCGGGTGCTCACCGCGCCCGGCGTGGGTGACGGGGTGCCGGGCCGGCGTTCGCGTGCCCGCACCGGACGGGGGCGTACCACCGGGGCCCGGGTGCCGACGGGCCGGGTCGGGGCGCTGCACCTGCCGGCGACGGTCCGCGCCGCCGCGCCGCACCAGGCCAGGCGGGGGCGGCTGACCGGCCCCCTGCGGTTGCGCCCGGACGACGTGCGCGAGGCGGTCCGGGAGGGGCGCGAGGGCAATCTGGTGCTGTTCGTGGTGGACGCGAGCGGCTCGATGGGCGCCCGGCAGCGGATGACCGCCGTGAAGGACGCGGTGCTCGCCCTGCTCACCGACGCGTACCAACGGCGGGACAAGGTCGCCGTGATCGCCTTCCGAGGGGCCGGCGCCCGGACATTGCTGCCGGCCACCTCGTCGGTGCTGGCCGCCTCGACGCGGCTGGCCGAGTTGCCCACCGGTGGGCGTACGCCGCTGGCCGAGGGGCTGCTCGCGGCCGCCGACCTGCTGCGGGTGGAGCGCCTGCGCGACCCGAAGCGGCGACCCCTGGTCCTCATCGTCACCGACGGTCGGGCCACGGCGGGCAACCGCCCGCTGGACCGCGCCGCAGGAGCCGCTGCTGTCCTGGCGGCAACCGGTGCCCCCTGCGTGGTCATCGACTGCGAATCCGGCCCGGTCCGCCTCAACCTGGCGAGCCGCCTGGCAACCCAGCTAAGTGCCCCCCACCACCCCCTAGCCGCCCTAACCCACCCCCACCCCCATCCCCGCGATCTTGCGCTTCCTGTCGCGGCATGACGGGACAAAGTGCACTTATGGCAGACCGAAACTGCAAGATCGCGGGAGTGCTCGCGGGATGGGGAGATCGCTGATGCCGCAGGGACGGCCGAGCAACGTGCCTACTGACGGGTTGACTACCCGGCAGCGGCGGCACCGGCCACTGCTGATGGTCCACACCGGACAGATGAAGGGGAAGTCGACGGCGGCCTTCGGGTTGGCGTTGCGGGCCTGGACGGCCGGTCTGCCGGTCGGGGTGTTCCAGTTCGTCAAGAGCGCGAAGTGGCGGGTGGGGGAGGAGAACGCCTTCCGGGCGCTCGGCGAGGTGCACGAGCGCACCGGCCAGGGCGCGCCGGTGGCTTGGCACAAGATGGGCGAGGGCTGGTCGTGGATCCAGCGCGGCGGCGACGCCGACCACGCCGCGGACGCGCTGGAGGGCTGGCGGCAGATCCAGCGTGACCTGGCCGGCGAGCGCTACGGGCTGTACGTGCTGGATGAGTTCACCTACCCGATGAAGTGGGGCTGGGTGGACGTCGACGAGGTGGTCGCCACCCTGGCCGACCGGCCCGGCTTCCAACACGTCGTCATCACCGGCCGGGACGCCGACCCGCGCCTGGTCGCCGCCGCCGACCTGGTGGCCGAGCTGACCAAGGTCAAGCACCCGATGGACGCCGGCCAGAAGGGCCAGAAGGGCATCGAGTGGTGAACGTCCCCGCAGAACCGTGGCCGCTGCCCCGGGTGGTCGTCGCCGCGCCGGCCAGTGGCCACGGTAAGACGACCGTGGCCACCGGACTGCTCGCCGCGCTGCGCCGTCGCGGCCTGACGGTCAGCCCGCACAAGGTCGGCCCGGACTACATCGACCCCGGCTACCACGCCCTCGCCGCTGGTCGGGCCGGTCGCAACCTCGACCCGTTCCTGGTCGGCCCCGAGCGGATCGCACCGTTGCTGCGGCACGGCGCGAGCGTGCCGACGCCCGCCGACATCGCCGTGGTGGAGGGCGTCATGGGCCTGCACGACGGCGCGGTCGGCCGGCGTGACTACGCCTCCACGGCCCACGTCGCCCGGCTCATCGAGGCACCCGTGCTGCTGGTGCTGGATACCACCGCGCAGGGCCGCTCGGCCGCCGCGCTGACGTTGGGCATGGCCGCGTTCGACCCGGCGGTGCGGATCGGCGGGGTGATCCTCAACCGGGTCGGTTCGCCCCGGCACGAGACACTGCTGCGCGACGCCCTCGCAGAGGTGGGCGTGCCGGTCCTCGGGGCCGTCACCCGCGCCACCGAGGTGGCCGCGCCGGCCCGGCACCTCGGGTTGGTCCCCGTCGCCGAACGGGCACCCGAGTCCCTCGCGATCGTCACCGCGCTCGCCGAGCTGGTCGAGGCCACCGTGGACCTCGACGCCGTGCTCGACCTGGCCCGTAGCGCCCCGCCGCTGACCGTCCCGGCGTGGGACCCGGTCGCCGCCGTCGGCGGGCCGGCCGGCGTCGAGCGACCACGGGTCGCCCTCGCCGGTGGTCCCGCCTTCACCTTCTCGTACGCGGAGACCGCCGAGCTGCTCGCCGCGGCCGGCGCGGATGTGGTCACCGTCGACCCGCTGCGCGACCCGGCGCTGCCCGCCGGCACCCGTGCGGTGGTCATCGGCGGCGGCTTTCCCGAGGCGTACGCGGAGGCGCTGGCCAGTAACGCCGGGCTCCGCGCCGAACTGGCCGACTTCGACGGGCCGATCGTGGCCGAGTGCGCCGGGCTGCTCTACCTCGGGCGGTCCCTGGACGGCGTACCCATGTGCGGCCGGCTCGACCTGACCGCCCGGATGACCGGCCGGCTCACCCTCGGCTACCGCGAGGCGACGGCCGTCACCGACTCCCCGGTGGCCCTCGCCGGCGAGCCCGTACGCGGCCACGAGTTCCACCGCACCACCACCGACCCGGGGCACGGCGACCGGCCGGCGTGGCACTGGGACGACGCGGAACACGGCTTCGTCACCGGCAAGGTGCACGCCTCCTACCTGCACACCCACTGGGCCGGTCACCCGGACGCGGCCCGCCGGCTCGTCGAGGCGTGCCGATGAGCGCCGACGCCACGCTGACCGGGGTGGGTGTCGGCCCCGGCGACCCGGAACTGCTCACCGTCAAGGCGGTGCGGATTCTGCGCGAGGCCGACGTGGTCTTCGTACCCGTGATGGCGGACCGGGCCGAGCCCACCGCGACCGCCGGTCCGACGCCGTCGGGCGTGGACGCCGGGCGCGCTGAACGGACCGTGCGGGCCCACGTCGCGGCGGACCGCCTGCGCCGGCTGCCGTTCGCCCTGGACGACCGGGGCGGAGTGACCGCCCGTCGGACGGCAGCCTGGGACGACGCGGCCCGGGTGGTGGCCGAGACGATCGACGCGGGCGCGCGGTCACTGGCCTTCGCCACCATCGGTGACCCCAACGTCTACTCCACCTTCGGGTATCTGGCGCAGAGCGTCCGGGCCCTGCGCCCGGCGGTGCGGGTGGCGACCGTGCCCGGTGTCACCGCCATGCAGGAGTTGGCGGCGCGCAGCGGTACCCCGCTCTGTGAGGGCCGCGAGCCGCTGACCCTGCTGCCGGCCACCGCGGGCCTGGCGCTGTTCGCCGACGCCCTCGCCGGGCCGGGCACCGTCGTCGTCTACAAGGGCTGGCGGCGGCACCCGGAACTGCTCGCCGAGCTGCGCCGACAGGGCCGGCGCTCCGACGCGGTGCTCGGACGCAGCCTGGGGCTGCCCGGTGAACGGATCGGGCCGGTCGACGACACCGAGCACGACCTGCCGTACCTGTCGACGCTGCTGGTCCCGGCCCGCCGCGACCAACGAGGAGGAAAGCTGTGACCAGCGACGGCAAGGTGTGGTTCGTCGGTGCCGGACCCGGGGCGGCGGACCTGCTGACCCTGCGGGCCGCCCGGGTGATCGCCGCGGCGGACATCGTGATCTGGGCGGCCAGCCTGGTGCACGCCGACGTGCTCGACCACGCCCGCCCCGGCGCGGAGATCATCGACTCGTCGCAGCTGCCCATCGAGGGCGTCCTGCCGCTCTACGAGCGGGCCGCCGAGCAGGGGCTGACCGTGGCCCGGATCCACTCCGGCGACCCGTCGCTGTGGGGTGCGGTGCAGGAGCAGCTGGACCTGTGCCGGGCGCTCGGCCTGGCCGTCGAGATCGTGCCCGGCGTGTCCTCGTTCACCGCCGTCGCGGCGATCGTCGGGCGGGAGCTGACCGTGCCCGAGGTGGCCCAGTCGGTGATCCTCACCCGCCTCGAAGGCGGCAAGACCCCGATGCCGCCCGGCGAGCGGGTCCGTGACTTCGCCCGGCACGGCACCACCATGGCGCTGTTCCTCTCCGCCGCCCGCTCCGGGCAGGTGCAGGCCGAGTTGCTGGCCGGCGGCTACCCGGCGGACACCCCGGCCGTGGTGGGGTACCAGGCGACCTGGCCGGACGAACTGGTGGTGCGCTGCACGGTCGGCACCCTGGAGGAGACGGTCAAGCAGCACAAGCTGTGGAAGCACACCCTCTTCCTGGTCGGGCCGGCCCTCGCCGCCGAGGGCACCCGCTCGCACCTCTACCACCCCGGGCACTTCCACACCTTCCGCCGGGCCGAGCCGGCCGCCCGCGCCGAGCTGCGCCGCCAGGCGGGCGCCCGCACCGGGGGGACAGCCACACCGGGGCACACACCATGACGTACGCCGAGCCACCGCTGCGTGAGCCGGACCTGCCGCGTACCGCGAAGGTCCGGCCCACCGCCCTGCGGACCGGCTGGACCACCGGCGCCTGCGCGACGGCGGCGGCCAAGGCCGCGCTCACCGCCCTGGTCACCGGGGAGATCCAGCCGGAGGTGGAGATCGGTCTGCCCGCAGGGCGTCGGGTGCGCTTCCCGGTGGAACGCTGCGAGGTGACCGGCACCCCGCCGGTCCGGGCCGAGGCCGTCGTCGTCAAGGACGCCGGGGACGACCCGGACGTCACCCACGGGGCCGAACTGACCGCCACCGTGGACTGGACCGACGTCCCCGGCCTGCGGCTCGCGGGTGGTGCCGGCGTCGGCACGGTCACCAAGCCCGGCCTCGGGCTCACGGTCGGCGGCCCCGCGATCAACGACACCCCGCGCCGGATGATCGGCGAGGCGGTGGCCGAGGTGGTCGACCTCAGCGAGGTCGGCGTCCGCGTGGTGATCAGCGTGCCCCGGGGCGAGATCATGGCCCGCAAGACCACCAACCGGCGGCTCGGCATCCTCGGCGGCATCTCGATCCTCGGCACCACCGGGATCGTTCGTCCCTTCTCCACCGCGTCGTGGCGGGCCAGCGTCGTCCAGGCCGTGCACGTGATGGCCGCCCAGGGTGAGCGGACCGTGGTGCTCTGCACCGGCGGGCGTACCGAGCGGGCCGCCCGCGCGCTGCTGCCGGACCTGCCCGAGGTCTGCTTCGTCGAGGTCGGCGACTTCACCGGTGCCGCGGTGACCGCCGCCGTGGGCGACGCGATGACCGGGGTGGTCTTCGTCGGCATGGCCGGCAAGCTGGCCAAACTCGCCGCCGGTGTGCTGATGACGCACTACACGCGCTCCACGGTGGACCTCTCCCTGCTCGGCGCCGTGACCGCCGAGGCCGGTGGCGACCCGTCGCTCGTCGCCGCCGTGACCGAGGCCAACACCGGGCGGCACGCGTACGAGCTGTGGGAGACCGCCGGGCTGCTCACCCCGGCCGGCGACCTGCTCTGCCAGCGGGTCCGCCAGGTGCTGCGGCGCTTCGCGGGGCCGACGGTCACCGTGGACGTGGCGATGGTCGACTTCGCCGGCGCCCGCGTCGTCGCCTCGTCCGGCCGGTGGCCCCGGTGACGCGGATGGAGCCGGTGACCGGCGTGACGGTGGTCGGGCTGGACGCCGCCGGCGCATCGCCGCACCCCGCGCTCGCACCGGTGCTGGCCGCCGCCGGACTGGTCGTCGGGGCCGCCCGGCACCTGGCCGCGGTGCCCGTACCGGCCGGGGTGGACACCGTCGCCCTCGGGCCGCTCGCCCCCGCCCTGCACCGCCTGGCCGAGGCCGTCGACGCCGGGGTGCCCGCCGTGGTGCTGGCCAGCGGGGACCCGGGCCTGTTCGGCATCGTCCGCCGGCTGCGGGCGGCCGGGCTGCCGCTGCGGGTGGTGCCGGCGGTGTCCAGTGTGGCCGCCGCGTTCGCCCGCGCCGGGATGCCGTGGGACGGCGCCGCCGTGGTCACGGCGCACGGGCGCGACCCGCGACCGGCCCTGAACGCCTGCCGGGCGTTGCCGCTGGTCGCGGTGCTCACCGCACCCGGCGCCGGTGCCGCAGAGGTGGGTGCCGGCCTGATCGGCTGGTCGCGTCGCCTGCTGGTCGCCGAGCATCTGGGCACCGACGCCGAACGGATCCGCGAGGTGACCCCCGAGCAGGCCACCGCCGAGACCTGGGCCGACCCACACGTCCTGCTCAGCCTCGCCGCACCCGACCCTGCCGAGTCCGCGCCGGATCGGGTCACCCCCGGTGGGATGCGGTCCGACAACCAGCCGGCCGCCGCGCCGGCAGGCGGTTGGGCGCTGCCGGAGACCCGGTACGCCCACCGCGACTCGATGATCACCAAGTCGGAGGTCCGCGCCCTCGTCGTCGCGCGACTGCGCCCCGGCTGGGCCGGCTGGTGTGGGACGTCGGCGCGGGCAGCGGCTCGGTCGGCATCGAGTGCGCGCTGCTCGGCGCGGCCGTGCTCGCCGTCGAACAGGACCCGGGGGCCGGCGCGACCATCCGGGCCAACGCCACCGCGCACGCCGTGTACGTCCGGCTCGTCACCGGGCGTGCCCCGGAGGCACTGGCCGGCCTGCCCGAGCCGGACGCGGTCTTCGTCGGCGGTGGCGCTGCCGACGTCCTCGCCGCCGTGGTGGCCCGCCAGCCCGAGCGGGTGGTGCTCACCCTGGCCGCACTGGACCGGGTCGCACCGGCCGTGGGCCTCCTGCGCGCTGCCGGCTACACGGTCGAGGGCAGTCAGCTCTCCGCCGCCCGCCTCGCCGACCTGCCCGGCGGGTCGATCCGCCTCGCGGCCACCAACCCGGTGGTCGTCCTTACCGGGGAGCGCCCGTGAACGACCAGAAACCGCCTGCCCGGATCGGTCTGGTGGCGGCCACCGCCGCCGGCCGCCGGCACGCCGAGACCCTGGCCGCCGCCTGGCCGCACGCCCGGCTGGTCGAGGGCGAGACCGTGGCCGCCGCGCTGCGGGCCGCCTGGGCGGGGTGTGACGCGGTGGTCGCGTTCCTGGCCACCGGCGCGGTGGTGCGGATCCTCGCGCCGCTGCTCGGCGACAAGCGCAGCGACCCGGCCGTGGTGGTCGTCGACGAGGCGGCCCGGCACGCCGTGGCGCTGCTCGGCGGGCACGCCGGCGGCGGCAACGACCTCACCGAGCGGGTCGCCGCACTGCTGGACGCACGACCGGTGATCACCACCGCCACCGACGCGGTCGGCCTGCCAGGGCTGGACACCCTCGGCTGGCCCGTGCAGGGCGCGGTCGCGGCGGTGTCCCGGGCCATCCTGGACGGCGAGCCGGTCCGGCTGATCGCCGACGCCGCCTGGCCGTTGCCCGCACTGCCCCCGAACGTGCGCGCCGCCGACGAGGACCCGACGGACGACGGATACCGGCTGCTGGTCACCGACCGGATGGTGCCGCTGGACGAGCGGACCGCCGTGCTGCGGCCGCCGTCGCTGGTCGCCGGCGTGGGCGCGAGTCGGGGCGTACCCGCCGCCGAGGTGGCGGAGCTGCTGCACCGGGTGCTGACCGACGCCGGCCTCAGCCCGGCAAGCCTGCGCTGCCTGTCCACCGCCGACGTCAAGGCCGACGAGGCGGGCATCCTGAGCACCGCCGACACGCTCGGCGTACCCCTGGTGACCTGGCCGGTGACGCGGCTGGCGGCGGTCGACGTGCCGCACCCCAGCGAGGTGGTCCGCGCCGCGGTCGGCACCCCGAGCGTGGCGGAGGCCGCGGCCCTGCTCGGCCCGGCGGGCCGTCCGGACGACGCCACGCTGCTGGTGGGAAAGACCGCGACGGCCATGGCCACCGTGGCGGTCGCCCGCCACGCGCCGCGCGGCCGACTGGCCGTCGTCGGGCTCGGACCGGGCGCCGCCGACCTGCGCACCCCCGCGCGGTGACCGAGCTGCGCCGCGCCGCCGTGGTGGTCGGCCTCGACCAGTACCTCGACCAGGTCCGCGACGTGCTCCGCCCTGGCACCCGGGTGCTCTCCAGCGGGCTGGGCGCGGAGGAGGCGCGGGCTCGCACCGCCGTCGCCGAGGCCGTCGCCGGCCGGTCGGTCGCGCTGATCGGCTCCGGCGACGCCGGGGTGTACGCGATGGCCAGCCCCGCCCTGGAGTACGCCGACGAGCGGATCGACGTGGTGGGCGTGCCCGGGGTGACCGCCGCGCTGGCCGCCGGTGCGCTGCTCGGCGCCCCGCTCGGCCACGACCACGCCTATGTGAGCCTGTCCGACCTGCACACCCCGTGGGAGGTCATCGAGCGGCGGGTGACCGCCGCCGCCGAGGGTGACTTCGTGACGCTGTTCTACAACCCGCGCAGCCGGGCGCGGGACTGGCAGCTCGGCAAGGCGCTCGGCATCCTCGGCGCGCACCGGCCACCGGACACCCCGGTCGGTGTGGTGCGCAACGCCAGCCGTCCCGGCGAGCGGGTGCACCTGGCGACCCTGTCCACTCTCGACCCGGCCGTGGTCGACATGTACAGCGTGGTGGTGGTCGGCAGCAGTGACACGCGGCTGGTCGCGGGTCGGATGGTCACACCTCGGGGGTACCGGTGGCGATCGTGACGATCGGCGCCTGCCAGGGCTGCGGCGCCTGCCTGCTCACCTGCCCCACGCACGCGATCCGGCCGGTCGCCGGCGGCCTGACGGTCCGCGCCGACCGATGCACCGGCTGCCTGGAGTGCCTGGAGATCTGCCCGGTCGACGCGATCCGCGTCGTCGACGCCTTCGACGCGGAACCTGGAGGAGCCCGATGAGCCGGGTGGTGCACCCGATCGAGGTGGAGTCGTACCGCATCCTGCGCGAGCGCGTCGACCTGTCGCACCTGCCGCCGCTGAGCCGAGCGGTGACCGAGCGGGTGGTGCACGCCAGCGCCGACCTCGCGTACGTCGACGAGTTGGTCTGCGACGAGGCGGCCCTGGAGTCGGGGCTGGCCGCGTTGCGCGCCGGGGCGCCGGTGGTCACCGACGTGGCGATGGTCGCCGCCGGCATCACCCGGGCCGGCCTGGAGCTGGTCTGCCCGGTCGCCGAGCCGGCCGCCGCGGAACTGGGCCGCTCGGCCGGGATCACCCGCTCGGCGGCGGCCGTGCGGATCGCACTGGCCCGGGTCGGCCCGGGCGCGGTCTGGGTGGTCGGCTGCGCGCCCACCGCGCTCGTCGAACTGCTCACCCTGGACGCCGCACCGGCGCTCGTCGTCGGCCTGCCGGTCGGCTTCGTGGGTGCCGCCGAATCGAAGGCGGCGCTGCGGGCCAGCGGCCTGCCCGGGGTGTCCAACGTGGGCGAGAAGGGTGGCTCGGCGGTCGCCGCCGCCGCCCTCAACGCCCTGCTCTACATCGAGGAGAAGTCATGACCGGGTTGGTCATCGTCGGGCACGGTACGCGCAGCACGGCCGGGGTCGACCAGTTCGCCGCGCTCGTCGAGCGGGTCCGTCGTCGCGGCGACGTCGCCGATGTCGAGGGCGGCTTCATCGAGCTGTCCCGACCACCGCTGACCGACGCGGTCGGCGCGCTCGTCGCGCGCGGGCACCGGGCGCTGGTGGCGCTGCCGCTGGTGCTCACCGCCGCCGGGCACGGCAAGGGCGACATCCCCGCCGCGATGGGCCGGGAGCAGCAGCGTCATCCGGGGCTGAGCTACCGCTACGGACGCCCGCTCGGCCCCCACCCGCTGCTGCACGAAGCCCTCGAACAGCGCATCGACGCCGCACTGGCCGGCGCCGACCGGGCCGGCACGTGGGTGGCGTTGATTGGGCGGGGGTCCACCGACCCGGACGCCAACGCCGAGGTCGCCAAGGTCGCCCGGCTGCTCTGGGAGGGGCGCGGCTACGCCGGCGTGGAGCCGGGGTTCATCTCCCTCGCGCAGCCGTCGGTGCCGGCGGTGCTGGACCGGCTGCGCCGGCTCGGCGCGCGGCGGATCGTCGTGGCGCCGTACTTCCTGTTCGCCGGGGTGCTGCCCGACCGGATCGTCGCCCAGTCGGCGGAGTTCGCCGCCGCCCACCCCGAGCTGGACGTGCGGGTGGCCGAGGTGATCGGCGACTGTGACGCCCTCGCCGACCTCGTCCTGGAGCGCTACGCCGAAGCGCTGGGCGGGGACATCCGGATGAACTGCGACACCTGCGCGTACCGGGTGCTGATGCCCGGCTTCGCGGACAAGGTGGGTCGCCCGCAACGTCCGCACGACCACCCCGACGACCCGGTCGGCCACCACCACCACGGGCACGACCACCACCACGACCACGGCTCGGTCGCCGTGGTCGGTGGCGGGCCGGGGCCCGACGACCTGATCACGGTACGCGGCAAGGCGCTGCTCGACGCGGCGGACGTGGTGGTCGTCGACCGGCTCGCCCCGCAGGGGCTGCTCGCCGGGCTGCGCCCCGACGTGCTGGTGGTCGACGCCGCGAAGGTGCCCCGTGGCCCGTCGATGGCCCAGGAGGCGATAAACGAGGCCCTCGTGTCGCACGCCCGCGCCGGCCGGCGGGTGGTCCGGCTCAAGGGTGGTGACCCGTACGTCTTCGGACGCGGCCACGAGGAGGTGCTGGCCTGTGTGGCGGCGGGTGTGCCGGTGACGGTGGTGCCCGGGGTGAGCAGCGCGCTCGCCGCGCCGGCCCTCGCTGGCGTGCCGGTGACGCACCGGGGTGTGGCGCACGACGTCACCGTGGTCTCCGGGCACCTCCCGCCCGGGCACCCCGACTCGCTTGTGGACTGGGCGGCGCTGGCCCGGGCCCGGGGCACCGTCGTGTTGCTGATGGCCGTCGACACCATCGCCAAGATCGCGACCGTGCTGATCGAGCACGGTCGCGCCCCGGAGACCCCGGTGCTGGCCGTGCAGGACGCCGGGCTGCCCGCCCAGCGGTCGGTGCCCGCCCGGCTGGACGAGATCGGCGCGGTCGCCGCCCGGGAGGACATTCGCCCGCCCGCTGTCTTCGTCCTCGGCCCGGTGGTCGCCCTCACCACCACCGGGCCGACGGTCTGACGACTACTCGCTGCGGGCGGTCTCCGGCCCGGTGATGCGTTCCAGCAGCGGCAGGGTGGAGGCGATGACGCCGAGGCAGGCGGCCAACCCGACGACGACGATCACGTAGAAGCCCGGCTCCGGCGCGACGAGGGTGTAGCCCATCTGCGCCCGCAGGAACAGGTGGGCGGCGAGGAGGCCCATTCCGATGGCGACCGCGGCGACGGCGAGCATCGGCACGGCGCTCTCCAGCGCCACCACCCGACGCAGGACCCGCACCGGAGCGCCGCTGAGGCGCAGCAGGCTGAACGGGCGTCGGCGTTCGGTGAGACCGCCGATCACGCTGACCGCGAGGCTGCACCCGCCGAGCGCGAGACTGGCGACGATGATGACGTTCGCCAGTTGTTCCCAGCCGCGCAGCGTGTCGGCGAAGTCCGACTCGAAGTCGCCGGGCACGTTCGGCCCGACCCAGAAGGTCGGGAAGGCGACCTCCAGCACGGTGCGGGTACGTTCGATGGCGGTGGCGGAGCCGTCGGTGCCGACGACCATCGACACCACCGGAAGCCGCTGGAGTTCGTCGAGGGTGAAAGACGCGGCGGGCCAGACCGTCGCGGTCGACGCCGATTCCCGCCAGCGGCTGAGGCCCATCGGCACCTCGATGACGCTCGCGTCCTCGGCGCACCGGCCGTACGCGCTCGGGAGGTCGGTGCACGCGATCACTCCGCCCTCGCCACCGTTCATCATGTTCGGGTTCTCCCGGATGGCGGTCGCGGAGCGTACCCCGGTGATCGCCCGCAGCTCGGCGAAGAGCGCGTCGGGCACCGACGGCGCCTCCTCGTCGAAGACCGTGGTCACCGTGCCCGCATCGGTCGAGCCGATCGGTGCCGGGCCGCGGTTGGCGACGATCGTGGTGATCACGCCGATGGCCACGCTCGTCACGAAGAGCGCGAGCATGATGCCGCTGATCGCCCGGAAGCCGGCCTTCGGGTTGTCGGCGAGGCGTCGCGCGGCGATGAGCGCGGCCGGGCGGTTGGCGTACCGGGCCATCACCCGGGCGCCGACCATCGTCAACCACGGGCCGGCGAAGACCAGGCCGGCCATGATGAGCAGCAGACCGGGCAGGAACACCGCGGCTTGGCCGTCGGACGTCTCGGGCCGGAAGCCGATGGCGAAGAACAGCACGGCGACGCCGAGCGCCATCGGAATCAGCCGGTACGCGCGCGGCGCCCGAGGGGTGACCCGCCGGGTGACGCCCAGCGGTGAGATCCGTACCCGGCGCAGCGAGACCTGGGCCGCCAGCGCCGCGCCGGCCGGGACGCCGAGCGCCACCAGCAGGAGGTCCAGCAGGCCCAGCGACATGTCGCTGGGAAAGAACGGCATGCCGGTGAACGGGATGCCCGCCATCTGGCCTCGTAACGCGTAGAACAGAGCGAAACCGAGGGCGGTGCCGGCGACAGCCGCGGCGGTCGCCTCCACCGCCGCGACCACCGAGATCTGCTTCGGTGTCGCGCCGACCAGACGCATCGCGGCGAAGCGCTGCTCCCGGCGGGCGGCGCTGAGCCGGGTGGCCGTGCCGATGAAGATCAGCACCGGAAACAGCAGCCCGCCGGCGATCACGCCCAGGATGAGGTTCACCGTGGCCTCGGGGAGCGTGGGCTTGTCACCGAGGTCGCCGACCTGCCTGGCGTTGGGCAGCTTGCCGACGCTGTCCGGCGTGCCGCCCACGATGGCGAGCAGGGTGTCCGGTGAGGTGAGCCCGGCCGCTCCGACGGTGCCCAGGTCACGCTCCGGGTAACGGTCGCCCAACTGGTCGGCCGGGTGCGCGGCGATCAGGTCCCGCAGCGCGGGCGAGGCGTAGAACTCACCGCGGCCCGGAGTGCTCGGGATGCCGGCCGGGGTGGGCGCGTTCGCTCCGGTGGCGGCGACGTCGATCCGGATGATCTGTTTGCCGTGGAAGTAGTCGCCCCGGGTCGACCACCACAGCGGGTCGGCGTCGCCGCCGGTCGAGGCGCTGGGATAGATCGACGCGTACCGGGTGAGCTGGGCGTCGACGGCGTTGACCCCGGCGAGGGTGGTCAGCAGCAGCCCACTGCCGACCGCGACCGCGGCGGCGATGACGAGCAGGCGGGTGAGCGCCTCGCGTCCGCCGGCCACGGCGAGGCGGAGCCCGAAGCGGATCATGAGGCGATCCGGTCCGGCGCGTTCACGCGCCCGTCGCGGACCATGACCTCGCGGTCGGCGTACGCGGCGATCCTGGGCTCGTGGGTGACCAGGATGACCGTGGTGCCCTGCTCGCGGGCCGAGCTGACCAGCAGGTCCATGACCTGCTCACCGGTGAGCGAGTCGAGCGCGCCGGTCGGCTCGTCGGCGAAGAGCACCTGCGGCTCGGCGACCAGGCCACGGGCGAGGGCGACGCGTTGCGCCTGCCCGCCGGACAGCTCACCCGACCGGCGCTGTTCCAGGCCGTCCAGGCCGAGGCGCTCGAACCAGGCTTTCGCCTTCTTGAGCGCCTGCTTCCGGTGTACGCCGCTGAGCAGCAGCGGCAGCGCGACGTTCTCCACGGCGGTGAGCTCGGGGACGAGTTGGCCGAACTGGAACACGAAGCCGAAGCGGTCGCGGCGCAGGCTGCTGCGCTGGGTCTCGGCCATGGCGTCGATCCGCGCCCCGTCGAAGAGGATCTCGCCGGAGTCGGGCACGAGGATGCCGGCCAGGCAGTGCAACAGGGTGGACTTGCCCGAGCCGCTGGGGCCCATGATGGCGAGGATCTCGCCCGCGTCAACGGCGACGCTGGCGCCGCGCAGCGCGGGGGTCTGGCCGAAGGAGAACTCGACGTCGCGTGCTTCGATCACGACGCTCATGGCCGCACCGCCTTCCTCAGGGCGTCCAGCCGGGCGCCGGTCATCTCGATCCACCGGAGGTCCGCCTCCAGGTGGTACAGGCCGTGGTCGGCGAGCAGGGCGTCGACCAGGTTGCCGGCGCGTTTGATCTCGGTGAGCTCGCGCATCCGTGCCAGGTGTGCGCTGCGCTGGGTGTCGAGGTATTCGGCGGCCGGCCGGTCCAGCATCAGCGCGAGCACGACCTTGGCGAAGAGCACCGTCTGCAGGTGCGGTTCCGGGTCGACCGGCTGGGTCAGCCACTGCTCGACCTCGGTCGCGCCCAGGTCGGTGATGATGTAGCGCTTGCGGTCGGGGCCGGAGCCGGGGGCGACGTCGCTGATCACCACCTTGCCGTCCCGGGCCAGTCGGCTGAGGGTGGAGTAGACCTGGCCGAACGGCAGGGGCTTGCCCCGGCCGAAGAAGGCGTCGTAGTCACGCTTCAGGTCGTACCCGTGGCTGGGCTCCCGTTCGAGGAGGCCGAGAAGGGTCAATGGCACGCTCATGCCAGGAGACTACACTGAGGGTATACCCCGCGTATATACCCTCAGTATCCTGCGGGGCTCAGCCCACCAGGGCGTGGGTCAGGGCGTAGCCGGTGGTGGCTGCGGCGAGCCCGGCGGCGACGCTGCCCAGCACGTTGGCCAGGGCGAGGAGCCGGTTGCCGTCCTTGGCGAGCCGCAGCGTCTCGTAGCTGAAGGTCGAGTAGGTGGTCAGCGCGCCGCAGAACCCGGTGCCGAGCAACGCGGTGACCGCCGGGCCGGCCGGCAACCCGACGAGTACGCCGAGCAGCAGCGACCCGATCACGTTGACGGTCAGCGTGCCCCAGGGGAACGCCGAGTCGTGCCGGGACTGCACGGCCCGGTCGGTGAGGTAGCGCAGCGGAGCGCCGAGGGCCGCGCCCAGGGCGATGAGCAGCACGGTCATCGGGCCACCCGCCGCCGCAGCAGTCCAGCGGTGACGGCGTCGCCCAACCCCACCGCCGCGAGCGCCCCGAGCACCGTCGCGGCCAGGTACGCCAGCGCGGTGCCCGGAGCGCCCGCGACCAGCGCCTGCTGGACGTCCACCGCGTAGGTGGAGAAGGTGGTGAACCCGCCGAGCACCCCGACCCCGAGGAACGGGCGGACCAGAGGGTGCCCACCGCCGAGGTGCCCGAGCACCGCCATCAGCACGCCGATCAGCAGACAGCCGGACAGGTTGATGCCGAACGTCGCCCACGGGAAACCCGTCGGCGAGTGCGGGGCGGCGTGTTGCAGGCCGGCCCGGGACAGCGCGCCGAGCACCCCGCCGGCCGCGATCGTGGCGAGAATCGTCGCGGGGCGCGCGGTCAGCTCGCCCCGGTCGGCGGGGACGCGGAGATCGACGTCGGGGTCGGTACGGCGCTCGAACGGCTCTGACACGGGTCCTTAGCGTACTGCCGCGACAGCGGCGTCCGGACCGCCCCGCCACACCGTGCCGACCTCGCTGAACTCGGCCGCGGTGAGCGCGGCGAGGTGCCAGGAGACCGGCGGGTTCCATTCCGGGCTGTGTCCGGTCGGGTAGATGGTGTGCCGCTGGGCGACCAGCGGGGCGAGTGCCGGGTCGGCGCCGGCCCGCTCCCACCAGTCCGACCAGGACAGCACCGAGCCGGCGGCGTACCGGGCGTTGCGCCGGTCCCGTGCCCGGTCCAACAGCCGCTTGGTCAGCTCCGGCACGGTGTCGTCCGGCATGTGGTCGGCGTTGACGAAGACCCCGCCCGGTCGGAGCACGTCGCGCAGCTCGGCGTAGAGCTGGCTGAGCCGGTCGGCCGGAAGCCAGTGCAGGGCGGTGGCGGTGAGTACGGCGTCGTACTCGCGGTGGGGGAGCGCGGAGCGCCACTCCGGGGTGCCGAGGTCGGCCGTGACGATGGTGGCCCGGTCGCCCAGCGAGGCGTCGGCGATGGCGAGCAGGGCCGGGTCGAGGTCCACCAAGGTCGCCTCGGTGCCGGGGAAGCGCGCCAGCGTCCGCAGCGAGATGGTGCCGGTGCCGCCGGCCAGATCGAGCAGGCGCGGCGGCCGGCCGTCGAGGACCGCGTCGACGGTGTCGAGCATGGCGGTGAACCGGTGTTCCCGGTCCGGCATGAAGGCCTCCTGCTGACGGTCCCAGCTCTCCTGCCAGGCCCACGGATCCACGATGTAAGGACTCATAGCGATCAGGCTAGTTACTGGACGCAGCCAGGTCCAGACCTTGTTGCACATAATTTGCAATTGCGAGAAGATGGCAGGGCGATGATCAGGGTGACGCCGGGTCGGGCTTCCGCTCGGCCCGGCGTCCTCGTGCCGGCGGGATCAGACCGTCGTGTCCACCAGGTCGGCGTCGACCGTCGCCGGCTCGTTGCGGCGGGCCAGTCGCAGCGCTCCGAGCAGGACGCCCAGGCCGGCCAGGGTGAGCGCGGCGCCGGCCCAGATCGGCGAGGTGTAGCCGAGCCCGGCAGCGATGGTCACACCACCGATCCAGGCGCCCAGCGCGTTGCCGAGGTTGAAGGCCGCGATGTTCGCCCCGGACGCGAGGGTCGGCGCCTGCTGGGCGTAATGCATGATCCGCATCTGCAGCGGCGGCACGGTGGCGAACCCGAACCCGCCCATCAGCACCAGCGAGACGATGGTCAGCACCGGGCTCGTCGCGGTCAGCGCGAATCCGACGAGCACGACGGTGAGCACCGCCAGGACGATGACCAGGGTGCGCGACAGTGACCTGTCGGCCGCCCGACCACCGAGCAGGTTGCCGGCGAAGAGCCCCACGCCGAAGAGGACGAGCAGCCATGGCACGGTGCTGGTGGCGAATCCGCTGACCTCGGTGAGCGTGTAGGCGATGTAGGTGAACGCGCCGAACATCCCGCCGAAGCCCAGGACCGTGATCAGCAGGGAGAGCCAGACCTGTGAGTGGGCGAAGGCGCGCAGCTCACCACGCAGTCCGCCGGCCGACCGGTCGGCGTCGGCGGTGTCGCGACCCGGGATGAGTAGGGCCAGCCCGATCAGCGCGACCACCCCGATCGCGGTGATCGCCCAGAAGGTCGACCGCCAGCCGAAGTGCTGCCCGAGGAAGGTGCCGAAGGGGACGCCGAGCACGTTCGCGATGGTCAGGCCGGCGAACATCATGGCGATGGCGCCGGCCCGACGGGCCGGAGCGACCAGGCCGGCGGCGACCACGGCGCCGATGCCGAAGAACGCGCCGTGGCACAGCGCGGCGACGATCCGGCCGGCCATCATCACGGCGTAGTCGCCGGCGACTGCGGAGAGCAGGTTGCCGATGATGAAGAGCACCATCAGGCCGAGCAGCACCGGCTTGCGCGGCAGTCGGGTGACCGCCGCGGTGAGGGCGACGCCGCCGACGGCCACGCTGAGCGCGTAGCCGGAGATCAGCCAGCCGGCCACCGGCTCGGTGACCGCGAAGTCGGCGGCAACCTCGGGCAGCAGCCCCATGATCACGAATTCGGTGAGCCCGATGCCGAAGGCGCCGATCGCCAGCGCGATCAGGCCGGGCGGCAGGGACTTGTGGCGTACGGACATGGACTTCCCATCGGGGAGGGGGCAGATATAAAGCGCGTGCAACTACACGCGCCGACAACTAGATACTTGCACGCGCCTTATATCGGCGCAAGCGTGGTAGTCTGGGCCGTCCAGATCACACATCCCAGGGGGCGGCATGGGCATCGGCGATGACGCGATCGAGATCCGCGCGCAGGGATGGCGCACCCTCGCCGCCCTGCACGGGCTGATCGAGACGTCCCTGGAGCGGGCGTTGCAGGCCGGCCACGACCTGTCCGTCGTCGAATACACGGTGCTCGACGCGCTCTCCCGCCAGGACGGTTGGCACATGCGGATGAGCCAGCTCGCCCGGGCCGCCGCGCTCTCCGGCAGCGCCACCACCCGCTTGGTCACCCGGCTGGAGCAGCGTGGTCTGCTCACCCGGATTCTGTGCGCCGACGACCGGCGCGGCATCTACACCGAGCTGACCCCGGCCGGCTCCAAGTTGCTCGCCCAGGCCCGACCCACCCACGACCGGGTGCTCACCGATGCGCTTGCCGAGGCGGCGGCCGCCCCCGAGCTGGCCCCGCTGGTCGACGCCCTGCACCGGCTGCCGACCGCCCGCTGACCCGCCGGGCCCTCGTCCGGGGCGGCGCGCTGCGGCGTACGGTACCGGCAGCCGCGCCGGGACCGTCGTGAGAAGGAGGCAGGCGATGCAGGACCGCACCCCTCGCCCGGAGGAGCTGGAGCCAATCGAGCGCGCCGGCATCGACGAGCTGCGGGCACTGCAACGCGACCGGCTGCGGTGGTCGTTGCGGCACGCGTACGACAACGTGCCGCACTACCGCCGGGCGTTCGACGCGGTCGGGGTGCACCCCGACGACTGCCGGGATCTCGACGACCTGGCCCGCTTTCCGTTCACCGGCAAGGCGGAGCTGCGGGACAACTACCCGTTCGGCATGTTCGCCGTACCCCGGGATCGGGTCGCCCGGCTGCACGCCTCCTCCGGCACCACCGGCCGACCGACGGTGGTCGGTTACACCCGCGACGACCTGCGCACCTGGGCGCGGCTGATGGCCCGGTCGATCCGCGCCTCCGGCGGCCGTCCCGGCGACCGGGTGCACGTCGCGTACGGCTACGGGCTCTTCACCGGCGGCCTGGGCGCGCACTACGGCGCCGAGGAGCTCGGTTGCACGGTCATCCCGGTCTCCGGCGGCATGACCGAGCGTCAGGTCATGCTGATCCGTGACTTCGAACCCGAGGTCATCATGGTCACGCCCAGCTACATGCTGGCGATCGTGGACGAGATGTACCGCCAGGGCGTGGACCCGCGAGCCACCTCACTGCGGGTGGGCATCTTCGGCGCGGAGCCGTGGACCGAGGACATGCGCCGGGAGGTGGAGCAGCAGCTGGACATCCACGCGGTGGACATCTACGGGCTCTCCGAGGTGATGGGTCCGGGCGTGGCGACCGAGTGCGTCGAGACCAAGGACGGGCTGCACCTCTGGGAGGACCACTTCTATCCGGAGATCATCGACCCGGTCAGCGGGGCGGTGCTGCCCGACGGCGAGCAGGGTGAGCTGGTGTTGACGTCGCTGACCAAGGAGGCGATGCCGGTCGTGCGCTACCGCACCCGCGACCTGACCCGGCTGCTGCCCGGCACCGCCCGGCCGATGCGCCGGATCGAGAAGATCACCGGTCGGACCGACGACATGATGATCGTCCGGGGGGTGAACGTCTTTCCCACCCAGATCGAGGAGTTGATCCTGCGGACCCCGCAGCTGTCCCCGCACTTCCAGTGCGTCCTCGATCGGCACGGCCGGTTGGACACCCTGACGGTGCGGGTGGAGCGGCGGGCCGGGGTCGGCGTGGACGCGGCGGAGCGGGCCGGCGCGACGCTGGTCGAGCTGGTGAAGAACACCATCGGCGTGAGCGTGGCTGTCGATGTCCTCGCCCCGGACGCGGTGGAGCGGTCGGTGGGCAAGATGCGCCGCATCGTCGACCAGCGACCGGTCGCCTGAACGATCCCCGCCAACGGTCGTCGGGCACCCGGTCTCGCCAGCGTCGACATAGGATCCCGGCCATGCGCGTGCTGGTGGTTTCCGCCCCGCTGGTCGGGCACGTCTTCCCGCTGGTGCCGCTCGCCGTCGCGCTGCGCGACGCCGGCCACGACGTGCTGCTGGCCACCGGCGGCGGTGGCCTGGCCGCCGCCGAGGCCGGCCTGCCGGTGCACGACGTCGCGCCGGGCTTCGACTTCGGCCGGATCGCCCTGCGGGTCTTCCCCCGCCATCCGCTGATCGCCCGCGCCGAGCTGGCCGGCACCGCCGGCACCCGGGGCGCCGGCCTGCTCTTCGGCGCGCTCAACGACCAGCTCACCGACCCGGTGGTCGCGCTGGCCACCCAGTGGCGGCCGAACCTGGTGCTGTACGAGCCGTTCGCGGTTGCCGGTGCGGTGGCCGCCGCGCGGCTCGACGTGCCGGCCGTACGCCAGGAGAACTCCCTCTTCGACGGCCGGGAGCTGGTCCGCGCCACCAGCGCCCGACTCGGCGCCGCACTGCGCCGGCACGGCCTGACCGAGCTGCCGCCACCCGCCGCCGCCCTCGCCGTGGCCCCGCCCAGCGTGGCCGTCCAGGGCGGTTGGCCGATGCGGTACGAGTCCTACGTCGGTGGCGGCGAGTTGCCGGGCTGGCTGCGCGAGCCGGGTGAGCGGCCCCGCATCCTGGTTACCCGCAGCACCCTGACCGGCCCCGGCGACCGGGGGCCGATGCCCGCCGTGGTGGCCGCCGCCGCTCAGGTGGACGCCGAGATCGTGTTGGTCCGGCCCGACGAGCGGTCGGCTCGTTCGCTGCCGGGCAACGTGCGGGTGGTCGACTGGATTCCGCTCGACGAGGCAATGCCGGCGAGCGCGGCGCTGGTCCACCACGGCGGGGCGGGCAGCACCCTCGGTGCCCTCGCCGCCGGCCTGCCCCAGCTGGCCACCATGGGTCCGGGGACCGACGGCACAACGCCGAGCTGGTGGCCCGCCGGGGCGCCGGTCTGGCGCTGCGCCCCCGGGACATCACCGCGCGGGCGCTGACCCAGCTGCTCACCGACGATGGCCTGCGCACCGCCGCCGCGCAGGTCAGCCGCGAGATCGCCGCGATGCCGCCACCGAGCGACCTCGTCGCGCGGCTGACGGCGCTGGTCTGACGTTCCTCCCGCGTGGCCGCACCGGACGGACGCCCGGCTGCGGCAGGATGGCCCGATGCGACACGTCGTGCTGTTCCACTCCGTGTATGGGCTGCGGCCCGCCGTACGCGCCGCCGCCGACCGGATGCGCGCCGCCGGGCACCGGGTCACCACCCCCGATCTGTACGGCGTCCCGGCCACCGACACCGTCGAGGAGGGCTTTGCGCTGCTCGACAAGATCGGCCAGGAGGTGGTGCTCGACCGGGCCCGGGCAGCGCTGCGGGACCTGCCACCGGAGACGGTGCTCGCCGGGTTCTCGATGGGCGCCGGGGTGGCCGGGGCGCTGCTGGCCGAGCGCCCCGACGCCGCCGGTCTGCTCCTGCTACACGGCACCGGCGGCGCACCCGACGCGGTCCGCGCCGGCCTGCCCGTGCAGCTGCACCTCGCCGACCCCGACCCGTACGACCTGCCGGACGAGGTCGACGAGTGGCAGCAGGCGATGACCGGCGCCGGCGCTGACCTGACGGTCTTCCGCTATCCCGGTGCCGGACATCTGTTCACCGACCCGGACCTGGCCGAGCACGCTCCGGACGCCGCCGCGGCGACCTGGCCACGGGTGCTGGCCTTCCTGGCCGCCCGCTGAGCACGTCGATCAGGACCGTCGATGCGGCCGGGCGACACCCCGTCTGCCGGTCGGTGCGGCACCGCGTCGAGAATGTGGGCCATGGAGTTCCTGTGCTACCACCGTGACCGGCCCGGATCGGCAGCGTTGCGCGACGAACTGCTGGCGGCGCACTGGTCCTACATGGACGGTTACGCGGCGGAGATGATCGCCCGCGGCCCCACCTTCGCCGACGACACACCCACCGGCAGCGTGCACATCGTCGACGTGCCCGATCCGGCCGCTGCGCGGACGTTCGCCCTCGACGAGCCGAACTACCAGGCCGGCGTGTACCGGGACGTGTTGCTGCGCCGGTGGCACAACGCGCTCGGCCGCACCATGTGGGACTTTCCCGGAGGCCGGACCGGTGGCAACCGGTACCTGGTGCTCGGCCTTGGCCTGGGGCAGGCCGCCGACCTGGCCGTGCCGCCCGACCCGGACGAGCTGATCGCGTACGGGCCACTGCTGTCCGACGACGGCGCCACCTGGCTCGGTACCGCGGCGCTGGTCCGGGCACCGAACCCGGACGCGGCGCGCGCCATCCTGACCGTGGACCGGTACGCCGACATCGAGGTGCACCACTGGCAGTTCGGCGGGCGACCGTCCTGATCCGTCGTCCGGGTACGTCCTAGGCAGAGGCGGCCAGGCCGACCGGCCAGCGGATCAACGGCGGTCGGGGTGCGGCGCGCACCTTCCCGGTCGGAGCGCCGACGCCGGCACGCGCGCCGGGTCCGGCTGACCCCGGCCCGGCAGGCACCGCACGGATCGCCGCCAGGGATCGGTTGACGTCCGGGGGCCAGTGACCGCTCGTACTGGTCCGCGACGCGGACACCGCTACGGCCGAGGTCGGCGGCACGTCACCGGCCGACGCGACGGCTCGGAGCCGGCGGGAGGCCGGCGGATGGTTGGTCGTGCGAGCCGGCGCGGCCGGAGGGTGGCCATCGTCGGCGTGGGGACGCGTCGGTGCGGCGGGTCGGTGCGGACGGCCGGCGTCGGGGTCAGCGCCGCGAGGGCGGCGTCGAGGCCGGCCCGGGCGCGAACGGCGTCGAGACGCACGACCTCGGCGGGCCGCGCGGCCGAGCCGCTGACGACAGCAGGGCGGACGGCGGCAGGGCGGACGGCGGATTCGCGGGCGGACGCGCGGACGGTGTCGTGGCGCGGGGCGTCGGCGGTCCGGCGCGTGAACACGGCCCGCAGCACGCGAGGCAGTCGCTCGGCGGCGACCTGGCGCAGCGCTGGGGTGGCGAACGCGTACCCGCCGACGCGGTGGGGGAGCAGCAGCCCGGCGGCGACCAACCCACGCAGCGCCGGCGCCGACCGGCCGGGCGTCCAGCCGAGTGCCCGGTCGACGGCTGCGCCGGAGATCACGCCGCCGAGGATGCCGGCCGCCATCAGTACCGCCCGCCGTTCACCGTCGAGGTGGTCCAGTTCCGCGCCGACGGCCCGGCGGACCGCCTCGGGCAGCGGGAGCGTCACCGGGTCGGCGCCGTCCGCGACCGACGTGACATATGCCGCCGCATGCCCGGGCCGGCCGCCCACCAGCGGCAGCAGCCGCTCGACCAGCGCCACCGGCTGCCCGGCCCGGGTGAGCAGGTGGCGCAGCAGTCGCCCGGATTGCACCGTGGCCAGCGGTCGGATCGTCACCCGCCGGGCTGCGCCGGGCCGGGTATCGGCCCACTGCGGTTGGTGCAGGGTGACCATGGCCAGCGGGAGCCCGCGCGCCGTCGCCGCGCTGAACAGCGCGTGCAGGAACTGGCTCACCGCCGGTGCCGCCCGGTCCACGTCGTCGACGGCGACGATCAGCGGCCGGTGGGCGGCCAGGCGCAACAGGACATCCCGGCAGATCGCCGCGCCCGCCAGCGCCGTGTCCGAGCCGTCCGGGGTGGTCAGCAACCGTTGTAGCGCCGGGACCGTCGCGGCGACCTGGGCCGGCGGGAACAACGGCGTCAGGGCGACGACCAGGCGGTCGTGGACCGCCGCCGGGCCGTCGCCGGGACGGATCCCGGCGAGACCGCGGAGCAGCTCCGCGACTGGCGCCAACACCTGGTCGGGGTACGGCTGGCAGGTCGCCACACACCAGCGGACCGACAACCCGTCCACCGTGGTCAGCCCACGGGTCAGCTCGTGCAGCAGCCGGCTGCGGCCGCTGCCGGTGGGACCGACCAGGGAGAGCCAGCGCGGGTTCTGCTCCCGGATGGCCCAGCTCAGCTGGTCGCGGATGGTGGCCAGCTCGCGGCGGCGACCGATCAGCGGCCCGTCGTGCCGGTCGGCACTGGGGCGTACCGGACCGACGGCGTGCCAGACCGGCACCGGCGGCACCCGGCCGGCGACCGGCACCGGCGTCAGCTGACGCTGGGTGATCAGGCCGGCGGTGGCCCGTGCGGTGGCGGCGCAGAGCGCGACGGCGCCGGGTGGCGCGTACTCCTGGAGGCGGGCCGCCGTGGTGATCACCGCGCCGCTGGCGACGCCGTGTCCGCCGCTGACGGCGCCGCCCAGGTCGACCACGACCTCGCCCGTGGCGACACCGACGCGGACCCGCAGTCTGATGTCACCCACCATCTGCCGGCGGTCCAGCGCGGCCTGGATCTCGAGTCCGGCGCGCACCGCCCGGTACGCGTCGAAGCCGTCGGAGTGCCGGGCGCCGAAGAGCGCCATCACGGCGTCGCCGACGTACTTCTCGACCACCCCCTGCCAGCGGTGCAGCACACCGGCGACGGTGTCGAAGTAGGCCCGCTGCAACGCTCGGACGTCCTCCGGGTCGAGCCGGTCCACCAGGGCCGTGGAGCCGACGATGTCCGCGAAGAGCACGGTGACGGTGCGTCTCTCCTCCGGTACCGGCCAGTGCGGGGTCGGGGTCCGCTGTGTGTCGACGACGACGATGGTGGTGGTGGTCATGGGTGTCGCACCGGCCTTTCTCCCCGCTGATGCCTGATGACCTCCGGAGATTGGCATTCCTGGGCTGACGGGGGATCTGCCGAACGACGTATGTCGGCCACCTGCAACCTTTAGTCGCAAAGTCGACGCGAGGAGTACCACAAGCGGTAGATGGCCGTAGAACGGTACGGGGACCTGTGATTAGGCTGCGTGCCATGGCCAGCGATGTGGACACCGCACCGCTCGTGGGCCGGACCGAGCTGGTGCAGACGGTTCGGTCCGCGTTGCTCGGTGGCGCCGCGCACGGGCAGACTGCCGCCGTCTTCCTGACCGGCGAGAGCGGTGTGGGCAAGACCCGACTGTTGGGCGAGATCGGTGCCCGGCTGCGTGAGCAGGGCGCGGTGGTGCTTACCGGCAGTTGCCTGGACATCGGCGACGCCTCCCCGCTGCACCCACTCCTGCAGGCGCTGCGCCGCTTCGACGCCGATGTGTCCACCTCGCACGTACGCGCCTCCTCGGCGGTGCGCGGGCTGCTGCAGATGTTCGCCGACGAGACCGCCGGCCCGGACGGCGCGGGCGCGTTGCTGGAGCGGGTCTCCCGTGGGCTGCACCTGATCGCCGAGGGCAGGCCGCTGGTGTTGATCCTCGACGACCTGCAGTGGGTCGACCGGAGCACGCGGCAACTGCTGCTCTACCTGTTGGCCGGGCTCGGTGACCTCCAGCTCTCGGTGCTGGCGGCGGTGCGCGCCGAGTCGTTGCAGGGGGTGCACCCGCTGCGCCGGGTGCTCACCGAGCTGCGCCGGCTGCGGACGGTGCAGGTGCTCGACCTGGCACCGCTGGGCCGGGCCGACACCGAGAAGCTCGCCGGCGCGGTGGTCGGCCGGACGCTGTCCGCCGACGCGGCCGAGCAGGTGTGGCAGCGCAGCGGTGGCAACCCGTTCGTCATCGAGGAGCTGGCCCGCGACCTGCGCGACGGCCGCGACGGTCTGTCCGAGACGCTGCGCGAGATCTTCCTCGACCGGGTCGACGCGCTGCCCCAGCACGCGCACGCGGTGGTGCACGCGGTGGCCGCCGGCGTCGAGCCGGTGCAGCACTGGCTGCTGGCCCAGGTGCTGCGGTTGCCCGAGGACGAGCTGATCGACGCGGCCCGCGCCGCGGTGGCGCACCGGCTGCTGGTCGGCGCCGACGACGGCTACCGGCTGCGGCACCGGCTGGTGGCCGAGGTGCTGGCGCACGAGCTGCTGCCGGCCGAGCGTTCCGGGCTGCACCGCCGCTATGCCGAGGCGCTGACCGCGGTGCCGGGTGAGCTGCACCAGGCCCGGCTGGCGCACCACTGGCGGCTGGCTGGCGAGCCGGCGCGCGCCTTGCCGGCGGCGGTGGCTGCCGCGCAGGAGGCCGAGCGGCTGCACGGTTACGCCGAGGCGCACCGGCACTGGTCGGCGGCGTTGCAGCTGGCCGTCGACCCGGGCCCGCTGGCGGTGGACCGGGTCGAGCTGCTCGGCAACGCCGCCGAGGCAGCCCACCACTGTGGGGAGCACGCCCGCGCGCTGGCCCTGCTGGAAGAGCTGGCCGCGCTGCGGGGCGGCGAGCCGAGTTGCGCGCTGCACATCCGCCGGGCCCGTTACCTGGCCGCCGCTGGTCGCTCGGCGCTGGCCGAGGAGGAATACCAGCGGGCGCTGGAGGCGGCGGACTGCTCGCCGCGTGACCGGGCCGCCGCCGCGCGTCTGGCCGAGCTGCTGCTGCACCTGGGCCGGTACGCCGACGCCGGCCAGCGGGCCCGGAGGCGCTGGCGCTGGCCGAGAACGTGGAGGGCTCCGCCACCGAGGTCGTGCTGGCCAGCTCGGCGCTCGGCTTCAGCGACGCCTGTCTGGAAGACCCGGATGCCGGTCTGGCGGTCATGCGCGACGCCCTCGACACCGCCGAGCGTGCCGGCCAGCCCGAGGACGTGGCCTGCGCGTACCTGCACCTGGCGGAGCTGCTGACCGGGCCGCTGAACATCCTCGAAGAGGGCGTGGTGGTGGCCCGGCGGGGTGCCGAGCGGGTGGCGGAGCTGGGGCTCGGCCGCACCTGGGGCACCCGGTTGCTGGCCATCGCCATCAACGGGTTGTTCCGGGTGGGCCAGTGGGCCGAGGCGGAGAAGGTGGTCGCCGCCGCCCTGCGGCACCGACCGTCCGGTGCGGACGCCGTCGAGTTGCTGCTCGCCCGATGCCGGCTCTCGGTGGGCTACGGCGACATCGAGGCCGCCAGTCGGGACCTCGACGCGGTGGCGACCCTGCTCGCCGGCGGCGGGGCGCGACACGTCATTCCGTTGCTCACCCTGCGCTCCGGGCTGGCCATGTGGGAGGGTCGGCACGACGTGGCGCGGCTGGCGGTGCAGCGCGGCCTCACCGAGAGCCGCTCCGACGACGTGATGATCCTGTCCGCTCTGGTCTGGCACGGCCTGCGCGCCGAGGCGGAGGCGCATGCCAGCCGCACCGTGGACGTGGACCCGACGGCGGTACGCCGGCTGCGGGACGTCGCCGAGCGGGTGGCCCGCAAGAGCGCCGGTGCGGCCCGGCCGGTGCGGTCGGTGGTGGAGGGCTTCCTGGCCCTCTGCGCCGCCGAGGTGAGCCGCCTCGACGGCAGCGACCCGGAGCTGTGGGCCGTGTCGGCCGCCGAGTGGGACCGACGTCAACACCCCTACCCGGCGGCGTACTCGCGGCTGCGGCAGGCCGAGGCGCTGCTGGCTCGCCGCAGCCGGGTGGCCACCGCCGGCAAGCTGCTGCGTGAGGCGTACCGGGTGGCGCAGGGGTTGGGCGCGGTGCCGCTGACCTCCGAGATCCGCGAGTTGGCCGGGCGGGCCCGGGTGTCGCTGGACGAGCACGAGACCGCCGGCGGTACGCGGGGCGCACCGTCCGAGCCGTCCGACGACGAGTTGGCGGCGCTCACCGCACGGGAGCGGGAAGTGCTCGTGCTTGTCGCGGAGGGGCTGACCAACAAGGAGATCGGGCAGCGGCTGTTCATCAGCGAGCGGACCATCGGGGTGCACGTGTCGCACATCTTCGACAAGCTCCAGGTCCGCACCCGTGTCCAGGCCAGCGCGATCCAGTTGCGCAGCCACCGGGGCTGACCGACCGCTCCGTCCGCCGGCGCCTGTGCGCGCCGGGATACGTCGTTCTACTGATCCGGCGAGTGGGTGCTGGCTGGAAGGCTGAGCCGCGTCGACGACGGCACGGGGGATGCCGCCGACCACCATGGAGGAGAGATGACCGAACCGGTCTGGGGGCCCGTGCAGCGGGACATCGTCGACCTGCTCGCCGACCATCCCGCGGACGTGCCGGCCGTGGTCGATCACCTCACCAAACTCCAGGACATGCTGGTGCGGTTGCCTCCGTTGGAGGCCAGTTGTCCGCTGGCCGATTTCAACCGGCTCTACCTGACCATCACCAGCAGCGTGCTGGACGGCCTGTACGACGATCGCTTCGTCGATCCGGCCTTCCTCTCCCGGCTCGACGTCGAGTTCGCCGCACGGTATTTCGACGCGATGCGTCTGTGGACCGACTCCAGCCCGGGCACCCCGAAGGCGTGGTCATGCCTCTTCGAGCGGATGCGCGGGCCGGACGCCCGCCCGCTGCCGTCGGCGGCGGCCGGGGTCAACGCGCACATCAACTTCGACCTGCCGTTCGCGCTGGTGACCACGTTCGACCACCTGGAGTCGGAGCCGGTCGACGGCACCGACCAGCACCACGACTACCTCGAGATCAACAAGATCTTCGCGGACAAGATCCCCGGCCTGCGCCGGGGCTATCTGGAGCGGTGGCAGCTGCTCATCGACATGCTCAACGGCGACATCGACGACTGGTACCAGGGGGAACTGGTCGAGTACACCCGCGATGTCGCATGGCGTAACGCGCAGAAGATCTGGCGGTGCCGGCATGACCCGGACGCCCGCGAGTGTGAGCGCACGCGGTTGGACGACAACGCCGCGGCGCTCGGCCGGCTGCTGCTCTCGCCCCTGGGGGCGTTCCTGCAGTAGCCGGGACGGGGGGTCCCCGCGCTCCGCCCCGTGGGGGGCGGCGGAGCGCGGGGGCGCGTCCCACCAGCCCGTGTGCCGCCCGAGGTTCGGTCGGCACCGGGCGGTACAGCCGGCCGGCCCGGGGGTGCCGACCGTCTGCCACCGTCGGCCGGCCCGGGGGTGTCGGCCGGCGGTGGGGGAGGGGCGTCGAGCTCCGGCCAACGGTCGGAGATCCGGGGGTGTCGGCGGGCTCGTACCGGGTACGCCCGCGCCATGACCGTCCTGGCCCGGCGCCGGCCCGCCGCCCGCCCCCGGCCCGCGCGGCCCGGCCCGCTGCGGCCGGGTGGCCCGGTACCGCGACCCACCGCCCGGCCCGGCGCGCGATGACCGGCGTCGCGACGCGGTTCCCGTTCCGCTTCGATCCAGTGTTCCGCCCGGCGTTGGCGCTGCTGGGGGTCCGCCCGGCGACCGCCTGGGTCGCCGTCACCGACCAGGATCTGCAGATCCGGTACGGGCCGTGGCGGCTGCGGACCGACCGGGCAAACGTGACCGCCGTCGAGCTGAGCGGCCCGTACCGCTGGTGGCGGGTGATCGGGCCGCACGCGTCGCTGGCCGACGGAGGTGTGAGCTTCGGCAGCAGCACGGCCGGCGGGATCTGCCTGCGCTTCCGCGTACCGGTGCCGGCCCTGCTGCCCGGTGGGCGGCCACGGCACCCGGCGGCCACGGTGACTGTCGCTGATCCGCCCGCGCTGGCCCGGCTGCTCGCCGTACCGGACCTGTCCTGACCAGGCCATTCACGTGCCCGGTTCCGCCGTTCGGGTGCCGGGCTACCGCCTACCGTCGGAGCAGGACCTGTGAGGGTGGGACTGGCGATGGGTGACGAGCACCGGGCGAAACCACGACGCTGGAGCGGACGCCGCCACGCGCCGACCGGGCCGGACCCGGCTCTGCGGGCGGCCCGCGACCCGGCGCGCCCGCACCGAGGTGGCCGGCCGGGTGTCGTGGTGCCCGAACGCGTGGCCACCCCGGCGCAGTCGGCGCCGCCGGCCAGCCCACTGCGCCGGTGGCTCTTCCAGCACCAGGTCCAGCCGCCCGGCCCGGAGGCCACCGAGGGGCAGAGCCGCAGGCACGCCTGGTGGCAGGTGATGTGTCTGACCGGCGTGGACTACTTCTCCACGCTGTCGTACCTGCCGGGCATCGCGGCGCTGGCGGCCGGTGCGCTCTCCCCGTTGGCGACCCTGTTGATCGTCGTGCTCACCCTGTTCGGCATGCTGCCGATGTACCGGCGGGTGGCCCACGAGAGCCCGCACGGGCAGGGCTCGGTGGCGATGCTGGAGCGGCTGCTGCCGTTCTGGCGCGGCAAGATCTTCGTCCTCGTGCTGCTCGGCTTCGTGGCCACCTCGTGGATCATCACGATCACCCTCTCCTCGGCCGACGCCACCGTGCACCTGCTGGAGAACCCGTACCTGCCGGAGGCCCTGCACGGCCGGCTGGTTCCGGTCGTGGTCACCGTGGTGCTGCTGCTCATCCTCGGCGGGGTGTTCCTGCTCGGGTTCCGGGAGGCCGTGGTGGTGGCCATCCCGCTGGTCGCGATCTTCCTGGCGCTCAACGCGGTGATCGTCGTGGTCGCGGTGGCCCGGATCGTGGACGACCCGGGCCTCGTGTCGGACTGGACCGCCGCGTTGACCACGACCGGCGGCGGGCCGGGCCGCGTGCTGCTCACCGCCGTGCTGGCGTTCCCGCTGCTGGTGCTGGGGCTGTCCGGTTTCGAGACCGGGGTCAGCATGATGCCCCTGGTCGCGGCCGACGGTCTGGACAAGCAGGCGCGGCTCGCCGCCCGGATTCGCAACACGCGTCGGCTGCTCACCACCGCCGCGCTGATCATGTCGGTGTACCTGGTCTCGACGACCTTCGTGACCACGGCGCTCATCCCGGAGGAGGAGTTCCAGCCGGGCGGTGCCGCGAACGGTCGGGCTCTGGCTTTCCTGGCGCACCGCGACCTGGGTGAGGTGTTCGGCAGCGTCTACGACGTGAGCAGCGTGCTCATCCTCTGGTTCGCCGGCGCCTCGGCGATGGCCGGGCTGATCAACATCGTGCCGCGCTACCTGCCCTCGTACGGCATGGCACCGGAGTGGGCGCGGGCGGTGCGCCCGGTGGTGATCGTCTACACCGTCGTCAGCGTCGCCATCACGATCGCCTTCCAGGCCGACGTCAACGCTCAGGCCGGGGCGTACGCCACCGGCATCCTGGCGATGATGGTCTCCGGCGCGGTGGCGGTGACGATCTCCGCGGCCCGCGGCCACCAGCGCGCCTCCGCGATCGGCTTCACCGTGCTGACCCTGGTGCTGCTGTACGCGCTGCTGGAGAACGTCATCGAGCAGCCGGACGGAATCACCATCTCCGCGCTGTTCATCCTCGGCATCATCGTGGTCTCGTTGGTCTCCCGGGTCACCCGGACCACGGAGCTGCGCGCCGAGCGGATCGAGTTCGACGAGGCGGCCCGTCGGTTCATCACGGAGTCGCTGGCCCACGACGGGCAACTGCACCTGATCGCCAACAAGAGGCAGAGCGGGTCGGTGAAGGAGTACACGGTCAAGGAGCGGGCGCAGCGGGGGATGAATCCGGTGCCCGGCGCCGCGGACGTGCTGTTCCTGGAGATCGACGTGGTCGACCCGTCGGAGTTCAGTCAGGTGCTGTGTGTGCACGGGATCGAGGTGGGTGGCTTCCGGGTGCTGCGGGCCAGCAGCCCAGCCGCGCCCAACGCGATCGCCGCGATCCTGCTGGCCCTGCGTGACGCCACCGGGGTTCGGCCGCACGCGCACTTCGAGTGGTCGGAGGGAAGCCCGATCGCGCACCTGGCGCGCTATCTCATCCTTGGTCGCGGAGACACCCCGCCGGTGGTACGGGAGATCATCCGCCGGACCGAGCGGGACCCCCTACGTCGGCCCGGTATCCACGTCGGCGGGTGATCTGGTCGCCGGTGTGACCGTTCAAAGATGAATAGGGGCACTATTCACGTTCACACCTTCCTGTCCGTATTGCGGATTTATGGTGACGTTTGGTGGCCGACGGTACGTCGAGCCCCCCGCGCCCGGATCGGCGCGCGGCCACGTCAGGCAGGCAGGAAGGCAGGCACCTTTGATGTCCACGTACCAAGGAGGAGACGACGCGACCCGACCCAGACGGCGGTCCCGGTGGCTCTTAGCCAGCGGGTTGCTGGCGGGGAGCCTGGTCGTGGGAGCGGCCGGAGCGGCCGGCGTAGCCGCCGCCGCCGACCGTGACCTCTCCCTCTCGGGTCTGGGCCGGCTGACCACGACGGCCGGAAGTGACGACGACCGCCGCGCCGGCGATCAGCGTGGGGAGAAGCGCGACCAGGACGGCGCCGAGGGGGCCCGTCCGGCCACCCCGGGCACCGGCAAGCGGGGTGTGGTGTCGGTGCCCTGCGACGCCGCGAAGCTGGTGGCGGCGCTGGTGTCGGCCAACGCCGAGGGCGGCGCGGAACTCCGGCTGGCACCCAAGTGCCGCTACGTCCTCACCGAGGCGTTCCACGAGACCGACCAGTACGACGGCGGAATCCGCGACGCGCGGGAAACGGCCGACGCCGCGGAGACCCCCGGTGACGCCGACGCACCCCCGCACAACCCGGCCGACGACACCGCCGGCCTGCCCGTGATCTACCAGCCCATCACGGTCGACGGCGCGGGCGCCACCATCGCCCGCGACGCCCAGGCCGCCCCGTTCCGCTTCTTCACCGTCCGCGACGGTGGCGAGTTGACCCTGCGTGACGTGGAACTGCACAACGGCCGCTCGGCCATCGAAGGCGGCAGCGTGCACGTGGTGCACGGGGCGACCGCTGTGGTGGAGCGGGTCACCGTCTCCCAGAGCACTTCCCTGTCCCCGGAGGGCGGCGGTGGTGGGATCTTCAACGACGGCAACATGGTGGTCACCGACTCCACGTTCGTCGGCAACAGCGCCTCCGGCGCCGCGGGCAAGGGCGGGGGCCTGCTCAACGGTGGTGTGCTGACGCTGAAGCGCTCCGAGTTCCACCACAACAGTGCCAACGGGTACGGCGGCGGGCTCGGCAACTACCGTGGTGCGGCCGACGTGGAGAGCGTGTCCTTTACCCAGAACAGCGCCGGCCAGGGTGGCGGGCTGGCCAGCTTCTCGGCCCGGACGAAGGTCTCCGACACCGAGTTGCTGAACAACACCGCGCAGGTCGGTGGCGGTGCCGCGAACTCCGACGCGGTGCTGGTGATGCGCAAGATGACCATCCGCGGCAACACGTCCACCGTCAACGGCGGCGGCATCTCGACCGTGAAGGGCCTGACGCCGCTCGACGACAGCGTGGTCGACGGCAACACCACCCATGGCCTCGGCGCCGGCATCTACGCCGAGAAGGCGAACCTGCTGGTGCGCGGCAGTGACGTGACCCGTAACGAGGCTGTCGGCGCCGCGTCGAAGGGCGGCGGCATCTACGCCGCCGCCGGCTCGGTGGCGATCTACACCAGCAAGGTCACCCACAACGCGTCGACGGTGAAGCCCGGCGGCATCTTCGCCCAGCACGCCCAGGTCAAGATCGACGATGAGAGCGTTGTCGTCGAGAACGAGCCGACCAACTGCGAGGGCAGCGCGGTCCCGATCGCGCACTGCTTCCGCTGAGCACACCCGCGCACCCATCCCGAGCGCGCAGCCGGCCGCCCCGACGATCAGTCGGGGCGGCTGCTGTTTTTCATCAACTGATCACGTCGACACGGGCATCAGCCCATGGCACGTAGGCGGCCGGAAAGATCGTGAGCGAAGAAGTCGAGGAAGCCGTCCGGGTCGGGGCCGGCGTTCTGCAGGACGATGTGGTCGAACCCGGCCTCGACGTACGACCGGACCTTGGTCACGTGTGGCTCCGGGTCGGGGCCGATGGCGAAGAGTTGGCGGACGTGCTTCTCCTCCACGTGTGCGCTGGCCGCGTCGAAGTTGACCGGGTTCGGCAGCTCGCTCATCACCTTCCAGCCGGTGACCATCCACCGGCTGGTCTGCAACACCGCCTGCACCGCCTGTTGCTCGTCCGTGGCCCAGGCCAACGGCACCTCGGCGTAGCGCGGGCCCGACCCGTGAGCGCGTCGGTAGTGCTCGACGATCGACGCCTCCGGCTCGGTGGCGAACAGCCCGTCGCCCAGTTCGGCGGCGAGCCGGGCCGACGCCTCGCCGCTGGCCGCCACCGCGATCACCGGCGGGGTGTCCGGCAGGTCGAAGATCCGGGCGTCCTCCAGGTGCAGGTGTCGGCCCTCGTAGGACTGGTAGCCGCCCTGCCAGAGCAGTCGGATGATCTCCAGCGCCTCGCGGAGGCGCTCGTGCCGGCCCCGCACACTGGGGAAGCCCTGCCCGACAACGTGTTCGTTGAGTCGCTCGCCAGCCCCCACCCCGAGGGTGAACCGCCCGTCGGAGATCAGCGCCATGGTCGCCGCGGCCTGCGCGATGATCGCCGGGTGGTAGCGGACGGTCGGGCAGGTGACGCCGGTGGCCAGGCGTAGGGTGCTGGTCCTGGCCGCGATGGCGCCGAGCACGCTCCAGGTGAAGGACGAGTGGCCCTGCGCGTCGAGCCAGGGGTGGAAGTGGTCGCTCATCTCGACGAAGTCGAAACCAGCCTGCTCGGCCAGGACGGCCTGCCGGATGATCTCCTGTGGGCCGTATCCCTCCGAGGCCAGCTTGTAGCCGATCTGCATGCCGTACTCCCGATTCCGTCCGCCGACTGACGCCGGGCGGTTCCCGGCCTCGGCGCCGACAAACGCTGCGGAGCCATGCAATCCAGCCTCCTAGGACGGCGTACGGGGTGTGCGGTGGCAGCGCCAACAGGGGAGACGGCCGCTGCACATGGTCGTCTACGCCAGCTGAGCTGCGCACACCGGCCCGTGTCCCTAAGTCAAGGGGCACGGGCCGGTCCATGTCTGTCCTACTTGGACGGCTCGGGCAGCTTGCAGTCGACCTTCGGGTTGGCGCCGATGTAGTTCAACGGCCCGGCCACGATGGTGACCAGGATGGTGCCGGCCTCGGCGCAGTTGGTGTCGTCGCCGCTGTAGTAACCTCGCTGGCCACCGGCGATCGCGCCGATCACCAACCAGATCACGACGATGACTCCGAGTATCGAGGTGCCGCGCATCGCTGCCTCCTGAGGTATGTGGTGGATCTGAGGTGCAGGCGTTGTACCCAATCGGGTCGCGCGGCTAACGGTTTCGCGCTATAACCACCGCCGGATCCTCCATCCGGCCGATGCCGTCCGCCGTCGGTACCGCCGGGGCATCGGCCGCCCGCACCGGGTAGCGCGGGTCGGCTATCGGATCGACGACCGACCTCGCCGTCGTACGGGTCGGCGGACGTAGAACTGCCTCACGGCCCCGCCGAGGAGGACTCATGGACGCCCCGACACCGCCCTTGTACATCGACCGCCCCGAGGACGTCGCGGTCGCGGCTCGCGCGCTGGCTGGCGGCGCGATCGTCGCGGCGGCGTTCGCCAACTTCTACGTCATCGTCACGCGTCCCGACGCGGCCACCGTACGCCGGGTCAACCTGGCCAAGGGGCGTCCCGTCCACCAGGTCGGCAGCATCACCACCGCGATCGGCCGGATCCCGGGGATGTTCGACTGGACGCGGATCTCGCCCCGGTTGCCGGTCGGTCGGGTGCGGGCGCTGATGGACGCCCTCTACGGGGCCGGGCCGTTCGGCTTCCGTGGGCCGGCGGCGGAGCGGATCCCCGAGCACCTCACCCAGGTCGACCAGGGGCTGCGGACCACCCAGGTGATCGCACCGGGCCTGACCTGCCCGTCCAACGCCTTCTTCGAGCGGGCGCTCGCCGAGACCGGGTCGGATCACCTCTACATCACCTCGGCGAACCGATCCCGGCATCTTACCGGCGCAGCCGAGGAACCAGCGCACTGGAAGGCCGGGGCGCTCGCCGTCGACTTCGCCCACCTCGACGACCTGGTGGTGCTCGTCCACCGGAACGAGGCGGCGGCCCGCGCCGCGTACCCGGGCTACCTCACCACCTCGGTCACCCTGCTCTCCTTCCACGCACCGGAGGGCGAGCTCGAGGAGCCGCCGGTGCTCACCGTCGACCGGCACGGCTCGCTGCACCTCGACGACGTCCGCCGCGCCGCCGCGCCGCTCGGGCTCCAGGTGCGCCTCGGCGGCGGCGCCGGGCAGCGGCTGCGGGTCCGGGGGTACGCGGGAGCACTGGTGTGAGCGGCTACCGCATCGGGCTGGTGGTGCCCAGTTCGAACACCACCATGGAGACCGAGATCCCGGCGATGCTGCGCCGCCGCGAGACCGTCGACCCGACGGTCCGCTTCACCACACACACCAGCCGGGTACGGCTGCGCCAGGTGACTCCCGACGAACTCGCCCGGATGAACCGTTCCGCCGTCCGGTGTGCCGCCGAGTTGGCCGACGCCCGCTGTGACGTGCTCGCGTACGCCTGCCTGGTGGCGGTGATGTGCGAGGGCGCCGGGGCGCACGAGCGGGCCGAGCGGCGGTTGGGCCGTGCGGCCGGTCGCGCCGGGCACGAGATGCCGGTGGTGACCAGCGCGGGCGCGCTGGTCACCGGGCTGCGGTCGCTGGGCGCCCGCCGGGTGGCCCTGATCGCGCCGTACCTGCCGCCGTTGACCGCGACCGTCGCCGCCTACCTCGCCTCGCACGGTGTGCAGGTGACCGAGGCGGTGAGCCTGAGCGAGCCGGACAACGTGGCGGTCGGGCGCATCCCCCCGTCCCGCCTGGTCGAGCTGGCCGATCGGCTGGACGTGACCGACGTGGACGCGGTGGTCCTCTCCGCCTGCGTGCAACTGCCGTCGTTGGCGGCGGTGCCGCAGGTGGAGGCCCGTCTCGGCCGCCCGGTACTCACCGCGGCCACCGCCACCGTGCACCAACTGCTCACCGGTCTGGGTGTCGAGCCGTACGTGCCGGACGCCGGACGGTTGCTGGCCGGGTCGACTGCCCGCTGAGCGGGCCGGCGCCGGCAGGGGTTGGCGCCGACCGTTCAGTGCGGCGGGGACGGTGCCTCCGGTGGCTTGCCGTAGCTACGCCGGAAGTCCGCGTAGGCCACGCTGGCCAACACCAGGAGGGCACCGAGGGAGGCGAACACCGTCGGCAGGAACAGCACGGCGGGCGCGATGGTCAGCAGCGCCAACACACCACCGGGGCGGGACAGTGACACCCGGCTGAACACCTCGTACTCGAAGGAGGCCCGGCCGGCCAGGAACAGTGCCGGGCCGCCGAGGATTACCGCCGCCCAGGCCGGTGGCGTCCGTCCGGTCGGTTGGTGCAGCACGAGGTGGAACCCGGAGGCCGTGGTCACCACCCCGGCGACCATCAGCAGGTGGGTGTACGGCGCGGTGAACAGAAACTTGTTCGGTGACTCCGACCCCTTGATGGCCGCCGGCAGCAGTTGGCCGGACTTGTGCACGTAGATCCGCCAGAGCAGCAGGGTGGTCAGGAACGCCACCGCGAACATGGCGATGTTCGCCGCCTCGCTGTGTTCCGTGCTGAACCTGCTGCCAATGGTCAGAATGGCGTCGCCGAGGGCGATGATGAAGAACTGCTGGTAGCGCTCGGAGAGGTGCTCCGCCGTGACGTTGCGCTGCTTCTCGGGCACCACACCGAGTCCGGGCACCGGGTACGCGAGCCGGAAACCGATGTAGTCGATGGCGAGCGCGATGGCCCAGCACGCCAGGCGGGCGTCGTCGTTGACGAACGCGCCGATGATCCACGGGATCGCCGACACGGCGAACCAGACGAAGATGCGCGCCGCGCGGCGCTGGGTCTGCGGTTCGCGGCGCACGGCCGGCATCAGGAACAGCCCGCGCCCGAGGTGGATCGCCACGTAGGTGGCGGCGAAGACGATCCCGCGGTGGTCGAACGCCGCCGGGATCGCCGTGGTCATCAGCAGCGCGCCGAACATCACGGCGCTGATCAGCAGCTTGATCTCGGTGCGTTCCGGGTCGTACAGGTCGGTGACCAGGGTCGTGATTACCCACGTCCACCAGACGGCCGCCAGCATGATGAGTGCCTGCCCGGCCCGGTGCCAGTCGAGCTGGTCCACCATTCCCCGGGAGATGAGCGCCAGCGCGACCACGTACACCAGGTCGAAGAAGAGCTCGAGAAGGGTCACCCTGCGCGGGGCCTCCGGGTCACGCACCGGGGGGCGGCGGGCCGGTGGGGACCCGGGCTCCGGCGCGGCGGGGTGCACGGGCTGCTCCTGTGGAACCGGTCGACTCGACGGACCCGTCCGGGCCGCCTCAACGGACGGTAACGATCGGTCGACCGCAGGCGCCCCGGATCCGCCCGTCCTTCCCCCTACCGAGGATTGATCGACTCGGGTTCCTGGAAGGTGGGGTGTCCGGGCCGGTGGATGGGCCGGTTTCCGGTAACCCGAGTGGATCGACCGTGTCCAGGTGGTCGGTGCACGCGGATGTTTCGCCCCCAACGGCCGAGCCCCCGGTCTGCCATCCCGTTGGACGGCGGCCGGGGGCTCGATGTCAGGCGTCAGGCCTGGTTGCCGCCCGGCAGCACCGCAGCCATCGCGTCGCCGGCGCCGGCGAGCACGCGCGCCTGCTGTGGCCAGCTGGCCAGCCCGGGCGCGGCGCGCAGGCCGGCAGACCGGATCAGGTCGCGCAGCGCCGGCTCGTCCAGCTCACCGAGCTGGCCGTACGTGCGCACGCCGGCGTCCTGCAACGCCGCCGCCATCTTGGGCCCGACTCCCTGGATCCGGCGGAAGTCGTCGGCCGGGCCCGTCGGGTCGGCGTCCACGCTGCTGGTCGTGGTGTCGGCGGCCGAACGGACCGGCGGGGTCGCGGTGGCGGTCGGCCGGACCTCAGGCGTGGCCACCGCCGGTAGCGCCGACTCCGCGTCGGCGTCCACCGACTCAGCGTCCACCGACTCAGCGGTCACCGGCGTCTCAGCCGGCAGCGGGTCAACTGCCGTGACCTCGGTCGGCGCGTCGTCGGCCGGGGTGGTGTCAAGCGGGGTGGTGTCGGTCGGCGCGTCGTTGGCCGGAGTGGTGTCGGCCGGGGTGGTGTCGAGCGGCGCGGTATCGGTCGGCTCGGCCTCGGCCGGGGCGTCGTCGACCGGGGTCGCGTCGGCCTGCGGGGCGTCGGCGGGTGGGAGGTCGTCCGCAGGAAGGCGGGGGGGCGATCACGGCGGCCGGAGCGGGCTGCTCCTCGACCGCGACCGGCTCGGGAGCCGCTTCCACGACGGGATCGTGCAGCTCAGCCGGGTCGGCCGGTGCGGCGGCGGGGACCGGCGGCGGGGCCTCGGTCAGTGCCATGTCGGCCGGGTCGACAGTGCTCGGGGTTTCTGCCGGGGTGGGGTCGCCCGGCTCGGTCACCGCGGCTGGCGCGCTGACCGTGTCCACCGGCACCGGCTCGTCGGCGACGGCGGTCGGAGCCGGGTCGACGGCGGCCGCAGGCCGGGCCTCGTCGGTGGTGGCCGCCGGCGTCGGCGTGGAGATCACGGCCAGGCCGGCGACGGGGTCACCGTCCACGATCGACCGACCTTGTCCACTGCCCTGTACGCCCCGCCGGCCACGCAGCAGCCACCCGGCGGCCAGGCCCAGCACCAGTGCCAGCACCACTATCAGCGAGTGTCCGATAGACCACGCCACGGCGAACCTCCCTCTCATGTCGTCGGATAAGTTGCGAGAAAAACTCGCCGCAGCTTCGCACACGCATATTTCCGATGACAGAGAGGATCGGTCGATGGCGTTTCGGACGGGACACCCACGTCAACGGGTGTCTGCCGAGTAACGCAGCGTTGCGCCTGGCGGCGGAGGGAAGCGCGCCGAACGCGTTCGGGTGCTCGCAGTGGGCAGGTACGGCACGCCGTAGCTGCCGACCGAGGGGCCGAGGTCCGTGCGGCGGGCTGGCACTCGCCGAAGCGGACACGGTGTGGTCTGTCGCCGGCCGGCAGGAAACAGCCGTGCCGGGTATGGCGATGACCGAGGTCAGCGTCGCCGCGCCCGCCCTCGAGCCGCAGTCAGTCCTGGTCGCCCTCGTAGGTGTGGAAGTCGTCGACGAACCGCCGGCGTAGCCGCGGCACCCGACTGGTCACTCCGAAGTAGCCGCGCGCGCCGAGCAGCGCGAGTCGACCCACCACCGGCCGGTACATCCGGTCCTCGCCGCTGGTGCCGCTGCGATTCAACGATTCGGCGACCCGCGCGAACCCGTACGGCGCCATCGCCGCCTCGTAGTCCGCCACCGCCTGTAGCAGCGTCTTGTCGCCGGTGGTGGCGCGGGTGAGCTGCTCGCAGAGCAGGCGGGCGTCGCGTAGCGCGGTGTTCGCGCCCACACCGCGACCCGGGGTCATGGTGTGGATGGCGTCGCCGAGCAGGGTGACGGTGCTGCTCTTCCAGGGCGGGACCGGCTCGGACGTGGACACTTTGATCGGTAGGGCGCTGGTCGGCTCCGCGCGGGTCAGCAGTTCCCGCAGGTTCGGGTGCCAGTTCGAGGTGAGGTCCAGGGCGACCCGCACCAGGTCCTCGCCGCGGCGCTGCATGATGTCGGCCGGGAACCGGCGGGCCGCGCTCCAGATGATCAGGTTGATGTTGTCGGTGGTGGTGTCGTGGGCCAGGCCGGGCCAGTCACGCAGCAGGGCGGCGTCGGCGTCGCTGACGCCAGGCTTGATCGTCCGCCCGGCGTCCCACTTGAACTCCATGACGTGCAGTACGCCCATCACCCCGCCGACACCGAAGATCAACGAGATGCCCTGACGGACCCGCTCCGGTACGAGGGCGCGGGTGTGGGCGGTCAGCGGAATCCGGGTGGCGATGTTGATGGTGCCGGCGTCCTTGGTGACGGCGTGCGGCAGGTACTGGCGGCGCACCGCCGAGTGTGTGCCGTCGGCCGCCACCAGCAGGTCGCCGGTGGCGGTGGTGCCGTCGGCGAAGTGCGCGGTGACGGTGCCGTCGTCGCGCTGCTCATACCGGGTGAAGGTCTTGTCGAAGTGCACCACATCGTCCAGGCCGGTCAGCAGCACCTGGCGCATCACCATCCGGGCCACCGAGTGCTCGGTGTGCACCGGGTCGGCGGTTGGCCGCAGCTCGAACGAGGCGGTCTGGCGCAGCCCTTCGGTGACGACGTTGAAGTAGTGCGGCGGCCGCGCGCAGGTGGCCAGGAAGGTGGCGAACAACTCCGGGGGCAGGCACTCCCGCAGTGCCCGGCTACCGGTCGGACCGATGCCGACCCGGTAACCGAGCAGCCCCTCGGCGCGGTCGCGGTGCCGTTCGTAGACGGCGACGGTGATCCCGGCGCGGCGTAGGCCGTGCGCCAGGCACAGCCCGCCCGTGCCGGCGCCGATGATCAGGACGTGCGGTGGCGCGGCGGACATGTCAGCCGGCCGGGTGCGCCGCGGGCGCCTCGGCGGCGTCCCACCGGTAGAAGCAGCCGGCGATCGCGTCCCGAGGGGAGCGCCAGGTCGGCAGGTACGGCGAGGTGTGCGCGGAGAGCCGCTCGTTGACCTGCTGGAAGAGCGGGTGGTTGCGGGCCGCCGCGAGCGCGTCCGGGTCGACGTCCGAGGTTTCCAGCAGGTGTACGCACAGGTCGTGCAGGCAGTACAGGGATCGGTGTGTGACGCCGGTCAGACCGGGAAGTTCGGTGGCGTCGGATTCGGCGAAGATCTGCGCGACCCGCCCCTCCGCGTCCGGGATGATTCGGCTGACGATCAGTAGACGACTCATGGGACCCCTTCCGCCGGTGGCTTCCCCGACCCTCGGATCGGCGCCACGTGCTCTGTGCACCCACCGTGCCGCAGCGACTGTCACGTCACCGTCACGTGCGCCGGCCGGCCGGTGACGGGCGATCGGTGATGGCGTCCCGGCTGGCCTGGCGGATCGGGGCGAGCGTGTCGTCGAGCAGGGCGCTCATCGCGGGGCTCGGTTCCAGGCGCAACTCCCTGCGCAGCAGGTCCCGGTAGACGTAGAAGGCGTGCACGGCTTCGAAGGCATTGCCCTCCGCCAGGTGGATGCGGACCACCAGCCGGTGCGGTGTCTCCCGTAACGGCTCGGCGGCCATCGCCTCCAGTGCGGCCTCCAGCGCCTGGCCGTGCCGCCCCGCGGTCAGGTGTTGCCCGGCCACATGTTCCAACATGTGCAGGCGTAGTTGGCGCAGTCGCTCGCGGTCCAGCAGCACCCAGTCGTCGTACCACCCGGGTAGGAGGTCGTGCCGGCCGGCGGCGAGCGCCCCGGCCGCGGTGCGCGGGTCGTCGCCGTCGCGGACCCGGGCCGCGGTGCCGACCAGGTCGTCCACGTCGAGTCGGACCGCCGGGCCGAGTCGTACGGTGTCGCTGGCCACGGTCATCGGGCAGCACGGGTCCTGCCGAAGTCGCCACAGTGCGGTGCGCAGTGAGGACAGCGCCCGCTCCTCCGACGCGTCGGGCCAGAGCAGCCCGGCGAGCTGGCTGCGGGTGGCGCCGGGGCGTAGCCCGATCAGCGCGATCACCCGTTGCAGCCCGCGTGGCACGACGACCGGCACCGCTTCGCGCAGCAGTTGGAAGCCGCCGAGCAGGTGCAGTGAGACGCCCTCCTCGGGCGGGTCTCCGGCGGTCGGCACGGACGGATCAGCGGCCACGGCGGCACCCCCTGCGGAACGCTCGTCCCGACTGTCTGCTGTGTCCCGGATCGGTTGCCCGTGACGCCACTGTCTACCTCAGCGGTGGAGGCGCGGCGCACGGCTGCCGCCGGCGACCCCGCCCGCCGAGGCCGCCGGGCTGACCACGGTGAAGATTATCAATTGCGGTCACGGTGCGTCAATGTCGGCGTGAACCTTCTATTGGCAACGGTCAACCCGAGATCGGTTCTGAACTGCATAAACATTCGTGTGGTCGACCGCGCTGGGTGCGATGGACGCATAGCTGATACACAGGTTGCGTCAACGCAGCGTCACCACCATGCGTCGTTGACCTGTCCTGCGCGGTGACGCCGCCGTGACGAGGACTGCCGCATCGTGTCGGGAGTCGTCCAGCGCGTCCGGGGGCAACCCGTCGCCGGCCGGACGCCGTGGGGGGAGGCCCAGTATGGACCGATCGCTGATCGTCGCGAAGGTGGATCCGACCGCCGAGGAGCGGGTCGCCGAGATCTTCGCCGAGTCGGACGCGACGGAGCTGCCGCGCCTGGTCGGCGTCCGGCACCGCTCGCTGTACCGACTGCACGACCTCTACGTGCACCTGCTCGAGACCGAGCAGCCGGCGGAGAGCGCGGTGGAGGGCGCCCGTGGTCACCCCGAGTTCATCCGGGTCAGCGACCGCCTGCGCCCGTACGTCTCGCCGTACCTGTCGACCTGGCGCTCGCCGCGCGACGCGATGGCCCAGTGCTTCTACCGGTTCGACGCCCCTGACATCGGGCGGCGGTCGTGACGGCCACCGTGCCGCGCGAGGAGCAGCTCTGGTCCCGCTGCGCCGGCTGCGCCAGCCTGCTCTACCGCAAACGGCTGCGCCGCAATCTGGACGTCTGCCCGGAGTGCGGGGAGCATGCCCGACTCGGCGCACCGGAACGCCTGCGCCAACTCGTCGACCCGGGATCGCTGCGCCTCCTGCCGGATCGGCTGCCTGAGGTGGATCCGCTCGACTTCGTCGACGTGCTGCCGTACCCGCACCGGCTCACCGCCGCGCGGGCCAGCACCGGCCTGGCCGAGGCGGTCGTCTGCGCCACGGCCACCATCGGTGGACACCCGGCCACGTTGGCCGTGATGGATTTCCGCTTCCTCGGCGGCAGTCTGGGGTGCGCGGTGGGGGAGCTGATCACCCGGGCCGCCGAGCGGGCATTGGACGACCGGACCCCGCTCATCCTGATCACTGCCTCCGGCGGTGCGCGGATGCAGGAGGGCGCGCTGTCGTTGATGCAGATGGCCACCGTCAGCCAGGCAATCGCCGCGCTGCGCGAGGCGGGTCTGCTCACCGTGAGCGTCCTCACCGACCCGACCTACGGCGGGGTGGCCGCGTCGTTCGCCACCAACACCGACCTGGTGCTCGCCGAGAGCGGCGCGCGGATGGGCTTCGCCGGCCCCCGGGTGATCCGTCAGGTCACCGGCCGGGCGTTGCCGGAGGGCTTCCAGACCGCTGACTTCCTGCTCCGGCACGGGCAGGTCGACATGGTGGTGCAGCGTCGGTCGCTGCGCGGGCGGCTGGTGGCGCTGCTCGCGGCGACCCGCGCCGGCCGTCCGCCCCGCCCGCCCGTACCCCGGCAGGAGCCGGCGCCGCGCCGCGAGCACCGCGCCGACGACGGCGCGGTTCTGGCGCGGCCGACGGACCCGGCGGCCGGAGTCGACGCCGCCGTCGCGCCAGGAGTGGGCGACGCTCCGGCGGTACGCGACGCGTGGGACACCGTGCGGATGGCGCGGCACCCCGGCCGACCCACCACACTGGACTATTTCGACTCGGTCTTCGACGGGTTCGTGGAGCTGCACGGCGATCGGCTCGGCGGAGACTGCCCGGCCATCGTGGGCGGCGTGGCGCGGCTGGCCGGCCGGCACGTGATGGTCATCGGTCACCAGAAGGGGCACACCACCGCCGAACTGGTCGCCCGCAACTTCGGCATGGCCAGCCCGGCCGGGCATCGCAAGGCGCTGCGGCTGATGCGCCTCGCCGCCCGGCTCGGCCTGCCCGTGGTCACCCTCGTGGACACCCCCGGCGCCGACCCCGGGGTGAGCGCCGAGGAGCAGGGGCAGGCGGCGGCCATCGCGGAGAACATCCTCACCCTCACGGTGCTGCCCACCCCCGTGCTCGCGGTGATCACCGGTGAGGGCGGCAGCGGCGGCGCGCTGGCGCTGGCGGTCGCCGACCGGGTGCTGATGCTGGAGAACGCCGTCTATTCGGTGATCAGTCCCGAGGGCTGTGCGGCCATCCTCTGGCCGGACCGGTCCGCGGCGCCGCAGGCCGCCCGCGCGCTGCGCCTGACCGCGCCCGACCTGTGCCGGCTCGGGGTGGTCGACGAGGTGGTCCCGGAGCCGGCGACCGCCGCGCACGACGACCCGGCGGAGACCGCCCATCGGCTGCGCGCCGCCTTGCTGAGCAATCTGCTGCCGCTGCTGGACGTGCCGCCCGCCGTGCTGGTCCGCCAGCGCCGACAGCGCTTCCGGCGGTTCGGCGCGGCACGCGCCGGCACCCGGGCGGGTGCTCGGTGACCACCGGCGACGGGGCGGTGTCGACCGTCGACGCGCCCGACGACGCCGGGGCGGGTGGCGAGGAGGCGCTGGCTGGGTTGCGCCGGCAGGCGCAGCACCTGATCGCCGAGCTGGCCGGGCCGGTGCGCCGGATCCGGCTGCGCAGTGGGCCTGCGGTGCTCGAGGTCGAGTGGCACCCCGAGGACGTGAGCCGGCCGGACGTACCCCTGCCACGGGCCGAGGTGGCGCCGCCGGTCGCGCCGGCACCCGGTTCACCAGCGGCGCTGATCCGGCCGCCGGTGCCCGGGCGCGCCGCGGTGCGGGCACCGATCGTCGGCACCTTCTACCGTGCGCCGGAGCCTGGCGCGAGGCCGTTCGTCGCGGTGGGCGACCTGGTCCGACCGGGCCAGCCGGTCGCCATCGTCGAGGCGATGAAGCTGATGAACGAGGTGACCGCCGACCGCGCCGGTCGGGTGGTCGCGATCCTCGTCGAGGACGGCCAGCCGGTGGAGTACGACCAGCCGCTGGTCGAACTGGACCCGGCGTGACGGCGCGGGGTGGTTGACCATGTTCGAGACCGTGCTGATCGCCAACCGGGGCGAGATCGCGCTGCGGGTGCTGCGCGCCTGCAAGGAGCTCGGCGTGCGGACGGCGGTGGTCTACTCCGCCGCGGACGCCGACTCGGCGGCGGTCCGTCTCGCCGACCAGGCCGTCCGGATCGGGCCCGCGTCGAGCCGGCGCAGCTACCTCAACGCCGCCGCCATCGTGGAGGCGGCCCGGCAGGTGGGCGCGCAGGCCGTGCATCCCGGTTACGGATTCCTCTCCGAGGACGCCGACTTCGCCGAGATCTGCGCGGACAACGGGCTGATCTTCATCGGCCCGCCGCCGACGGTGATGGCCGCGCTGGCCGACAAGTCCTCGGCACGGGCACTGATGAGCGCCGCCGGCCTGCCACTGTCGCCGGGCAGCGTCGCGCCGGTGCCGACCGCCGCCGAGGCGGCCGAGGTGGCCGAGGCCGTCGGATACCCGGTGATCGTGAAGGCCGCCGCCGGGGGTGGCGGCCGGGGGATGACCGTGGTGCGCACCCCGGGTGAGCTGCGCCGGGCGTACGCCCGGACCCGGGCTGCCGCCCAGGCCGCCTTCGGCGACGACCGGGTGTACGTCGAGCGCTACCTCACCGAGGCTCGGCACGTCGAGGTGCAGGTGCTCTGCGACTCCAACGGAAACGGGGTGCACCTGGGCACCCGGGACTGCTCGGTGCAACGCCGGCACCAGAAGTTGGTCGAGGAGGCGCCCGCCCCGGCACTGTCCGCGGCTGTGCTCGACACCATCGCCGAGACCGCGCTGCGGGGTGCGCTTCAGGTCGGCTTCGTCGGCGCCGGCACGCTGGAGTTCCTGGTCGACGCCGAGGAACAGTTCCACTTTCTGGAGATCAACTGTCGGATCCAGGTGGAGCATCCGGTCACCGAGATGGTCACCGGGATCGACCTGGTGCACGAGCAACTGCACATCGCGGCCGGGGTGCCGCTGCGCTGGCGGCAGGAGGAGATCCGCCTGCACGGCGTCGCGTTGGAGTGCCGGGTCAACACCGAGGACCCCGAGCGCGGCTTCGCCCCGACTCCCGGCCGGTTGGAGCGCTTCACCCCACCCGGCGGCCCGTTCACCCGGGTCGACACCCACGCCAGCGCCGGCTACCTGATCGGCCCCTGGTACGACTCGCTGCTCGCCAAGGTGATCGTCTGGGCGCCCGACCGGGAGCTGGCCCTCAACCGGCTGGAACGTGCCCTGGACGAGTTCGACATCGCCGGGCCGGGCGTGCACACCACCATCCCGTTCGTCCGGCGGGTGCTCGACGACGCCGCATTCCGCAAGGGCCGCTACACCACCGGCCTGGTCGACCGTCTGCTCGCCGCGTCCGCGCAGCGGCCGACGGCCACCCCCGCACCGCGCCCCGCGTCCACCGCGGAGCCCGACGTAACCCACAGGAGGACCCGATGACCGTCACCCATGGTCGCCCGATGACCGCCGAGATCACCGACATCCTGGTGGCGCACTGCGGGCTGGACGCCGACGCCGCGGCCCGGGCGCCCGCCGCGTCGCTGGAGGAACTGGGCATGGACTCGCTCGCCCTGCTGGAGCTCTCCGCGGTCGTCGCGGACCGGTGGCAGGTGAGCATCCCCGAGCAGGCCGGGCAACTGAGCATCCCGGCGGTGGCCGACCTGGTCACCCGCCGCGTCGACCCACCCGGGCACACCGAGAACAGCGTCGTCATCGACGCGCCGCTGGCGCTGGTCTGGGAGGTCACGAACGACGTGGCGAACTGGACCGAGCTGTTCACCGAGTACGCCGTGGTGGACATCCTGCACCGCGAGGGGCACACCGTGCGGTTCCGGCTCACCATGTACCCCGACGAGAACGGGACGGCCTGGAGCTGGGTGAGTGAGCGCACCGCCGACCCGGTGAGCAGGCAGGTCCGGGCGTACCGGGTGGAGACCGGGCCGTTCGAGTACATGCGGATCCACTGGCGCTACACCGAGGAGGCCGGCGGCACCCGGATGGCCTGGACGCAGGACTTCGCGATGAAGCCGACCGCGCCGGTCGACAACGCCGCGATGACCGAGCGGATCAACACCAACAGCGTCATCCAACTCGCGGTGATCAAGGACCGGGTGGAGCGGATCGCCTGGCAGCGCGCCGACCAGGGCCGCCCGGCGGCCAACGACGAGCAGACGGAGGCCGACGATGAGTGACCTGAGCACCCGGCCGATCGCCGCCGGGGACGTACCCGCCGACCGGCGGCGCGGCGGTGAGCTGCGGGTGCTGCTCGGCCCCCGCACCGTCGGCAGCACCTCGGGCTTCCTCGGGGTGGCCGCGCTCGCGCCGGGGGAGCGGATCGCCGAGCACTACCACCCGTACAGCGAGGAGTTCCTGTACGTGGTGCGCGGCGCGATCACCGTCGACCTGGACGACCAGCCGACGCTCCTGGCCGCCGGCGAGGCGCTGTTCGTGCCCGTGAACGTGCGGCACCGCCTGCGCAACACCGGCGTCGAACCGGCCGAGGTGGTCTTCCACCTGGGCCCGCTCGCCCCGCGCCCCGAGTTGGGACACGTCGACACCGAGCTGGCCGAGCAGCGGGGCGGGTCATGACTGGGCGCCGCACGGTGGTGACCGGGGTAGGGGTGGTCGCCCCCGGCGGCGCCAGCCGGGACCGCTTCTGGAAGACCATCACCGAGGGGCGGACCGCCACCCGGCGGATCAGCTTCTTCGACCCGTCCGCGTTCCGCTCGCAGATCGCGGCGGAGTGCGACTTCGACCCGATCGCCGCGGGGCTCAGCGAGGCCGAACGACGCCGGGCCGACCGGTACGTGCAGTTCGCGCTGGCCTGCTCCGTCGAGGCCGTCGCCGACGCTCAGCTGGTGCTCACCGACGCCGAGCGGGACCGGGCCGGGGTGGTGCTGGGCACCGCCGTGGGCGGCACGATGGCGCTGGAGCAGGAGTACGTCACCGTCAGCGAGCACGGCCGGCGCTGGCTGGTCGACCCGACGAGCGGCGGCCCGTACCTCTACCAGGCGCTCGTGCCCAGCAGCCTCGCCGCCGACGTGGCCTGCCGGCACGGGCTGCACGGGCCGGCGCAGGTGGTGTCCACCGGCTGCACCTCCGGCATCGACGCCATCGGCTACGCCCATCAGATGATCGTGGACGGTGAGGCGGACGTGATGCTGGCCGGCGCGGCCGACTCACCGATCTCGCCGGTCACCGTCGCCTCGTTCGACGCGATCAAGGCGACCAGCCCGGACAACGACGACCCGGCGCACGCCTCCCGCCCATTCGACGCGGACCGGCACGGGTTCGTGCTGGCCGAGGGTGGTGCGGTGCTGGTGCTGGAGGAGGCCGGGCACGCCCGCCGGCGGGGTGCGCACATCTACTGCGAGGTGGCCGGCTACGCCAGCCGCAGCAACGGCTTCCACATGACCGGGCTGCGCCCGGACGGGCTGGAGATGAGCCTCGCCGTCACCGACGCGCTCAAGCAGGGACGGATCCTCCCCGAGCAGGTCTCCTACATCAGCGCACACGGCTCGGGCACCCGGCAGAACGACCGGCACGAGACGGCCGCGTTCAAGCGGGCCCTCGGCCAGGCCGCGTACGGGGTGCCGATCAGCTCGATCAAGTCGATGGTCGGGCACTCGCTCGGTGCGATCGGGTCGATCGAGATGGCCGCGTGCGCACTGGCCATCGAGTTCGGCGTGGTGCCGCCGACGGCGAACTGGAGCACCCGGGACCCGGAATGCGACCTGGACTACGTACCGAACGAGGCGCGGGAGGTCCCGGTGGACGTGGCCCTCTCGGTGGGCAGCGGGTTCGGTGGCTTCCAGTCGGCGATGGTGTTCCGGCGACCGCCCGGGGCGGTGGCGGCGTGAGCGCCGCCGGGCTCGGTCCTGCGGAGGTGGCCGGGTGACCGCCCGGGCGGTGGTGACCGGCATCGGTGTTGTCGCACCGAGCGGCATCGGCGCGGACGCGCACTGGCGCACGGTGCTGGCCGGCACCCGCCGGACCGGGCCGATCACGCTGTTCGACCCGTCCGACTACCCGACCCGCTACGGCGGGGAGGTGCCCGACTTCACCGCCGACTCCTACGCCGACAGCCGACAGTTGGTGCAGACCGACAGGTGGACGCACCTCGGCTTCGCCGCCACCCGGCTGGCGTTGGCCGACGCCGGCCTGCCCGACCGTGCCCCCGACCCGTACGGCTACGCCGTGACCCTGGCCAGCTCGTCCGGGGGCAACCTGTTCGGCCAGCGGGAGTTGCAACGGCTCTGGGGCGGGTCGTCACGGACGGTCGGGGCGTACCAGTCGATCGCCTGGTTCTACGCGGCCAGCGTGGGGCAGCTCTCCATCCACCACCAGTTCAAGGGCCCGAGCGGGGTGCTGGTGGCGGAGGCGGCCGGCGGGTTGGACAGCCTCGCGCACGCCGCCCGCGCGGTGCGCCGGGGCACCCCGGTCGTGATCGCCGGGGCCACCGAGTGTCCGCTGAGCCCGTACGCGCTGGCCTGTCAGCTGCGCTCCGGACTACTCAGCGACGTCGCCGACCCGGAGCGGGCGTACCGGCCGTTCGACGCCACGGCCAGCGGTTACCTGCCGGCCGAGGGGGGAGCGGTGTTCGTGGTGGAGGAGCTGGGGCACGCGCTAGCCCGGGGCGCCCGGGTCTACGGCGAGGTGAGCGGGTGGGGCTCCACCCACGACGCCGCGCACACCACCGAGGACAGTGCGGGTGACCCGCTCCAGTACGCGCGGGCGATGCGGCTGGCCCTGGACCGGGCGGGCGTCGCGGCGGCCGGGGTCGACGTGGTGCTGCCCGACGCGCTCGGTGTGCCCCGCTACGACCGCAGCGAGGCCGAGGCGCTGCGCGCCGTGTTCGCCGACCGGCCGCCCCCGGTGACCACGCAGAAACCGCTGACGGGGCGGGCGTACCAGGGTGGGTCCGCACTGGACGTGGCCACCGCGCTGCTCGCCTTCGCGCACGACACGCTGCCGGCGTCGGCGGGGCCGGACGAGGTGGCCGACGGGTGCGAGCTTGACTTCCTGCGGGAGCACCGTCGGCCGCGCAGCCGGCTCGCGCTGGTCTGCGCACGGGGTTTCGACGGGTTCAACAGCGCGCTGGTCCTGCGCGGGGCCGCGCCGATGAGGGGAGAGGCGTCATGAGCGACCAACGGGCCCGGGTGGTCTTTCTGGTACGGGTGCCGGTGCCGCGCACCGAGCAGTTCCTCGCCGCGTACGAGGAGGTGCGGCATCTGGTCGCCGGCGGCGTGCCGGGGCACCTTGTCGACCAGGTGTGCCGTTCGTCGACCGACCCGGAGCAGTGGCTGATCACCAGTGAGTGGGCGAGCCTGGCCGACTTCGAGGACTGGGAGCGCAGCCAGGAACACCGGGAGTTGGTGCGCCCGATGCGGGAGTGCTTCACCGACGCCCGTTCGTTGCGCTTCCACATCCACGCCCAGACGCCTGCCCTGGCCTGACGGTTCCGCGCTGATCGACGGCGACGGTGGCGGCCTGATCAGTTGATGAAAAATAGGTGTCAGGGCCGTCTCTGACCTACTTTCATCAACTGATCACGGCTGTCGGCCCGAGTCGTCGCGGGCGCGGCTGTAACGCTCGTAGATCACGCACGAGTCGAACGTCCTCGTCTCGATCAGGTCCAGCCGAACGGTGTCGGTGACCGGTGGCAGGTAGGGCGTGCCGCCGCCGACGACGACCGGATAGCGGAACATGCGCAGCTCGTCGACGAGGCCGAGCTGGATCGCCGCCGAGGCCAGGCCGGGGCCGCCGATCTCGACGTCCTTGTCGGTCGCGTCCAGCGTCGCGGCAACCTCCTCGGCCACCGACGCCTCGGCGAGCCGGGCGTTACCCTGCACGCTGTCGAGGGTGCGGCTGAAGACGACCTTCGGGAGAGCGCACCAGACGTCGGCGAACGCGGCCTTGAGGTCGGTGTCGCGCATCGACGGATCTGTCTCCCACGCCAGCATCGCCTCGTAGAGCCGACGGCCCAACAGATAGCCGCCGAGCCCGCTCACCCGTGCGAGGTGGAAACGGAAAAGCTCCTCGCTGGGAGCCCCCCACCCGAAATCGCCCTCCCGGTCGGCGACGTAACCGTCCACCGAGACGCCCATCGCGTAGATCAGCATGGCTTCACACCCATCGCATCGGAGTTGACGCTGGCCAGGGTACCGGCCAGCACCAGGGGATTGAGGCCTGACCACGTCTCCGCCGATATCGACGAAGCGGACGGACATCGACGCTCGGTCGGCCCTCCGCCGGAAGCACTGAGCAGGGCTTCCCAGGGTCACCGTCCGGGGAAAGTCAGTGCCGTGTGCAAGGCTTCTCCGCGATAAATGCGATCACGATGAGAGGGTGCGAAATGAGCACGAAGGCTGGCGGAACATTTGACGTCACATCATTCGAGCCGGAAATGCTCGACGAAGCCCCGGGAGCCGCGCTTGGCCGGGTGCGGATCACCAAGACCTTCCAGGGCGGCCTGGCCGGCATCAGTACGGTGAACATGCTGTCGGTCGCCGACATCGAGGGTAGCCCCGCTGCTTATGTCGCCGTGGAGCGATTCACGGGCGAACTCGACGGCCTCAAGGGCTCGTTCGTCCTCCAACACAGCGCACCCGGCAGCCACGGTGAGCAACTCGCGATCCGCGTCGTCCCGGGAACGGGCTCCGATGACCTCACAGGGATCGTGGGAGCTTTCGAGATCATCCAGTCCGACGACGGCAGCCACTCCTATGTCTTGGAGTACACCCTGGCCTGACGCCGCGACCGACTCGCCCTCACCGCGCCGCCGCCGTGGCCATCCGCCGCGACGACTGGCGTCGACTACCCGCCGAGCATCGGGCCGCCCACCTTCTCGACGCCGCCCGCGCCTACCTCCAGAGCGGCGACCTTACCGCTGCCGGGCGTGCCCTGGCCGACGCCGACACCATCGCGCCCGACGAGGTCCGCTACCGGCCTGCCGCTCGTACCCTCATCGCCGAGATCGCGCACAGCGGCCGCGCAGCCGCCTGCGTGGCGCGACTCGCCACCCTCGTCGGGCTCACCCGCTAGGCGCGACGCCATCGGCCGTCCGGCTGGGGCCGCGCGACGGTTGTACGAGGCGTCGTGCCTCGGTGACGCTCTGCCGAATCGGCCGCCCGATCCTGCCCGCCGAACGGGCTGTCGGCAATCCGGCTGGCCGCTGCTTTTGATCCATCCATTTGCATCTAGCAATGTCACCGTTGGGGGTCGTATGGTTCCCCGCAGCACCCCGACAAGCGTACGTGATGGGCGGATTCGCCCTCTTTGATGCTGGGCGGTGATCGGCAGTGACGGCAGAAGATCCTACGGCGACAGACCCCGGCTGGGTGGACGAAGTCCTGTTCGCCGGCCGGCCGGCCGATGTTTGTCTGCGTCTGCCCGAGCCCATCGACCGCGCCACCCTGCACCGGCTGGTCACTGCCGCGCAGGACCGGCTCACCGCGGCTGGACTGCGCCCCGGTGGCGCTGCCGCGCTGCGGCTGCCGCCGTCGCTGGCGTACGTGGTGAACCTGCTCGCCACCTGGCGCGCCGGTGCACAGGCGATCCTGCTCGACCACCGGCTGACCGACCACGAGGTGGACCGGGCACTCGTCCGGCTCACCCCGCAGGTGGTGGTCGCGCCGATACGCACCGGCGGCGGCGCGTTGAGGATCTTCGTCGACGTCACCGAAGGCGTGACCCGGTACGCCGACCGTCCGGCGGTCAGCGGCCACGCCGTGATCCAGCTCAGCTCCGGCTCCACCGGCCCGTCCAAGGTGATCGGCCGCACCGCTGCCGACCTGGTCGCCGAGGTGCACCGCTACACCCGGATCGACGGCGTGGCGCTGCCCGGCGAGCGGATCATCCTGCTGCCCTCGATGGTGCACGTGCTCGGCCTGGTCGGCGGCCTGCTCTACGGCCTGCGCGCCGGGGTCGAGCTGGTGCCGCCGGAACGGCTCAGCGGCGACGCCGTGCTGGCCGCGATCAGCGCCGACGCCACGCCGGCCACCGTGCTGGGCGTGCCGTTCCACATCGGACTGCTCGCCTCCACCCGGCCGGCCGGTCCACTGCCGCAGCTGCGGCGGATGACCACCGGCGGTGAGCTGGTGCAGGCCGCGGTCGCCCAGGCCTTCACCGACCGGTACGGCGTGCCGCTGGGCAACATGTACGGGATGACCGAGGTCGGGGTGATCGGCACCGACCTGCACGGGTCGCACCGACCCTCGATCGCCCCGGCGCCCGGCATCGCGGTCCGGGAGTCCGACGGCGAACTGTGGGTGTCCTGCCCGGCGTCGCCGTACGTCGGGCTGAGCGACCCGACCCGGTGGGCCGACGGCTGGCTGCACACCCGCGACGCCGGCACCGTCGATCCCGACACCGGCCTGGTCACCGTGCGCGGCCGACTCGACTCACAGGTCTCCGTCGGCGGGATGAAGGTCGACCTGACCGAGGTGGAGGCAACCGTCGCCGGGTTGGCCGGGGTGGCCGCCGCGGTGGTCGTGTGGGACGACGGCATCACCGCGTACGTCCAACCGGACGGCCCGCTGTCGGAGGAGACGCTGGACAAGCTCCTCGCCGGGCGGTTGGCCGGCTACAAGCGGCCCCGGGTGCTGCACCTGCTCGACCAGTTGCCCCGCACCACCACCGGCAAGCTGGTCCGCTCGACCGACGCGCTGCGTTCGGCGGCCACGCCGTGACCGGCCCGCTGCACCACCTCGACCTCGACGTGGGCCGTGGCGTGCACCGCGACCGCCAGGACGAGCCCTCCGCCCAGCTCCGGGTGGCCGACCCGCAGGATCTCGCCGCCGGGCACCGGTCGCAACGGCAGCCCCGGCGGCGGCATCTCCCGGCGCAGCCCGCCGTCGCGCAGCCCCAGCCCGAGGGCCTTGCCGACCGCTTCCTTCGCGGTCCACAGCCGCAGGAAGTCCACCGCCCGGCCAGCCTCGGGCCGATCGGCCAACCAGGCCGACTCGGCGGGCGGGAACCAGCGGCGGGCCAGCGCGAGCGCGGGCAGCGGGCGGATCCGCTCCACGTCCACGCCGACCGCGCCGGCACGACGGGCGGCGACCACCACCAGGCCGGCGGTGCGGCTGACGCTGACCGCCAACTCGACCGACCGGGTCGTGTGTTCGTCGACCCGGACGACGGGTCTCCCACCAGGACCGTGCGTCAGCACCAGCTCGGTCTCCGCGCGGTCGAGCAGCACAGTGCCCGCCCGTCGCAGCAGCACAGCGGCCGGATCCGGCTGACCGCCGGCATCCCGACCGACCCACACGTAGGCGGTGTCCCGACCGGACGCCGTCAACTGGCCCACGCAGAGAGGGTAACCATGAGAGCCGAGGTCCGCGCCTTCGTCGTCGAGCAGCTCGCCGACATGAACTACGACGTCGAGGGGCTCGACGACGACACCACGCTCGGCCCGTCCGGTGTCGACCTGGAGTCCCTTGCCCTGGCCGACCTGTCCGTCCGCGTCGAGGACCGGTACGGCGTGACGTTCGCCGACGACGAATCGGAGCAGTTGGCCCTGATGACGGTCGGCGAGTTCACCACCATGGTCGCCAACCGTGTCACCGAGGCGACGAGCGACAAAGCCTGATGAGCGGTCAGCCCGACCTGGGGCGAGCTGACCTGCTGACCATGCTCGCCGAACTCACCGCGAAACCGTCCGCCGAGGTGCCCGACCGGATCGGCTCGATGGAGCTCGCCTGGCTGGTGCACCTCGTCGAGCAGCGCTACGAGCGTCAGCTCGACCTCACCGATGACGAACTGGCCGGCATCCGTACCGTCGATGACGCCCTGGCGGTGTTCCGGGCGTCGTTGAGCGCCCCCACAGATGGCTGAGCCGCGCGTCATCCAGCTCACCGGCGTACACGCTCTCAGCGCCCTGGGTCGGGGCGCCGGGGCGCAGCTCGCCGGTGTGCTGGCCGGTGTGCCGGCGTTCGCCCCGGTACGCCGCTTCGACACCGCCGCCCGCCGGGTCACCGTGGCGGCCACCCTGCCCGACGTCGGTACGCTCCCCGACGAACTGGCCGCCGCGATCGACGCGGCGTGCCGGGTGGCCGGTGTGGACCGCGCGCAGCGGGCACAGTGCGCCCTGCTGCTCGCCGTGCACGGCGGACCGGCGCCGGGCGCGGGCCCAACCCCGGCCGCGCTCGCCGACCAACTCGTCGTCCGATGTGGGCTCTCCGGCCACACCCGGGTCTACACCAGCGCCTGCGTGTCGGCGAGCACGGCGGTGGCCGACGCGGCAACCCTGATCACCAGGGGTGACGTGGACCGGGTGGTGGTCGCCGCCGGGTACCTGGTGGAGCCGGACCAGTTCGCGCTCTTCGACGCCGGTCGGGCCCTCGCGGTCGACGGGGCGGTCCGCCCGTTCAGCGCCGGCCGGCGGGGACTGCTGCTCGGCGACGGCGTGGCCGCGGTGGTCCTCGAGTCGAGCACCGTGAGCCGGCGACGCGGCGCCGAGCCGGTGGCCACCGTGGCCGGTTGGGGGCGGGCCGGGGACGCGTTCCACCCGTGCCAACCGGATCCGACCGGCGCCGGGCTGGCCCGCGCGGTCGACGCCGCGCTGCGCCGAGCCGGGTTGTCGCCGCAGGCCGTCGGTTACGTCAACGCCAACGCCACCGGCACCACGCAGAGCGACGTCGCCGAGGCGGCGGCACTGCGCCGGGCTCTCGGCGGCCACGCCGCGCAGGTCCCGGTCAGCTCCACGAAGTCGGTGCACGGGCACGCGCTGGAGGCGTCCGGGTTGCTCGAACTGGTGGTCACCGCGCTGGCGCTGCGACACGGCGAACTGCCCGTCAACGCCGGCTGGCGAGGCCCGGACGAGGCATGCCCCCTCAACGTCATCACCGACCGTCCCCGCAAAACAACCGCAACCCACGCGCTGACCCTCAACGCCGCCTTCGGGGGCGCCAACACCGCACTCCTGGTCGGCACCCCGTGACCGCCCCCCACTCCCCGCGATCTTGCACTTTCTGTCCCGACGAATCCGGCGAAGCACGCGAACCGGCGACCGAAACTGCAAGATCGCCGCGGGGAGAGGTGTGGGCGCGGTGGCCTGAGGTGGGGGATGGGGTCGCGCCGGGGGTTCCGGGATTCGTTCTTTCGGGGTTTGCGCCCGTCGTGGTGGCCGTCGCGGAGCGGTGTCTGCGGCGGCGGTACGGGTCGGCGGGGGTGTCGGACGGGGTGCGGACGGGGATCGTGCTCGTCAGCGCCAGCGGCGATCTCGTCAGCGCGGAGCACGTCCGGGCGACTGTCGAGGCCGGCGGGCGGATCGGCCCGCTGTTCTTCTTCCAGTCCGTGCCCAACAGCGTCGCCGGGTACATCGCGGCCCGCTGGGGCCTGCGCGGCCCGGTGGTCTGCCTGAGCCCCACCGGTGACCCGTACGCCGACGGCAGCGCCGAGGCGGACCTGCTGCGGTACGACGGCGACGCCGACGAGGTGTTGCTGATCCTGATCGAACAGACACCCGACGCGCCGACCGAGGCGGTCGCGGTGCTGCTGGGGGGAGAAGAACGACCATGAGGACGCGAGGACTACGCGGCGCGTTGGCCGCCGACACCGAGCTGGGCGCGGGCAACGTTCTGGCCCGGGTGCTGGCGCACGGCGCCGACCCGGACGGGCCTGGGCTGACCTTCGACACCGCTGTCGACGGGCACCCGGCCGAGGCGCCGCTCACGCTGGGGCGGCTGGACGAGCGGGTCGCCGCCCGTGCCGCCTGGCTGCACGAGCGCGGGGTACGCCCCCGCGACCCGGTCGCCGTCTGGGCCACCGCCGCCGCCGACATGGTGCTCAGCTTCCTGGCCCTGGCCCGGCTCGGGGCGATCCCGGCGCTGATGAACGGCAAACTCCGTCCGGAGATCGCCGCCGAGTACATCCGTCGGCTGCGGGGCGTCGGTGTGCTCGCCGATGACGCGCACACCGCGCTGCTGGCCGGGCACGACCTGGGCGTACCGCTGCTCGGCACGCCCGCACAGGCCGGCACCGGCGACCCGGCCGCCGCCCCGGCGCACTACCGGCACCACCCGGACGACCCGATCGTCATCACCCACACCTCCGGGACGACCGGTGTCCCCAAGGCGGTGCTGCACTCGCACGCCAGCCTCTTCGCCGCGACCCGGCACCTGCTGACCATGCCGCAGGCGCAGGGCACCAGCCGGATCCTCAACGCGCTGCCCGCCCCGCACACCGCCACGGTGCTGATGGTCAACCAGGCGCTGGGCAACCGGGCGGAGATGCTCCTGCTGTCCGAGCAGGGCGGCGAGCGGGTGCTGGACGCGATCCAACGATGGCGCCCCGACGGCGTGTTCGGCTTCTCGGTCACCTGGGCGGAACTGGCCCGCTTCGACCTGTCCGGGTACGACCTGGACTCGGTGCGGCTGTGGTTCAACACCGGTGACTGCTCGCACGAGCCGCACATCCGTCGGCTGGTCGCGGTCGGTTGGCACGACACCGTCACCCGCGACGGGGTGGCGAGGGTGCCCGGCTCGGTCTTCATCGACGGCCTGGGCTCCAGCGAGATGGGGCACTCGATGTTCCACATCACCCACCGCTCCGACACCGACCGGTACGGCCGCTGCATCGGCCGCCCGTACCAGTTCACCAAGGTCGCGGTGCTCGACGCCGACGGCGAGCCGGTGCCGACCGGCGAGGTGGGTTTCCTGGGCATCGACTCGCCGTCGCTGTTCCGCGGCTACTGGAACGACTCGGTCACCACCCACCGGTTCCGTCAGCGCGGCTGGTACCTCACCGGCGACCTGGTCCGCGCCGACGCCGACGGCCGCTACTACCACCTGGACCGGGCCGTGGACTCGGTCGACGCCGGCGACGGAAGACGCTTCTACACCGCGTGGTCCGAGGAGCGGATCCTCGCCGACTGCCCGGACGTCACCGACTGCACGGTGGTGATCGTCGCCGAGGCCGGCGGGGTGGTCACCGACGTGCTGCTGGAGTTGGCCGCCGGCGCCGACGAGGCCGAGGATCGCACCGAGCGGGTCCGCGTGGCACTCGGCCCGGACGTCGGCGCCACGCTGCGCCGGGTCGTGCCGGTGCGCTCCGCCGACATCCCGGTCACCGTGACCGGCAAGGTCCGCAAGGTGGTCCTGCGCGAGCGTTACCTCAGCGAGGCAGCCTCATGACGGCTCTGATCACCGGGATGGGTCTGTTCACCCCCGTCGGGCGGGGCGTCGAGGAGACGTTCGACGCGCTCACCACCGGCCGTTCCGGGCTGACCCGCCCGCCCGACGGACACCCGGCGCGGGAGTCGCTGGACGTCGCAGGCCTGCTGCCCGACATCGACCCGCGCACCGTCGCGTCCGGGCCGGAGACCCGGGTGCTGGACCGGATCGTGGTGCTCGCGCTCCTCACCGCCGCCGACGCGCTCGCCGACGCCGGCATCGAGGTGGGCCGCGACGTCGACCCCGACCGGATCGGCGTGATCGTCGGTGGTGTCGGTGGGATGGCCACCCTGGAGTCGCAGGTGCTGGCCAGGGCCGCCCGGGGTCGGGCGGCGGTCAGCCCGTACCTGCTCACCGGGATCCTGCCGAACATGCCGGCGGCGCGGATCGCCATCGCGCACGGCATCCGGGGCTACAGCTCGTCGGTCGGCACCGCCTGCGCCTCCGGTGCCCAGGCGGTCGCCGATGCCGTCCGGCTGATCGCGACCGGAGAAGCCGACGTGGTGCTCTGCGGGGCCAGCGAGGCACCGCTCTTCCCGACCTTCGCCGACACCTTCGCCAACGCGCGGGCGCTGGCCCGCGCCGGGGACGACCCGGCCCGGGCGAGCCGGCCGTTCGACACCTCCCGTAGCGGCTTCGTGCTGGCCGAGGGCGCCGCGCTGTTGGTGCTGGAACGCGCCGAGCACGCCGCCGCGCGCGGTGTCACCGCGTACGCCGAGGTGGCCGGCTTCGGGGCGACCACCGACGCGTACCACCCGACCGCGCCCCGCCCGGACGGCGCCGGCGCGGCGGCCTGCATCCGCCGCGCGCTGCGCAGCGCCGGTGTGCCCGCGGCGGCGGTCGGTTACGTCAACGCGCACGGCACCGCCACGAAGCTCGGCGACATCGCGGAGACCACCGCGTTGGCCGACGTCTTCGGCGTCGGCGGTGTGCCGGTCAGCTCCACCAAGGCGCTCACCGGTCACCTGCTCGGGGCCTCCGGCGTGCTGGAGGCGGCGGTCACGGCGTTGGCGCTCGGTCGGGGGCTCCTGCCGCCGACGTACCACCTCGACGACCCGGACCCGGCCTGCCCGGCGGACCACATCCGTGGCACGCCCCGCAAGGCCGACCCGGAGTACGCGGTCACCAACTCGTTCGGGTTCGGCGGTCAGAACGTGAGCCTGCTGCTCGCGCGCGTCGCCGAACCGAGGAGGTGATCGACGCGGCATCCCGGGCGGGGGGCGTCCGGACGGCAACACAGGGGGAACTGTGTGGGAAGGGTTCAGGGGACATGGACATCCGTGGTATCGACCACATCGAACTCTACGTGGGGGACGCCCGGCAGGCGGCCTTCTACTTCAGTACCGCCGTCGGCTTCGAGATCTGCGGCCAGGGTGGCCCGGAGACCGGGCTGGCGGGGCAGCGTTCACTGCTGCTCTGTCACGGCGACATCCGGTTGCTGCTCACCTCCGGGCTGAGCGCCGAGCACCCGGCGGCGAGGTACGTGCAACGCCACGGTGACGGCATCGCGGTCGTCGCGGTCGAGGTCGACGACGTCGCGGCCGCGTACGCCGAGCTGGTGGGTCGGGGCGCGACCGGGGTGACGCCACCGACCACCGTCACCGGCGCGAACGCCGAGGTGGTGACCGCCGAGGTCGACGGCTTCGCCGACGTGCGACACCGGCTGGTGCAGCGCCGGGGCGACCGGGGCGAGTTCCTGCCCGGCGCCATCACACCGACACCATCCACGGTCGACGGGCACCCGCCGGTGCTCGCCGAGATCGACCACCTGGCGGTCTGCGTGCCACCCGACCAGCTCGACGAGACGGTCCGGCACTTCGAGACGCTGTTCGACTTCGCGCAGATCTTCGAGGAGCACATCGAGGTCGGCGGGCAGGGGATGAACTCGAAGGTGGTGCAGAGCCCGTCCGGGCGGGTCACCGTCGTGCTGCTCGAACCGGACCGCACCCGGCGGCCGGGGCAGATCGACGCGTTCCTCGACCAGCACGCCGGTGGTGGGGTGCAGCACCTGGGGCTGCGCACCGACGACATCGTCGGCGCGGTGGAGGCGCTGGGGCGGCGCGGGGTGCGCTTCGCGGGCACCCCCGGCAGCTACTACGACTCCCTGGAGGCGCGGGTCGGTGCGGTGGACGCGCCGCTGGACCGGCTACGCGAGCTGGGTGTGCTCGTCGACTCCGACCACGACGGCCAGCTGTTGCAGATCTTCGCCGAGTCGATGCACGTTCGCCGCACGCTCTTCCTGGAGCTGATCGAGCGGCGCGGTGCGCGCGGCTTCGGCAGCGGCAACATCAAGGCGCTCTACGAGGCCAAGGAACGGGAACTGGCCGCCGTGGCGGTCGCACCACAGGAGGTGGGGGCGTGAGGTTCACCGCCGAGGAGCAGGCTCTGCTGCCCTCCGACGACGACGTGCGGCACTACGCCGAGCACGGCTGGTATCTGTCGAAGAAGCTCTTCACCGACGACGAGGTGGACGCCCTCGCCGCCGCCACGCAGCGCTACTACGACGGCGAGCGGGACCGCCGGCTGCCGGTGCGTCCACCGAAGCTGGCCTACTGGGAGCCATCCAGAGGGCCGGTGCAGCGGCACAACGACTACGTCCACCACGAACACGACGGCCTCGGCGCGATCCTGCGCAAGCCGCTGATCGGCGCGGTCGCCGCGCGGCTGGCCCAGGCCGACGAGATCCGCGTCTTCCAGTCCACGCTGATCTACAAGCCGCCGATCTCCGGCGAGCCGAGCAACATCGTGCCCTGGCACTTCGACAAGCACTACTGGGCGTCGTCGTCGTCGGAGAAGATGCTCACCGCGTTCATCCCCTTCCACGACTGCGGGGAGGAGATGGGCACCATCACGATGGTCGACGGGTCGCACCGGTGGAAGGAGATCGGTGCCGACGACACCGTGGTGCGGCACTTCGCCGACCGGGACCGCAGCCAGCTGGAGGAGATGCTGGCCGAGAACGCGGCACACAACGGCGCAGAGATCCGCAAGATCCCGATGGTGATCCCCAAGGGACACCTGAGTTTCCACCACTGCCGCACCTACCACGGCAGCGGCCCGAACGTCAGCGGTCGCCCCCGCCAGGCGATCTCGCTGCACCTGCAGGACGGCGACAACGCCTGGCGGGAGTATCCGCTCTCCGACGGCACACTCGCCGCGTACAACCACGACGTGCTGGTCCGCCGCACCCACGACGGGCGGCCGGACTACGCGGACCCCGACTACTGCCCGGTCATCTGGCGCCACCGCGCCCAGCAGGGAGGCTGACATGTCACGGTACGACTGGGGTAAGACGCACCCGGGGATCGAGCGACTGGAGCGGGCGGTGACCGACCGGCGTGACGCCGTGGTCGAGCACCCGCTCTACGCCAACCTGGACACCCACGAGGCGTTGGTCACCTTCATGGAGCACCACGTCTTCGCGGTCTGGGACTTCATGTCCCTGCTGAAGTCGTTGCAGCGGCAGCTGACCTGCGTCACCGTGCCGTGGATCCCGACCGGCCCGACCGGCAGCCGCCGCCTCATCAACGACATCGTGATGGTGGAGGAGAGCGACGAGCTGGGCGGGGGCTACATCAGCCACTTCGAGCTGTACGTGCAGGGCATGCGGGAGGCCGGCGCGGACACCACGGCCGTGGACGCTCTCGTCGACCTGCTGCGCGCCGGTCGGCCGGTCACCGAGGCGCTCACCGAGGCCGGGGTGCCGGAGGCGTCGGCGAGGTTCGCCGGCACGACCTGGCAGATCATCGAGTCGACCCCGGTGCACTGCCAGGCAGCGGCGTTCGCGTTCGGTCGGGAGGACCTGATCCCGGACATGTTCACGCAGGTCGTCTCGGTCAACGAGCGCAGCAACCGGCTGCACACGTTCGTCGACTACCTGGAGCGGCACATCGAGGTCGACGGCGAGCAGCACACCCCGATGGCCATGCAGATGCTCGCCGACCTGTGCGGCGACGACGACACCAAGTGGCAGGAGTGCGCCGACACCGTCAACACCGCGCTGGCCGCCCGGTCCCGTTTCTGGGACGACATCCTGGCCACCATCAAGGGGCCGGCGTGACCGACGCCGACCAGGTCCGGCTCTACCGCACGGTCCGGCTGATCCGCCGGTTCGAGGAGCGGGCGGTGGAGCTGGTCCACGGTGGGCAGATCGTCGGCGGCATCCACCCGTACCTGGGTCAGGAGGGGATCGCCGCCGGTGTGTGCGCCGCGCTGGGTGTCGACGACGTGATCGCCGGCACCCACCGCGGGCACGGGCACGTCCTGGCGCGCGGCGCGGACCCGGCCCGGATGCTCGCCGAGCTGTGCGGCCGGGTCACCGGCCTCAACGCCGGCCGGGGCGGTTCGATGCACGCCGCGGACTTCAGCCTCGGCGTGCTCGGCGCCAACGCGATCGTCGGCGCCTCCGGGGCGATCATCACGGGCGCGGTCTGGGCCCACCGTCGCTGGGGGCGCGACACCGTCGGGGTGAGCTTCTTCGGTGACGGCGCGGTCAACGAGGGGATGCTGCTGGAGGCGTTCAACCTGGCCGCGCTCTGGCGGGTGCCGGTGCTGTTCGTCTGCGAGAACAACGGCTACGCCACCACCATGCCGGTCACCGGCGCGGTGGCCGGCAGCATCGAAGGCCGGGCCGCCGCGTTCGGCATCCCGGCCGTCCAGGTCGACGGCCAGGACCCCGAGACGGTACGCATCGCCGCGGCCGCCGCCGTCGAGCGGATGCGCGCCGGCGGCGGCCCCGAGCTGATCGAGGCCCGCACCTACCGCTTCGACGTCCACCACACCTTCGAACACGCGGTACGCCTCGACTACCGCCCGCCCGACGAGGTGACCCGTGGCCGGGTCCGGGACCCGGTGCGCATCCAGGGCGAACGCCTCACCGACACCGACCGCGCCGCCGTGGACGCCGAGGTCGAGGCGACCCTCGACGCGGCGGTGCGGTTCGCCCTGGCCAGCCCGGAGCCCGACCCGGCCGACGCGTTGGCCCACCTGTACGCCAGCGGCATGACCGCCCGCACCGGAGGTGGTTGAGGTGCCCCGACTGTCGTACCGCCGGGCACTGACCCGGGCCCTCGCCGACGAGCTGGCCCGCGACGAGGCGGTGTTCCTGCTCGGAGAGGACATCCAGGTCGGCGCGTCGCTGGTGACCACCGGCCTGGCCAAGCGCTTCGGGACCGAGCGGGTACGCGACACCCCCCTGTCCGAGCAGGCGTTCACCAGCTTCGCCACCGGGGCGGCGCTGGCCGGGCTACGGCCGGTGCTCGAGTTCCAGATCCCGTCGCTGCTGTACCTGGTCTTCGAACAGATCGTCAACCACGCGCACAAGTTCCCCCTGATGACCGGCGGTCAGTGCGCCGTGCCCGTCACCTACCTGGTGCCCGGCTCCGGTTCACGTACCGGCTGGGCCGGGCAGCACTCCGACCACCCGTACAGCCTCTTCGCCCACGTCGGCGTGGTCACCGTCGTGCCGGCCACCCCGGCCGACGCGTACGGGCTGCTGGTCACCGCGATCCGCCACGACGACCCGGTGGTGGTGTTCGCCCCCGCCGGTGCCATGGACACGCGGGAGGACGTCGACGACCTGGTGCCGGTGCCGCTGGGTCGGGGCCGGATCCACCGATTCGGCGACGACGTCACCGTGGTCGCGGTCGGGCACCTGGTGCACGACGCGCTCGCGGTCGCCGAGGAGTTGGCCGACCAGGTGTCGGTGGAGGTGTTCGACCCGCGCACGGTGTACCCGTTCGACATCGACGGGTTGACCGAGTCGGTGGCCCGCACCGGGCGGCTCGTGGTCGTCGACGACGCCAACCGCTCCTGCGGCATCGCCGCCGAGATCATCGCCTCGGTGGTGGAACGGGTCCGGCTGCTCGCCCCGCCGCGCCGCGTCACCCGCCCGGACGGGGCGGTGCTGCCGTTCGCACCCGCGCTGGACCGGGCCGTCCAGCCCGGTCGGGACCAGCTCGCCACCGCCATCCACCTGACCATGAAGGACGGATCATGATCGACCCGAACTACGCGTGGCCGGCGGCCGACCAGGCCTGGACCGAGCTGCCGGAGCCGGCCCGCCGCGCCATGGTGGCCAGTGGGACGGCGGCCTGGGAGCGGGTCTTCCACGGCCGGGCCACCTACAACAAGCAGTGGCGGTTGGCCCGACCCCCGGTGCTCGACGCCGACGCCTGGCGGGAGCTGAACGAGGTCTGCGACCGGCTCGCCCAACTGATCCTCGACGCCTGCCGTCGTCGGGTGGACACCGCCGGTGAGTTGCGCCGGCTCCTCGGCGTACCGGCGGGGGAGACCCGGCTGCTGGACGAGTCGGAGGTGCTGACCGAGGCACTGCTGGCCGCGTACCGCCCGGATGTGATCTTCTCCGCGGGGGTGCCGAAGTTCGTCGAGTACAACATCGACAGCAGCCTCGGCGGCGGGTTCGACGCTGACACCGTCATCCAGCGGTTCGCGCAGCTCTACCGGGAGCAGGGCATCCTGGACGGCCTGCCGGTACGGGCGGCGGCGTCGCTGCTGGACCAGCGGTTCGTGGCGATCCGCGAGGAGCTGCGGTTGCCCGATGGTGCCCGGGTGGCACTGCTGATGGACTTCGACTCGGACTACCCGGGCCTGGACGACCCGGAGACGTTCATCCGGATCCTCGACCCACTGGCCGTACGGGCCCGGGACTTCGGCATCGACCTGGTCATCGCGCCGGTATCCACCGCCACCCTGGACGCGGACAATCGGCTGGTGGTCGACGGCAGGCCGGTCGATGCGCTGTTCCGGCTGTTCGTGCCGAACCGGGTCACCCCGACCGCCGGCCTGGACGCGGTGGCCGGTGCGCTGACCGCCGGCACGCTGCCGATGTTCGTCTCGGCGTCGGCCTGGCTGCTCGGCAACAAGACCACGTTCGCTTGGCTGTGGGAGGACGTGGACGGGCTGCCCGCCGACGACCAGGCGCTGATCCGTCGGCACGTGCCGTTCACGGTGCCGTTGACCGCCGCGGTGCTCGACCGAGCGATCGCCGAGCAGGCGGAGCTGGTGGCGAAACCGGCCGACGGCTCAGCCGGGCACGGCGTGCTGCTCGGCCCGGAACTGAGCCCGGAAGACTGGGCCGGCGGCCTGCGCGCCGCCGTCGACCAAGGCGGCGCGATCCTGCAGGAATACCTACCGACCGACCGGGTGCCGATGGACTTCGTGCAGATCGAGACGGGGGAGACGGTCACGGCCGACGTCCCGTATTCGCTCGCCCCGTACCTGTTCGGCCGCCGGGCCTCCGGTGCCCTGGCCCGGGTGGGCTACCCCGGCTGCGACGGAATCCTCAACCTGGCCCACGGGGTCCTCCTAACAGGAATCCTCCTCCACAACTAACCCGGTCCCACCCCACCCTTCTCGCGTCGATCATGAAGTTGTTGTCACGACACGCGGCAGTCGGTGGCGATAACTTCATGATCAACGGGGCGGGTTGAGGTGGGTGGACAGGCGGCGGAGGGTTTCTGCCGCTGCTATGGCGTCGCTGCGGGCGCTGCCGTGGCGGCCGTCGGTGCTGTAGAGGGTCGGGTCCGCCGTCAGCGGGTGGTCGGTCAGGTGCACGTGGACGGTGTTCAGCCGTTCGGCCAGCCCTGCCGTGTGTGCGGACAGGCGGCGCATCCGTTGCCCGAGGCCGGCCCGTACGTGCTCGGGCACCGCCGGGCTGTGCGAGACGTCGAACATGCCCACGGTGATCACGTCTGCGCCGGCCCCGCGCAGGGCGCTGATCATCGCGGTCAGCTCTTCGTCCACCGCGTCCGCGTCGTACGCCGGGTGAAAGGCGTCGTTGCCACCACAGACGACCAGCGCCAGATCCGGCGCGAAGGCCAGCGCCGGCGCGAGCTGGGAGGCCCGCACCTGGTGCGCGCGCAGCCCGCGTCGACCCAGGTTCCGGTACGCCAGCCCGGGGCGTACGCCCGTCAACTCGGCGGCGATCCGGTCGACCCACTGCACGTCCGGGTAGCCCGGCGTCGGCTCGCACATGCCCTCCACGACGCTGTCGCCGAGCGCCACGAACCGTCGCCACGGATGCCCGCGCAGCAGCTCGGCGGCCTCGCCGGAGCGGAGGCAGTACGGATCCGTCGATTCGGTGAGCGTCGATGGCATGCCGGCACGCTAACCGACCGGCGGGTCACCCGGCCAGGACCGGCGCAGCCCGTAAGCCTCGCCGCGAATGGCTGGCGCTGTCGGATTGGCGTCGCCGGGGTGGTGGCGTCGGCGGGCCGGGGCGGGGCGTTGGCACCGACGGGTCACGATGGGCGGTGAGCCGACATCGCGTGAAAGCCTGGGCCTGACCTGGGCGGATCCCTGGGACGAGGGAGGTGGCCCCCGGTGCTCAGTTCGTTCCTCCAGGCCCTCGCGTCAAAACTGGTCGAGGAGATCCTCAAGCTGCTGGTCGAGTGGCTGGCGCCGAAGGCGCTGCGGTCCGTGCCGCACCGCGCCTCGCCGAACTGCCCCCGCTGCGGCGGGTACGGCGTCCGCCGCTGGGCCCCCGGCGGCATGTGGTTGTTCCTGCCGTCCCTGCTGGCCTTCGCATGGGGCTTCGGGTTCACCCTGCTCGGGTTGCCGGTGGTCGTACTCATGATGGTCGCCGTGGTGGTGTCGGACGGCGTCGGCGGAGTGCTGCCCGCCCTGCTCGCGCCGCTCGGTCTCCTGGTCCCCGCCACCCTCATGATCGCGGGCGCGTTCGGCCTGGCCCACTACCACAGCTACCCACCGAAGTGGTGCGCCCGCTGCCACGGCCGGTGGCCGCGGCGCGAGCGGGACGAATACCTGCGGGCGTCGGCTCCGGTGTTGACCTGCGGTTGCGGTCAACGGCTGCGCGTTCCCCGCACGGCCGCCGGGGCCCGACTGCGCTGCCCCCGCTGCCGCACTGAACACCCCGTCCCATCCCCAGCCAACCGCTAACAAGCCCCAGCCCGCCCCCCCCACAGCGAGGGCGGGCTGTCACCACGCACGACCGCCGCGCCACGACCGCCGCGCCGATCTTGCAGTTTCGGTCGCCGAGATGCGTGGAATGCCCCCTACGTCGAGGCAGCAACTGCAAGATCGCGGAAGGGGGCAGTCCGGCTGCGGTCGATCATGGAGGTGTGGTGCCCGATGTGGCGCTATTGCGGTTACTTTGTCGCCCACCACAACTCCATGATCGGCGAGGTAGGGCGGGGTGGGGCGGGTTGACGAACGGCCGGTTTGCTCCGGTGCGCCGAGGCTCGCCACCTTAGCGGTCGCTTTCTTCGCGCTCAGCGGGCCACGCTGTGCTCGGCGAGGAGTTCGCCGAGCACGTGCCGGGCGTCGGCGGCCTTGGCCGGGTCCTGGTCGTCCAGGGTGATCAGCGCCTTCCACAGCGCCCAGCCTCGTCCCCTCGCCCAGGTGGCCTCGTCGAGGCCGAGCGCGTCGTGGAAGACGGCCCGGCTGGGGCCGTGCAGCAGGGTCCAGGCGATCACCGTGTCGCAGGCGGGGTCGCCCACGCCGGAGCAGCCGAAGTCGATGACGGAGGCGAGCCGGCCGTCGCGGACCAGCAGGTTGCCGAACGCGACGTCGCCGTGGAACCAGACCGGCGTCCCGGCCCAGGTGGCGTCGAGCGCTGCCTGCCAGATGCCGGTGACCGTGTCGGCGGGCAGGCGCTCCCGGTGCGCGTCGATCGCCGCCCGGGTCTCCGCGTCGTACGTGGACAGTGGACCGCCCCGCCACGCGCTGTGCAGGCCGGGCGCCGGGCCGTCGGTGGTGTCGACGGCGCGCAGGGCGCGCAGGAAGGCGGCGAGGTCGGTGGCGAACCGGGTCAGGTCGTTGATCCGCTCACCTCGGGCGGTCCGCCCGTCGATCCACCGGTAGACCGACCACGGGTACGGGTATCCGTCCCCAGGTCGGCCGTACGCCAGCGGGGTGGGGATCTCCACCGGCAGTCGTGGCGCGAGCACCGGCAACCACCGCTGCTCCTTGGCGACCTGCGGGGCGTACCCCGCGCCGCTGGGCAGCCGCACGCTCATCTCCTCGCCCAGGTGGAACGTGCGGTTGTCCCAGCCGCCGGCCTCCACCGGACGTACCGGCAGGTGTGCCCACCGCGGGAACTGCTCGGCCACCAGACGGCGAACCAGAGCGACGTCGATCCGGTCGTCCACCACGTCGTCGGTGTGCGGTACGTCGGGTGAGTGCTCTGCGCTCATCCGTCCGAGCCTGCGGGCGCCACCGGTCACCCGCAACCGATTTGCGCCGTGCCCGGGACCGGTCCTGCCGGCGCTCGGGACAGGCGTGGGAAACGAGCGTGGGAAGCGGGCGAGCCTGGCCGCACCTCAACTGCCACCTTTGCTCTGCTTCAACCGACGCTACAGTGACGCCCCGAAAGTGTTGCCTGGGGTGAAGCAGAGCAAAGGTGGTGCACCGACACGGCGGTGGTGCACCGGGGGCGGCTGGCCAGCGTCAGGTCAGCGCGTGGCGGTGGGGGTGGACGGCGTCGGTGTCTCCGCCTCTGATGCCCGGGTCACCAGCGGGAACGCGCTGACCACCAGGCACGCCGCCGCCATGCCCAGCAGAGCGGGCGTGAGTCCCAGGGCGTCCACCGACCAACCGCCGAGCAGCGCGCCGACCGGTAGCCCGACGAAGGCCACGGAGCCGGAGATGCCGATCACCCGGGTCTGCAACTCCGCCGGCACCCGTTCATAGAGCGCCGCCCCGAGCAGCGGGTTGACCGCCGCGATGCCGATTCCGGACAGGAACGTCACCACGAGCACCATCGGCAGTTCGTCGCTGATCGCCAGCGCCACCAGCCGGGGTGTGCCGGCGACCAGTGCCCCGACCAGGAACGTCAGCCGGCGGGGCAGTCGGGTCCCGAGCGCGGTGAACAGCACGTTGCCCAGCAGCGCGCCCGCGGAGAACGCCGCGAGCACCAGGCCGAGCCCGCTCGGGCCGTGCAGTTCCCGGGCGACCCACACCGGGATGTAGACGGCCACGCTGGCGTTGGCCACCATGTTCAGCGCCGAGACGACGATCAGCATGCCGAGCAGCGGCCGGTCCCGACCGAGGTAGCTGAAGCCGCCGCGGAGCGCGCGTAGGTAGCTCTCCGGCTGGGCGGGCTGCGACGGGGCGGCCGGCGGGCGGACCAGGACGCCGATCAGTAGTGCGCAGACGCCGAAACTGGCCGCGTCGATGAGGATCGCCTCGGTCACCCCGAACGCCGCGATCAGCAGGCCGCCCACGGCGGCGCCGAACAGGGTGACCACCCGGCTCAGCCCGTCGTACGCGGAGGTCAGCCGGATCAGCGGCACCCCGGCGGCCTGCGCGGCCGGCCGGAACATCACGTGCTTCACCCGGTCCCCGATGCCCCGCAGCGCACCGGCCACCGCGACGAGCGCCACCAGCGGGGCGAAACCCAACCACGGGGTCAGCGCGACGACGACCATGGCCACCGCGCTACCCGCGTCGCAGATGATCGAGGTGCGGCGCAGGCCGATCCGGTCCGCCCATGGTGTCCCCAACGCGCTGGACAGCAGGTACGGCAGAGTCTCCGCGAACGCGACAAGGCCCATCTTGGTGGGGCTGCCAGTGGTGACCAGCACCAGCCACGGGATGGTCACCACCGAGATGCGGGTGCCCAGGTTGGAGATCAGGTCCGCGCTGACCAGGACGACCAGTTGCCGGCGGGGGGTCACGCCCCGACCGCCGCCCGACGCGCGGCGTACCGGTCGCGGAGGGCCCGCTTGTCCACCTTCACCGAGCGGTTCACCGGCAGTCGGTCGGTGAACTCCACCCCGGCCGGCGCCCACATCTCGTTGAGTTCGGCGGTGACCAGGTCGATCAGCTCCGCCCCGGTGACCGTCGCGCCCGGCGCGACCACCACGTACGCGTACGGGACCTCGCCGACCGTCTCGTCCGGTACGCCGATCACGGCGGCGGCCCGCACCTGTGGATGCCCGGCCAACACGTCCTCGATCGGGCGGCAGAAGATCGCCCAGTTCCGCCGATGCGTGACGATCATGTCGTGCGCCCGGTCGACCAGGTAGAGGTAGCCGTCGTCGTCGAGGTGGCCGATGTCGCGGGTACGCACCCAGCCGTCGACGAGCGTCTGCGCGGTCAGCTCGGGCTGGCCGTGGTAGCCGGCGAAGCTCAGCCGGGTCTGCACCCACACCTCGCCGTCGCGGCCCGTCGGCAGCACGGTGCCGTCGTCGGCGCGGATCTCGATGCGCACGTCGCCGTAGGGTCGCCCGCAGGAGCGCAGCCGCTCCGGGTGCTCCGGATCGTCGGTCAGCCCGGGCAGTGCGGTGATCACGACGGCCTCGCTGAGGCCGTACACGAGTCGCAGCACCGGGCCGAAACGCGCGATGGCCTGGCGCAGCCGGGCGGGTGCGGCGGGACCGGCGCCCACGTTGAACATGAACATGGCGGAGAAATCCGCGCCGACCAGCGCCGGGTGGTCCAGCACCTCGTAGAGCATCGGCGGGGTGACGAAGGTCGAGTTGATCCGTTCCCGCTGGACGGTGTCCACGAAGGCCACCGGGTCCCAGTCGTCGCGCAGGAACAGCACCCCACCGGTGAACAGGTTGAACAGTGTGGTGATCTGACCGCTGGCCAGCCACATCGGCGAGTGCGACAGGTGCCGCAGCAGTGGAAACCCGGCGGCGCGGAAGTCGGCGGCCAGGGCGAGGATCTGGGCGTAGAAACTCTCCCGGTGGTGGACCAGCTTGGGGCTGCCGGTGGTGCCACTGGTCTGCAGGAACGACTCCGGCGCCGGCACGGACACCGGCAACGCGACCGGATCGTCGGGGCCGACGGCGGTGAGGTCCGGGCCGGCGCCGCCCGCGCCCAGGCAGCACACCGGAGTGCCGGGCAGGGCGGCGGCCAACTCCGGGCCCAGGCTGGCCCGGTCCCGGGCGTCGTAGACGAGGGCGTCGGGACGGGCCAACCGGATGAACTCGTCGACCTCCCGGCGGGCGGTCACCGGGGCGACCCACATCGTCCGGCAGCCGATCAGGTGCAGAGCGAGCTGAAGCAGCGGGCCCTCCACCGCGTTCGCCACGGTCACGAGCACCGCCGCGCCGGGCCGTACGCCGTGTCGGGTGAGCGTCGCGGCCATCGCCCGGATCTGCGCGGCGGCCTCGGTGTAGGTGAGCCGGCGTCCCGCGCCGACCAACGCCTCCCGGTCACCGAAGTCGGCGAAGAGGTCCAGCACCCTGTCCACGTAGGTCGTCGTGTGCCCGGGTCCGTCAGTCATCCGGCAGCCCCCATTCGAGAAAGCGGCGAATCCCGTGTGGCGCCGGTGACGACGCGACGGTGGCGCACCTGGGCGACCGCACCGCCGCCTGGAAGCCTAGGCCGGTAACGGCTGGTCGGAACCGTGCCGACGGGCGATCCGACAGACCCGCCGGACATTTGTTCGCGTCGATCAGGTTGATTGACGCACGTCAGCGGCGGCGGCTAGGTTTCTGGACCATCGTCCAGGCGGGCGCCGTCAGCGGACGGCCCTGGGCTGCCACACGATGGAGGTTCCATGTCGACCCCGAAGAGATGGCATGTCGTCGCCGCCGTGACCGCGCTGCTGCTGGCGGGAGCACCCGCCGTCGTCGCCAGCGCCGGTCCAACCGGGACCGCCGCCGGCCGGCCCGAGCATTCCGAGTGGGCGGGCAGTTGGGCCACCGCGGTCACCCGGGGCAACTCGGTCGGGCTGACCAACACCGGCCTGAACGACCAGAGCGTCCGGATGATCGTGCACGTCTCGGTGGGCGGCCCGGCGCTGCGGGTACGCCTGAGCAACCTGTACGGCGAGCAGGCCGTGAAGGTCGGTCGCGCCACCGTCGCCCGACCGAACACCGCGACCCCCGACGACGTCTCCGACATCGACCCGGCCTCGCTGCGCCCGTTGACCTTCACCGGTGCTGCCACGGCGACGATGAACCGGGGCGCGGAGCTGCTCAGCGACCCGCTGGCCTTCCCGGTCGCGGATGACAGCGACCTGGTGGTGACGGTGCACTTCCCGACGCCGACCGGGCCGACCACCTTCCACGGGCAGTCCCAGCAGAACAACTTCATCGGCGCCGGTGACCTGACCGCAGCCGCCGAGGGCGCCGGGTTCACCATCCGGCCCACCTGCTGCTGGTTCTTCCTTTCCGGCATCGACGTGCAGCGCAAGGCCAGCCCCGGCGCGGTGGTCGTGTTCAGCGACTCGATGGGCGACGGCAACGGCAGCACCGTCAACGCCAACCGGCGCTGGCCCGATCTGCTCTCCGACCGACTGCTCGCCGACCGGCCGGACAAGCGCACCCCGGGCGTACTCAACCTGAGCCTGGCCGGTAACCGGCTCAACCATGAGGGCACCGAGCCGGGCGACGGAAACTACCCCGGCTACTTCCAGCTCGGCCCGAACGCGGCGGCCCGGCTCAACGAGGACGTCCTCCCCCAGACCGGGGTGCGCACCGTCGTCACCCACCTGGGCATCAACGACATCTGGATGTCCAACGACTCAGCCGAGGCGATCATCGCCACCCTTCGGCAGATCAACCAGCAGCTTCAGCAGCGCGGGCTGACGAGCCTGGTGGCCACGCTGACGCCGTACGAGGGGCACGGTGCGGAGGGCGTGTGGACTCCGCAGAAGGAGGCCACCCGGCAGGCGGTGAACGCATACCTGCGCGGTAGTCGGGAGTTCGACGGGCTGCTCGACTTCGACCGGGTGCTGCGGGACCCGGCGCGGCCCAGCCAACTGCTGCCCGCGTACGACTCGGGTGACCACATCCACCCGAACGACGTCGGCAACCAGGCGATGGCCAACGCCGTGCCGCTGCGCGTGCTGGGGTTGTGACACGGGCCGGGGGCGGCGGGTGATCCTCGCTGCCCCGGTCACCGACATCCTGGGGAGGAGATCGTCGTGGAGGTTCAGGAGTTACTCACCGGCCTGTACAGCGAGCAGGGCCGACAGAATCCGTATCCGTGGTACGCCGGCCTGCACCGGCTCGGCCCGGTCAGCGCGGTGCCGGCCCGCGCGGAGCACCGTACGGTGGCAGCCGTGGCGGTCGGCTACGACCTGATCGACCGGTTGTTGCGCGATCCGGAGTGGACGAAACAGCCGCCGCCGGGCTGGGAGGAGCACGAGATCCTGCGCACCTTCCAGACCTCGATGATGTTCGTCAATCCACCCGATCACACCCGGATGCGGCACGTCTTCTCCCGCACCTTCACTCCGCGCCGGCTGGGCGCGCTGGAGCCGGTGATCCTGCGGGTGGTCGACGAGTTGCTGGACCGGATGGCCGATGCCGGGGATGGTGTCGTCGATTTCGTGGCCGACTTCGCGTACCCGATTCCGGCCCTGGTGATGGCCGAGTTCATCGGCATCCCACCGGGGGAGTTGGCGTGGTACCGCGAGCGGGTGGAGCGGATCGACGAGTTCCTGGACGTGTCCGGGAAGACCCCGCAGCGGCTGGCCGCGGCCAACACGGCCGCCGAGGAGTTGCGGGCCTTCTACCGGGAGCTGCTGGGGCACCGCCGCCGGGTGCCCGGGGACGACCTGCTCAGTGGGTTGGTCGAGGCGCTCGACTCCGGCGAGGTGGAGCTGACCGAGGAGGAGTTGGTCAGCAACCTGATCGTGCTGTTCAACGCCAGCTTCGTCACCACCGTCTACATGTTCAGCAATGGGCTGCCGCTGCTGCTGGCCCACCCGGAGACGGTCGCCGCCCTGCCCACCGACGAGACGCTGGCACAGGGCTGCGTCGACGAGGTGCTGCGGTTGGAGAGCCCGGTGCACTTCCTGGCCCGCGCCGCGCCGGCCGACACCACGCTGGACGGCGTGGCGGTCGCCAAGGACGACAACGTGCTGATCATGATCGGTGCGGCCAACCGGGACCCGGCCCGTTTTCCGGACCCGGACGCCTTCGACCCGACCCGCCCCGGCCCTCCGTCACTGGCCTTCGGAGTGGGCCTGCACTTCTGCCTCGGCGCGGCGGTGTCCCGGTTGGAGGGACGCCTCGCACTGCCCCGGCTGTTCGCCCGGTTCCCCGACCTGACCTACAGCGGCACGCCGACGTACAGCGGCAGCCTGTTCCTGCGCGGCATCGACAAGCTGCTGGTCAGCACCGGCGGATAGGAGCGACATGGCCCTGCACCCGGAGGTCGCGGCGTACCGGGCGGCCCGTGCCGCGGCCGGCACCCCGCCGCTGTACGCGCAGACCCTGGTCGAGGCGCGCGCCGCGGACCTGGCCGCGATCCGCGCCGGCAACGGCGCGGTCGAGCCGGTGGCCGAGGTACGCGAGGAGACGATCCCTGGCCCCGCCGGCGAGCTGCCGCTGCGGGTGTACCGGCCGGCCGGGTCGGGCCCGCTACCCACCCTGCTGTACTTCTTCGGCGGCGGGTGGACGCTCGGCAGCATCGACACCGCCGACGACATCTGCCGACGACTGGCCAACGCCGTGCCCTGCCAGGTGATCACCGTCGGCTACCGCCTCGCCCCGGAGCATCCCTTCCCGGCGGCGGTGCACGACTGCCACGCCGCCATCCGCTGGGTGGCCGGCCACGCCGACCGGCTGGGCGTGGACCCGGACCGGCTGGCGGTCGGCGGGGACAGCGCTGGCGGCAACCTCGCCGCCGCCGTCACCCTGCTCTGCCGTGCGGGCGGGCCCGCGCTCGCCGCGCAACTGCTGGTCTATCCGAACACCGACCAGAGCGGCGGCCCGGCTCGCCCGGCCGACGACGTCGACCCGACGCTGTTCAACCGCCGTTCGGTGGCCTGGTACCGGACGCACTACCTGTCCGACCCGGCGCACGCCCGGGACCCGCTGGCCTCGCCGCTGCTCGCCGACGACCTCTCCGGTTTGCCGCCGGCGCTGGTGGTCACCGCCGAGCTGGACCCGCTGTGCGCGGAGGGGCAGCGTTACGCCGAGCGACTGCGCGAGGCGGGCGTACCCACCCGGTTGGCGCACTACCCGGGCATGATCCACGGCTTCTTCGCCATGCCCGGCGCCTTCACCGACGGGCGGCGGGCGCAGGGGAGCGCGGCGGCGTTTCTCCGGGAGCGATTCGGGCTGCCACCCGGGCCGGACGAGCCGGCAGCCGCCGGGACGGGCACGGCGGTGCGCGATGGGTGAGCCGGTGCTGACCGACCTGCCGGCCGTGTCGCTCGCCGACTACGCCGAGCAGGCCCGGGCCGTACTCCCGCCGGATGTGTGGGACTACGTCGCGGGCGGCAGCGCGGCCGAGGTGACCCTGGCCGCGAACCGTCGCGCGCTGGACCGGGTCGCGGTGCTGCCCCGGGTGCTGCGCGGGGTGGACACCGTCGACCTCGGCACCCGACTGCTCGGCCGCCCGTACGCCATGCCGGTCGGGGTGGCGCCGATGGCGTACCAGCGGTTGATGCATCCGGACGGGGAGCTGGGTCTCGCGGCGGCGGCCGGTGCCGCCGGGGTGCCCTATCTGGCGAGCACGCTGGGCAGCACACCGATCGAACAGGTCACCGGCGTGGGCGCGGACGTCTGGTTCCAGCTCTACTGGCTGCGCGATCGGGCCCTCGTCCGCGACCTGCTGGGCCGGGTCGTCACGGCGGGCTGCCGGGCACTGGTGGTCACCGTGGACGTTCCGGTGCTCGGCCGCCGCCCCCGGGACCTGCGCAACTCGTTCCGACTGCCAGCCGACGTGGTCGCCGCGAACCTGCCCGACGGACGGGATGCCCTGGCGCACGCTGGCGCCCCCGGGGTGTCCGCGATCGCCGCACACACCGAGGCGGCCTTCGCGCCCGCGCTGCGCTGGACGGACCTGGCCTGGCTCCGCGAGCAGGTCGACCTTCCGCTGGTGGTCAAGGGGGTGCTGGACCCCGACGACGCGGTCGAGGCGGTGCGGATCGGCGCGGACGCGGTGGTCGTGTCCAACCACGGTGGACGGCAGCTCGACGGTGCGCCGGCCAGCGTGACCATGCTCCCGGAGGTCGTCGACGCGGTCGGTGACAATTGCCAGGTGCTGATGGACAGCGGCATCCGTGGCGGCACCGACGTGCTGCGGGCGCTCGCGCTGGGTGCCGCCGGGGTGCTGGTCGGTCGGCCGCTGCTCTGGGCGCTGGCCGTCGGTGGCGAACACGGCGCGCGGGACGCGCTGGACCTGCTCGCCGTCGAACTGCGCGACGCTCTCACCCTGGCCGGCTGCCCCGACCCGGCGGCTGCCGGCGAGCTGCGCACCCGTACGGCGGGTTGAGCGGTGACCGCCACCGAACCGGTCGACCTGACCGTCGCCGACCTGCACCCCGCGCTGGGCGATCCGGCGCTGACCTCGATGAACTTCCTCAACGAGGTGTCCGAACGCTATCCGGCGGCGGTGTCCCTCGCGGCCGGCCGGCCGTACGAGGAGTTCTTCGACCTCGCGGCGGTGCACCGACACCTGGACACGTTCCACCGGCACCTCACGGACGACCTGGGTCACCGACCCGAACAGGCCCGGCGGCTGCTGTTGCAGTACGGCCGCACCAAGGGCATCGTGCACCACCTGATCGCCCGCAACCTCGCGGTCGACGAAGGGATCACCGTCGACCCGGAGGCCGTCGTGGTGACCGTCGGCTGCCAGGAGGCGATGTTCCTGGTGCTGCGGGCGTTGCGGGCCGGGCCGGCGGATGTGCTGCTCGCGGTCGCCCCGACCTACGTCGGGCTGACCGGGGCGGCCCGGTTGGTGGACCTGCCGGTGTGGCCGGTCGCCGGTGGGTCGTCCGGGGTGGACCTGGTCGACCTCTCCACCCAGGTACGCCGGGCACGGGCAGCGGGGCTCCGACCGCGCGCCTGTTACGTGATGCCGGACTTCGCCAACCCCTCCGGAGTCAGCATCGACACCGCCCACCGGCGGCGGCTGTTGGCGCTGGCCGCCGAGGAGGATCTGCTGCTGCTGGAGGACAACCCGTACGGGCTGTTCCACCTCGACGACGGGCCACGCCCGCCCACCCTCAAGGCGTTGGACACCGAGCGCCGGGTCGTCTACCTCGGCTCGTTCGCCAAGACCGTGCTGCCCGGTGCACGCGTCGGGTACGTGGTCGCCGACCAGCGGGTGTCCGGGTCGGACGGCCGGGTCGGCCCGCTCGCCGACCAGCTCGCCATGATCAAGAGCATGGTCACGGTGAACACGTCGCCGATCGCGCAGGCGGTGATCGGCGGCCGGCTGCTGGAACACGGCGGCAGCCTGGTGCCGGCGAACACCCGGGAGCGGTCCGCGTACACCCGTAATTTGCGCCACCTGGTGGCCGGCCTGGGCCGGCGATTCCCGGACCGGACGGACGGCCCGGCAGCAGTGCGCTGGACGGTGCCGGCCGGCGGGTTCTTCGTGGTGGTGACCGTGCCGTTTCCGGTCGACGACGCGCTGCTGGACCGCTCGGCGCGCGACTACGGGGTGCTGTGGACGCCGATGGCGCACTTCTACGACGACACCGCGCCGGTGTGTGCGCTGCGGCTGTCGGTCAGCGCGGTGACTCCCCAGCAGATCGACCTCGGGCTGGATCGCCTCGCGGCCCTGATCACCGATGAGCTGACCCGCCGGGTAACCGGCACGGTGGGTTGACACACCGCGTTCATCGGATGGCAATGCGCGACGGCCCACGTGCCGTCGTCCTGGTTGGACGGTCATAATAGGCCGCATGGTTGCCTGGGAGTACGCCCTGCTCGTCCGCCGTTATCAGGGACAGGGCCGCAATTTCCATGTCTCGTTCGTCTGGTACGCGCCGGACGGGTCACGCAAGGACATCACCGCCTTCGGCGACACCGCCATCGCGCACCTCAACCTCGCCGGCCGGGAGGGATGGGAGCTCGTCTCCGCCGCCGAAGACGTGAACAACGTCCAAGGAAGCACCGAAGTCCACCGCTACCACCTCAAGCGCCCCCTAGCCTAACCCCGCCCCCGCCCCGCGCCCCGCCCTGTGCCCGCCCCGCGCCCCCGCCCCCGCCCCGTCGATCTAGGGATAATCATCGCTAGTTGACCTCTAGCGGCAGCGATTTTCCCTAGATCGACGCGGTGAGGGGGCGGGCGGGCGGGCGGGGAGCGGCGGGCGGGGAGCGGGCGGGCGGAGCGGGGTAGCTGGGGTCAGGTCAGGTTGATGGCGGGGTAGAGGGGGTGTGGGGCCAGCAGGTCGGTGGCCTGGCGGGCGATCTTGTCGGCCAGATCGGGGTCCAGGGTGTACTTCGCCTTCGACGGCGTGCCGTCGGCGTTGGCGCCGGCGGTGGTCTGGGCCAGCACGGTGTGGATCAGCTCCGCGGTCTGGTCCATTTCGGCGGTGCCCAGCCCCCGGGTGGTCAACGCCGGCGTGCCGACCCGAATGCCGGACGTGTACCAGGCCCCGTTCGGGTCCTGCGGGACCGAGTTGCGGTTGGTGACGATGCCCGAGTCCAGCAGGGCCTGCTCGGCCTGCCGGCCGGTGAGCCCGTAGCCGGACACGTCGATCAGCACCAGGTGGTTGTCGGTGCCGCCGGTGACCAGCTTCGCGCCCCGGCGCAGCAGCCCTTCGGCAAGGGCCTGCGCGTTGTCGACGATCCGGGTCGCGTAGTCGGCGAAGTCGGGGCGGCGGGCCTCCGCGAGCGCGACCGCCTTGGCGGCCATCACGTGCGGCAGCGGACCACCGAGCACCATCGGGCAGCCCCGGTCGACCTGGTCGGCCAGCTCCGGCTGGCAGAGCACCATGCCGCCGCGCGGGCCGCGCAGCGACTTGTGGGTGGTGGTCGTGACGATGTGCGCGTGCGGCACCGGGTCGAAGTCGCCGGTGAACACCTTGCCGGCCACCAGGCCGGCGAAGTGTGCCATGTCGACCATGAAGGTGGCACCGACCGAGTCGGCGATCTCCCGCAGGATCCGGAAGTTCACCTTCCGGGGGTACGCCGAGTAGCCGCCGACCAGGATCAGCGGCTTGAACTCGCGGGCCGCCTCGGCCACCCGGTCGTAGTCGATGAGACCGGTCACCGGGTCGGTGCCGTAGCTGCGCTGGTCGAACATCTTGCCCGAGATGTTCGGCCGGAAGCCGTGGGTGAGGTGACCGCCGGCGTCCAGCGACATGCCGAGCATCCGCTGGTTGCCCAGCTCGCGGCGCAACGCGAACCAGTCGGCCTCGGTGAGGTCGTTGACCTGGCGGACCTGCGCCTTCTTCAGCGCGGGGGACTCCACCCGGTCGGCCAGCACCGCCCAGAACGCGACCAGGTTGGCGTCGATGCCCGAGTGCGGCTGCACGTACGCGTGCGCGGCGCCGAACAGCTCCCGGGCGTGCTCGGCGGCGAGCGCCTCGACGGTGTCGACGTTCTGGCAGCCGGCGTAGAAGCGGCGCCCGACGGTGCCCTCGGCGTATTTGTCACTGAACCAGTTGCCCATGGCCAGGAGCGTCGCCGGGGAGGCGTAGTTCTCACTGGCGATGAGTTTGAGCGACTCCCGCTGGTCGGTCAGCTCGGCGCCGATGGCATCGGCCACCCGCGGCTCGACAGCCCGGATCACCTCGAGGGCACTACGGAAAGCGGTGGACTCGGCGTTGCGCGACATGCGACCTCCTACAGACGTGCGGGAAGGCCCAGGCGCTCGGCAAGACGTCCTCGTGACGGGGCCGCTTCCCGATGGTTCTCCATCCCCACGCGCCAGTAACGGCCCGGGCCGATCCTACCGGGCCGGGGATCCCGGGCCCGGCCGACCTCCGCATGCCGCCCGGTCAGACCGTGGACAGCGTTCCGGGGATCTCGTCGAGCAGCTCCCGGGCGAGGAAACCGATCCGGCCGTACCGAGGTATCAGCCGCTGGCCGCTCACCGCGTGCGCGAACGAGCCCCAGCAGGCGGCCTGCGCCGGATCCGCGCCCCGGGACAGCAGCCCCGCCAGCAACCCGGCGAGCACGTCTCCGCTGCCGGAGGTGCCCAGCCCGGCGTCGCCGCTCTCCTCCCGCCAACCCCGCCCGTCGGGGGCGGCCACGTGCCCGTAGAGCGAGACGACAGCCTCGTACCGGGCGGCCAGCTCGGCCGCCTCGGCGTCCAGGTCGTCGCCCGGGTCCCGGCCGAGCAGGTGCCCGGCCTCGGTGACGTTGGGGGTGAGCACCACGGGACGGTCCGAACCGACCAGCAGGTCCGGCGCGTGGCTGAGCGCACCGAGGGCGTACGCGTCGAGCACCAGTGACGTGTGCGGACGGGCCGCGTCCAGGACCAGGCCCAGCAGGTCGTTGGTCTCGTCGATCGCTTTCAGCCCGGGGCCGAGGGCCACCACGTCGGCCTGGGCGACCAGCTCGCCGAGTTGGCCGTCCCGGTCGGCGGCGACCGCGCCGTCGGGGGTTTCCGGCAGCCCGACCACGAGTGCCTCGGGCACCTGGATGCTCAGCGTGGCGGCGGTGGATTCGGCGGCGGCGAGCTGGAGCACCCCGGCGCCGGCGCGCAGCGCGGCCACCCCGGCGAGCAGCACCGCACCCGGGGTGAAGCGGGACCCGCCGACCACCAGGACGGTGCCCCGGCTCTCCTTGCCTCCAGCCGGCACCGGTAGCGCCCAGTTCCGCAGCAGCCCCGGCGTGATCACCTTCACGTCAGACCGGTTCGGCATGGATCTCGTCCTCCCTGGTCGGCTGGGCGCCCTGCCGGTGCAGGTGACCGACCTCGTTGAATCCGCCCAGCAGCAGCCGGTCGTGTGCGTCGGCGGACCAGTCGGTGATGGAACAGTTGGCGATCACGTGCTCGCGGGTCAGTGCCATCAGGTCCGGCTCGGTCAGCCCGTCCACCAGGTAGCGCAGCAGAAAGACGAGCGCGTCGTGGCCGAAGAGCAGAACACGTTGGCCCTCGTGGTCCCGGCGCAGGTCGCCGAGGAGCGTCCGCAGCCGCAGCGCCACGTCCGTCCAGGACTCTCCGCCCGGCGGCCGGTAGTAGAACTTGCCGAGCCGTTCCCGGCGCTCGGCCTCGTCCGGGTACCGTCGGCGCACCCCGTGCCCGGTCAGGCCGTCGAGGATGCCCAGCTCCCGGTCGCGCAGCCGCTCGTCCCGGCTCACCGGCACGCCGGTGCCGTGCAGCGCCAACTCGGCGGTGGAGACCGCCCGCAGGTACGGCGAGACCACCGCCACGTCCGGTCGACGGTTCGGGGGGAGCCCGGTCAGCCAACGGCCGGTGGCCCGGGCCTGCTCCTCACCGGTGGGGGAGAGCGGCACGTCGGCGTCACGGTGACTGAGCCCGATCAGCTCCTCGCCGGAAGCTTCGGCGTGCGTCGCCGCCACGTTCGCGGTGCTCTCGCCGTGTCGGATGATCCAGAGCGTCGCCAGTTCCGCCATGCCGATCCCCTACCCGGGCGTCGGCGGCGGTAACCGTGCGGCCGGCCGGAAGATCATCGCGGGTCGGGGTGGCGGCCATCGCGCGTGATATTGTCCACCTCTTCATCGACGTGGGTGAGGTGCCGACCTGACAAAGGCCGCGGGCGCCGACCACGCCGAGTCATCTGTCAGCGGCCCGACATCGGGCTGGCCGCCGAGCGGTGATCTGCACATCGAGTTGAAGCAGTTGTGGGAGCACGCCGGCACCGAGGTGCCCGCCTGATGGTCGAGAGGTTCCTGACCGCATGACTACCCCCGCCCTCGTCCGGTCCCGCGGCACGCTGGCCGACCTGCTCTCCGGCCGTAGCAACGGCATCGGGCTGATCCGGCTCTGCCTCGCCGTTGGCGTCGTGCTGTCGCACTCCAAGCCCTTGGGCTTCGGTGCCAGCGACCTCGGCTACCAGCTGACCGGTCGACAGACCAACGTCGGTGTCATGGCCGTCTACGGCTTCTTCGTGCTGTCCGGCCTGTTGATCACTCGCAGCGCCCGGCGTACCGGCCTCGTCCGCTATGCCTGGCACCGGGCGCTGCGCATCTTCCCGGGGCTCTGGGTCTGCCTGCTGATCACCGCACTGGTGGTCGCCCCGCTGATCGCGCTGCGGGAGCATGGCACTACCGCCGGCTTCTTCGACAACGGCTGGGACCGCGGCGGCCCGTTGGCCTACCTACAGGCCAACTGGTGGACCGGCCTCCGCCAGTTCGGCATCCAGGACCTGCTCAAGGAGAGCACCCCGTGGGGTAGGAAGGGCGGCGCCAGCGTTTTCAACGGTGCCCTCTGGTCGCTCAGTTACGAGATGCTCTGCTACGTCGTGGTGGGTGTGCTGGCGGTGACGGGGGTGCTGCGCCATGCCCGGCGGTTCGTGCTGTTCCTGACCATCGCGTTCTACCTCAGCATCGTGCAGGACTGGTGGAGCTCCGGGCAGTTCAGTGGCCCGCCGTCGACGGCGGGGAGTTGGTCGTTCCACGCGCCCCTGGTGGGCTCGATGAGTTTCCAGTTCATCGTCTACCTGGGCTTCTTCTTCGCCTTCGGCGCGACCCTGGACCTCTACCGGGAGCGGGTGCCGATCAACGACGCGCTCGGCATCGGCTCGGCGGTGGCGCTCGGGCTGTCGCTGCTCTTCGGCGGCTTCTTCGTCATCGGCCTGCCCGCGTTCGCGTACCTGTTGGTCTGGCTGTCGGTGCGGATGCCGCGCCAACTGCACTGGGTGGGCCGTAAGAACGACTACTCGTACGGCATCTACATCTACGGGTTCGTCCTCCAGCAGGTGATGGCGAGCCTGGGCTGGAGCCGTTGGGGGTACGTGCCGTTCGCGGCGATGTCGGTCGCGGCCGCCTTCGCCGCCGCGTTCCTGTCCTGGAAGCTGGTCGAACGACCGGCGCTGCGGTTGAAGGACTGGACGCCGGGCTTCGTGGCCCGCCGGTCGTCCCAGCAGGTGCCGGTCGAGCAGCAGACCGCCGTGGCCGAGGAGCCGCCCGGGACGCCGCCGGTGCAGGTCGGCGGTCAGACCGAGGAGTTGCCGCAGCAGCCCGCCACGCTGGTTCCCGGCCGTTAGACGTCAAGCCCGCCCCGGCGTCGTACCCTCGGGAGCGTGGCGACGGCGGCCGAGGAGATCCAGGTGGGGGAGCGGCTGCTCCGCGTCTCCAGCCCCGACAAGCCGTACTTCCCGGAGCGTGGGCTGACCAAGCTGGACGTGGTCCGCTACTTTCTCGCCGTGGGTGACGGCATCCTGCGCGCGTTGCGGGACCGGCCGACCATGCTGGAGCGCTGGCCCCGCGGTGTCTTCGAGGGCGCGACGATCGCCACCCGGCAGACCAACCGGGGCGACGCTTTCTATCAGAAGCGGCTGCCGGCGGGCGCGCCCGACTGGGTCCGCACCGCGCACATCACCTTTCCGAGCGGCCGCACCGCGGACGAGATCGCGCCGAGCGAGTTGGCCGTGGTGATCTGGGCGGCCAACCTGGGCACCCTGCGCTTTCACCCGTGGCCGGTCACCGCCGTCGACGTGGAACGTCCCGACCAGCTGCGCATCGACCTCGACCCGATGCCCGGCGTCGGCTTCGAGCAGGTCGTGCCGGTGGCTCTGGAGGTGCGCGCGTTCCTCGCCGAGCTGGGCATGACCGGCTACCCGAAGACCACCGGCGGCCGGGGCCTGCACATCTACCTGTCGATCGAACCGCGCTGGAGCTTCGGTGACTGTCGTCGGGCGGTGCTCGCGTTGGGCCGCGAGATGCAGCGCCGGTTGCCCGAGCTGGTCACCACCACCTGGTGGCGCGACCAGCGGGACCGGCCGGTCTTCGTCGACTACAACCAGATGGCGCGGGACCACACGGTGACGTCGGCGTACTCGATCCGGCCGACGCCGGCCGCGCTGGTCTCGGCGCCTCTGGACTGGTCGGAGCTGGACCAGGTCCGTCCGGAGGACTTCGACGTGCTCAGCATGCCGGCCCGGTTCGCCGAGCGGGGCGACCCGCATGCCGGCCTGGACGGTGACCGGCATTCGCTGGATCCGTTGCTGGAACTGGCCGATCGGGAGGGGCTGGAGGCTCCGCCGGAGCGCTGAGCGGGTCAGGTCCAGGGGCTGCCGGCCCCGTCGAACTCCTCGAAGACCAGCCAGGTGCGGGTGGACAGCACCCCCGGGATGCTCTGCACCCGGCCCAGCACCACGTCCCGCAGCGCGGCGTTGTCCGGCGCGCGGACCAGCGCGAGCACGTCGTGGTCGCCGCCGAGCAGCGCGACGTGCTCGACGTAGCGGACCCGGGCCAGCTCGGCCGACACCACCCGCCAGGTGTTCTGCTCGATCGTCAGGGCCATGTACGCCGAGGTGCCCAGCCCGGCCGCCTCGGGCGCCACCTGGGCCCGGAACCCGGTGATCACCCCGTCGCGCACCAGCCGCTCCACCCGCGCGTACGCGTTGGTGCGGGAGATGTGGATGCGCTCGGCGAGGGTGCGCACCGACGTCCGACCGTCACGGACCAGCTCGTCGAGGATCCGCCGGTCGACCTCGTCCAGGGCTCGGGCCGATCGTCCCGATCCCCCCGCCCGGCCCGCTTCGTCGGCGGTCTCCTGGCTCACTGATGGGCCCTCCGCATGCCAACCGTCCTGCCTTCCGCCTGGATCTTGAGTCAATCATCCGTCAAGCGGAAGCATAGGGCCACCACACGTCCCAGGAGGTTCCGCCGTGACGACCACACCCCAGGCGGTCCGCAGGGCATCCCCGCGCACCCGTCGGGCGGCCACCCCGCCCGACCCGGCGCGCCCGTTGCTGCCGGACGCCGAGCCGGTCCGCCTGCTTGACCCGAACGGCACGCCGCTGCCCGCCCGCACCGACTACCCGGAGCCACCCGTCGAGGTGCTGCGCGAGCTGTACCGCCGAATGGTGCTCGGCCGCCGGTTCGACACCCAGGCGACGGCCCTGACCAAGCAGGGCCGCCTCGCCGTCTACCCGTCCTCGCGCGGCCAGGAGGCATGCCAGGTCGGCGCGGTGCTCGCGGTCCGCGACACCGACTGGGTCTTCCCCACCTACCGCGAATCGATGGCGCTGGTTGCCCGGGGCATCGACCCGGTCGAGGTGCTCACCCTGCTGCGCGGTGACTGGCACTGCGGTTACGACCCGACCCAGGTACGGACCGCACCGCAGTGCACCCCGCTCGCCACCCAGTGCGTGCACGCCGCCGGGCTGGCGTACGGCGAGGCGTACCAGGGCCGCGACACCGTGGCGCTGGCCTTCATCGGCGACGGCGCGACCAGCGAGGGCGACTTCCACGAGGGGATCAACTTCGCCGCCGTGTTCAAGGCGCCGGTGGTCTTCTTCGTCCAGAACAACCGGTATGCGATCAGCGTCCCGCTGTCGCGGCAGACCGCCGCACCGTCACTGGCGTACAAGGGTGTCGGCTACGGCGTCCCCAGCGAGCAGGTCGACGGCAACGACCCGGTCGCGGTGCTCGCCGTGCTCACCCGCGCGGTCGCACACGCCCGCGCCGGCAACGGGCCGTTCCTGGTCGAGGCGCACACCTACCGGATGGAGCCGCACACCAACGCCGACGACGCCAGCCGCTACCGCGACGGCGCCGAGGTCGACGCCTGGCGTGACCGGGACCCGGTCACCCGGCTGGAGACCTACCTGCGGGCCCGCGGGGTGCTCGACGACGCGGCGGTCGCCGAGGTCGCCGAGCAGGCCGAGGCGTACGCGGCGGACCTGCGGACCCGGATGAACGAGCAGCCCACGGTCGACCCGATGAGCCTCTTCGACCACGTCTACGCCGAGCCCACCCCCCAGCTCATCGAGCAGCGCGAACAGGTCCGCGCCGAGCTGGCCGCCGCCCGCGACGAGGAGGGTGACGCCTGATGGCCACCACCATGGCGAAGGCGCTCAACGCCGCCCTGGCCGACGCCCTCGCGGCCGACGACCGGGTCGTCGTCTTCGGGGAGGACGTCGGCCAGCTCGGCGGTGTCTTCCGGATCACCGACGGCCTGCAGGCTCGTTTCGGCGAGAAACGCTGCTTCGACACCCCCCTCGCCGAGGCCGGCATCGTCGGCTTCGCCGTCGGTCTGGCCATGTCCGGGCTGCGACCGGTGGTCGAGATGCAGTTCGACGCGTTCGCGTACCCGGCGTTCGAGCAGATCGCCTCGCACGTGGCGAAGCTGCGCAACCGGACCCGGGGCGCGCTGAGCGTGCCGATCGTGATTCGCGTGCCGTACGCCGGTGGGATCGGCGGCGTCGAGCACCACTGCGACTCGTCCGAGGCGTACTACGCCCACACTCCCGGGCTGAAGGTGGTCACCCCGGCGACCGTCGAGGACGCGTACTCGCTGCTGCGCGAGGCGATCGACGACCCCGACCCGGTGGTCTTCATGGAGCCCAAGAAGCTCTACTTCGGCAGCGCCGACGCGTCTCTGCCGGCGCGTACCGAGCCGTTCGGCCGGGCCGTCGTGCGCCGTCCCGGACGCGACGCCACCCTGGTGGCGTACGGACCGGCGGTGCCGGTCGCGCTGGAGGCCGCCGAGGCCGCCCGCGAAGAGGGCTGGGACCTGGAGGTCGTCGACGTGCGCACGATCGTGCCGTTCGACGACGCCACGATCACCGCCTCGGTCCGACGTACCGGCCGGTGCGTGGTGATCCAGGAGGCGCCCGGTTTCGCGGGCGTCGGCGCGGAGATCGCCGCCCGGGTGCAGGAGCGCTGCTTCCACGCGCTGCACGCCCCGGTGCTGCGGGTCGCCGGGCTGGACATCCCGTACCCGGCGCCGATGCTGGAGCACACCCACCTGCCCGGCGTGGACCGGGTGCTCGACGCGGTGGCCCGCCTGCAGTGGGACGACCAGCCCGACCCGCGTTGGGCGGCGCAGGGCAGCGCGGCATGACCATCGTCGAACGGACACAGGTCTTTCTCCTACCCGATCTGGGTGAGGGGCTGAGCGAGGCCGAAATCGTCGAGTGGCGGGTCGCCGTGGGCGACGTGGTCACGGTCGACCAGACCGTCGTCGAGGTGGAGACCGCCAAGGCGGTCGTCGACGTGCCCTGCCCGTACGCCGGCCGGGTCGTCACCCTGCACGGCGCGGCGGGTGAGGTACGCCCGGTCGGCCAGCCGTTGATCACCATCGCCCCGCTGGACGGCGGCGACGAGCCCGCCGGGCACGCCACCTACCGTGAGGAGGAGCGGGCCGGGTCCGGCAACGTGCTGATCGGCTACGGCACCGGGCACGGCAATGCCACCCGGCGTCGGCGTCGGCCCCGCCTGGCAGTGGCCCCCGAGCCGGCCGACTCTGGCTCAACCGGGGACTCTGGCTTGACCGGGGGCTCCGGCTCGCCCGGGGACTCTGGCTCGATCGGTGGCTCTGGCGCGGCTGTCGGTGGTGCGCCCGGCGCGGGTACCGCGTCCGGAGACCCGGCGGGGTCGCCCGCTGCCCTGGTCATCTCGCCGATCGTGCGGCGGCTGGCCCGCGAGCGGGGCGTCGACCTGAACACGGTGCGGGGCACCGGGCCCGGCGGGGTGATCCGCCGCGCCGACGTGGAGACGGCGCTGACCGTGCCCGCCGCCCGGCTCGCCGCCGTGCCGGACGCGCCGGTCCCCACCGCCCCGGCCGGGGACGGCGACGTGATCGTCCCGCTCACCGGCGTCCGCAAGGTGATCGCCGACAAGCTCTCCCGCAGCCGGCGGGAGATCCCGGAGGTGACCATCTGGGTCGACGTGGACGCCACCGGGCTGCTGGAGACCCGGGCCGCGATCAACGCGGCGACGCCCGACGCGCCGGTGAGCATCCTGGCCCTGCTGGCCCGGATCTGCCTCAGCGGGCTGCGCCGGTTCCCGCAGCTCAACGCCCGGGTCGACACCGAGGCCCAGCGGATCGTCCAGTCCGCCGGGGTGCACCTCGGCATCGCCGCGCAGACCGACCGGGGCCTGCTCGTGCCGGTGCTGCGCGACGCCCAGCGGCTCACCACCGCCGAACTGGCCGCCGAACTGGCGGCGACCACCGCCGCCGCGCGGGCGGGCAGCTTGCCGCCGGCCCGGCTGACCGGCGGTACGTTCACGCTGAACAACTACGGGGTGTTCGGCGTCGACGGTTCCACGCCGATCATCAATCACCCCGAGGCGGCACTGCTCGGCGTCGGGCGGATCGTGGACAAGCCGTGGGTGGTCGACGGGCAACTCGCCGTCCGCAAGGTGACCCAGCTCAGCCTCACCTTCGACCACCGGGTCTGCGACGGCGGGGTGGCCGGTGGCTTCCTGCGGCACGTCGCCGACTGCGTGGAGCGGCCCGCGTTGCTGATCGCCGCCGTCTGACTGCGTAGCCCCGGCCCTGGCGCTGCCTGTGCGGCGCCAGGGCCGGCGCGCGTCCGGGGTTTCCCGGACGTGCCATCGGGAAGTCGGCCCCGCCGGAGCGCACCATTCGCGTCGAAGGGAGCCGGCCCATGGGGTACGAGGTGCTACTCAACTCGGTTCGGGTACGACGGCCAGCCTCGGCCGGCGCGCCGCTCTACTGCGACGCGCTGGAGTACGGGCTGACCGGTGACGGCGCGACCAACGACCAGCCGGCGCTGGCCGCCCTCGTGGACCGCCTCGGCGCCGGGTACGCCTCGGACGGGCGGGCCCGGGTCATCTACTGCCCGCCGGGCATCTACTCGATCCGGGACGCCGGCACGGTGTGGCGCAGCGGCGTGTCGCTGATCGGGGCTGGCCCGGCGGCGACCCGTTTCATGCTCAGCAACGAGGGCAACCGGGCCGACCCGACCCCGTTGGCCTTCTGGACCACGGTGCAGCACGGGGCCGACCGGGACCGGCACATCGCCGACTGCACCTTCTCCGACTTCCAGATCGACGGCTCGGGTGTGGCGATGGCCGAGTACAACTACCTGGCCAAGGGCCTCGGCCTCCAGTACATGGTGCGGGGTGTGTTCCGCAACCTCTACATCCACCACACCGCAGCCACCGGGCTGGGCTGCGACTTCCTCCAGGACTCCCTGATCGACGGCGTGGTGGTGGTCGGCTGTGGCCGACTGGACAACGGCGAGCAGTGGGGCGGCGCCGGCATCGGGGTCGGCATCGGCGGCTGGGGCGCTGTGGAGCGGCTGACCATCGCCAACTGCACCACCCTGGCCAACGGCACCAACGGAATTTTTCTGGAGCTGCAGAAGGACTACTGGGTACCGCCGCGCGGCTACCGCATCGTCGGCTGCCACAGTCAGGGCAACCGGTACGGCATCTCCGACTGGGGCGCCGAGGGTCTGATCGTCTCCGCCTGCACGATGACCGGCAACCTGGAAGCCGGCTTCGACGTGTCCGGGCAGGGGACCTCGTCCGTGGCCGGCCGGGGTGGGCTGCTCACCGACTGCGTCATCGACGGCAACGTGCGCGACGGGGTCAGCATCGGCAACAGCCCCGGCCCGTACACCGTCCGGGGCAACCGGATCAGCGACAACGGCCGGCACGGCTATCACGCCCATGACCTCGGGCGCGGTTACCAGGGCGCGATCCGGGACGTGGTGATCGAGAGCAACGAGTTCTGGGGCAACGGCCTGGACGCGGTCCGGATCGACCACCAGATGACCGACGCGGTGCTGCTCAACAACCGGATCCGCAACAACGGGCGGCAGTGCGCGGAAGCCGCCGGCGGTAGCGGTGATGCCGTCCGCTACGACGAGCGGAGCCTGGTGGACCGGTCGGCCAACTGGCCGCACGACGGGCACCGGGGCAAGGTCCTGCGGGTCGGTCGGGCCGTTGCTATGGTGGCCGCCAACACCGGCAACGAACTCACCCTCGCCCCGGTCCGGCCCGACGCCTTCAGCGCCTGGAGCGGGGACGTGCCGCCGCCGGGATGCGGATACGAACTGTCTGCCGCGCCGGAGCGGCGGGCGGGCATCACCATCGACGCGGCGTTCGACTCGGCCACGATCCGTGGCAACCGGATCTGGGACAACCACGACGACCACACCCAGACGCACGGGTTGTGGATAACCGAACGCGGCAGTTGCGTGGACTGCCGGGTCGAGGACAACGACCTCGCCGGCAACGTCGACGACGGCATGCGGCTGGACACCCCACCGGTGGGGGGACGCTGGCGTGACAACCACGTCGACAGCGACTGGAGTTGACCGGCCAGCACCTCGGCGAGGGCTTGAGCTGAACGACGTGCGGCGGCGGCCGGAGTGATCCGGCCGCCGCCGCTGTCATGGTGAGCTGGTCAGCCGGCCAGACCGGCCACCAGGTTCGGGTCCAGCACCACCGTGGCCGTACCGGACTGCGCCGGTACGCCCGGCTCGGTCGGCGCATCGGTGTACTCGGCGACGAAGACCGCGGTGAGGTTGTCCGCGCCGCTGTGCCCGCCGTCCACGAAGGTGGTGATCGTTCCCGAGCACCCCGTCGCCGTGGAGAGCGGGTGTCCGTGCTCGTCGTGCCCCAGCACGTAGGTGACCTTCACCCGGGAGCAGTCCACCGGCAGATCGTCGGTGACCTTCACCTCGTACGCGACCGTCTGCCCGAACTGGAAGGGCTGCCCGGCCACCGGTGCGACGAACTCGACGATCGGCGCGGTCGGCCCGACCACCAGCGGCAGGGTCGCCGAGGCGGACCGTCCGGTGCGGTCGGTCACCTTCAGCGTCGGGGTGTACGAGCCGTTCTCCTGGAACGTCCAGGTCGGGTTGGCGTCGGTGCTGTCCACCGAGCCGTCCGCGTTGAAGTCCCACGCGTAGCTCAGCTTGTCACCGTCCGGGTCGGTGGTGCCGGCGCTGGAGAACGCGACGGTCAGCGGGGCCCGCCCGACGGTCGGGGTGCCGCTGATCTTCGGGATCGGCGTCCGGTTGCCCCGGACGAAGTCGAACCGGGACAGCTGGGCGTCCGGGTTCTCGGCGAAGTAGCCGTCGCCGTACTCCAGCACGTAGAGCGCGCCGTCCGGGCCGAACTCCATGTCCATCGGGTTGTCCACCACCAGGGATGGCACCACCGGCCGGATGTCCTGCACGTCGCCGTCCTCGTCGAGACGGAACTCCTTGATGTAGTCCCGCGTCCACTCGTAGAACAGCGGCACGCCGTCGTAGTAGGCCGGCCACCGGGTCCGCGACGTGCTGGTCCCGTCGTAGTCGTACGCCGGGCCGCCCATCGGGCCGATGCCGCCGGTGCCCAGTTGCGGGAACTCGCCGGACGCGGCGGACGGGTACCAGACCTGCGGCTGCTCGACCGGCGGCAGTTGCCGCTTGCCGGTGTTACGGGGTGAGTCGTTGACCGGGCGCTTGCAGTTGAACGTGGGACCGGACTCACCGGTGGCGAAGTCGTAGTCACGGTAGGCGAGCGTCGGCGTCACGCAGTACGGCCAGCCGTAGTTCGCGGGCTTGTCGACCAGCATCCACCGGCCGTGTCCAGCCGGCCCGCGCTCGGGGTTCGAGTTGGAGGCGTCCGGGGAGTAGTCGCCGAGGTACACGTTGTCGGTACGACGGTCGACGGCGAACCGGAACGCGTTGCGCAGCCCCATCGCGTAGATCTCCGGGCGGGTCTGCGCTGCCCCCGGCTTGAACAGGTTGCCGGCCGGCACCGTGTAACCCCCACCGGGCTTCACCCGGATGCGCAGCAGCTTGCCGCGCAGGTCGTTGGTGTTGGCCGAGGTGCGCTGGGCGTCGAACGCCGGGTGCCGGTCGGCCCGCTCGTCGATCGGGATGTAGCCGTCGGAGAAGAACGGGTTGGAGTCGTCACCGGTCGACAGGTACAGGTTGCCCTTGCTGTCGAAGTCGATCTGGCCGCCGACGTGGCAGCAGATGCCCCGGTCGGTGGGCACGTCGATGATCTGCTGCTCGGTGCCGAGGTTCAGCTTCATCCCGTCCAGCTTGAACCGGGACAGCCGCAGCGCGCCCCGGAACCGCTGCCAGTCCGCCTCGGTGCCGACCAGCGGCGCGTCCCCCTCGTTGACGTCGGGGGTTGCCGGGTCGTCCACCGGCGTGTCCATCGGCGGCGAGTAGTAGAGGTAGACCCACTTGTTCTGGGCGAAGTTCGGGTCGATGGCGACCCCCTGCAGCCCCTCCTCGTCGTGCTCGTACACCGGGATGTCGGCAGCGAGGGTGTTCAGCCCGGTGCGCGGGTCGTGGATGCGGACCTCGCCGGTGCGGGAGGTGTGCAGCACCCGCAGGTCGGGCAGGACGGCGAGGCTCATCGGCTCGCCGGGGAAGTCGTTCAGTGTCACTTTCTGGAAGCTGCTGTCCGGCGGCGCGGCCGGCGCGGCGGCCGCGGCTGACGGTGGTACGGCCAGGCCGGCCGTTACCAGCAGCAGAGCGGACGCGAATGCGGTCCTGTTCATCAGGTTGTCCCCCGAGATGGTTTCAGTACCGAAGTGAAGCGAGATAGTCGAAGCCGACCCGAGCGGTGTCCAGGGCGTCGGCGGGGGAGCGTGGCGAGGTGCCGGCGTCGTCGCGCTCCACGATGTACTCCTCGATGCCGGCCTCCCGCTCGTGGGCGAAGATCCGGCCGAAGTCGATGACTCCGTCGCCGAGGTCGGCGAAACCGCCCTCGACGTCGAGGTCCTTGACGTGCACCTGACGGATCCGACCGCGGTTGGCCCGGATCACGTCGACCGGGTCGTGTGCGCCTCGCCAGGTCCAGTAGAGGTCGAGCTCGAAGTGGACCAGCCGGGGATCGGTCTGCGCGGTGAGGATGTCGAACCCGGTCGAGCCGCCGGTCAGCGGCACGAACTCGAGTTGGTGGTTGTGGTAGCCGAAGTCGAGCCCCGCGCGTTCGGCGAGCCGACCGGCGCGGTTCAGGTCCCGGGCCAGGGCCCGGTAGACGGCGGGGTCCCGGATCGGCTGGCCGCTGGCGTCCCGACCGAAGTACGGGTGGACGATCTTCTTGGAGCCGACGACGTTCGCGTCGGCGAGGGCACGCTCCCAGGTGGCCGCGTCGAAGGGCTGCGGGATGCCGGTGTGCCCGGAGGTGGCGCGGAGTCCGGCCTCGTCGAGCGCGGCCCGGAACTGCGCGGCGGTGCGTCCGACGAAGCCGGCGTGCTCAACCCGCCGGTAGCCGATCCGGCGCAGCGCGTCCAGAGTGCCGGGCAGGTCTGCGGCGAGCTGGTCGCGCAGCGTGTAGAGCTGGATGCTGATCCGGTCCACCGGCACCCGTCGCCGGCCCTGGGACTGTCCTGCGGGCGCGGCGGTGGCGGGGCTGGCGAGCAGGCCGGCTGCGCCGACGGCAGCGGCGGAGACGGTCGCGGCGCGCAGCACTCCGCGCCGGCTGACCGGCTCGGACGCCAGTGTCGGCTCCGGTCGGTTGATCTGTTGATCCATGGTGGTGGTCCCTTCCTGACGGCTGGCATGCCGTCGGCGGCGGTCGACCTGGCTGCCGTCGCCCAGGCGCGCCGAACCGGCCGGAGGCGGGCTCCGGCTGGACGGTGAGGGGCGGCGCGCGGGTGCGGCCCAGACCCATCGGGGGCGGAACGCGGCGACCCGGTAGGGGTGGCGGCTAGCTGATCGACGAATGGGCAACCCTCTATCTGGATCGTGACCCTACCCTTGCCTTCGGACGAAGGCAAAGCTTCGTCGCGTTCGGCAAAAGTTTCGCTTCAGCTGACAAAAGTCCGCCCCCGACGTGCGCCAACCGGGGTGACCTTCAACCTGCGGGCCCGGTCCCGGGGCGGGGCGACCTCCCACACCGCCTCCTTTGCTCTGCTTCACCCCAGGCAACACCAGACGTCCGCTATCCGGACAGCCGGTGTCGCCTCCGCTGAAGCAGAGCAAAGGACCTGACAGGGGTCTCTTGAACCCCTGTTCCGCCAAGTGGAACATTGTCGGAAATTGCGTCGATAAATGCGCCACCGATTATTTCCGAATGCCGTGGACGCCCCTGTCGAGGAGGCGAGAATGTGGCAGAGGGAAGTCGAAAACGGGGGGACTGAACATGACGTCTAGGCGGCGATTGACGCTGTTGGCGGTAACCATCGCAGCCGCACCGCTCGTCCTGGGAGGGTGCACCGCCGACCGGGATTCGGGTGCTGGTGCGGCCAAGGCCCACCACGCTCCACCGGAACTCGCCGTGACACCGGGGGACAAGGCCCGGGACGTCCCGGTCAGCGCCGAGGTGGGCACCGTGGTCAAGGGTGGACGGGTCACCGGTGTGCGCCTCACGGACGACAAGGGAAAGCAGGTCAACGCCGAGCCGCGCGAGGACGGCTCGGGGTGGGTGCCGAGCGGGCCGCTGCAACCGCGACGGACGTACACCGCCGAGGTGACCGCGACCGGTGACTCGGGTGCCACCACCACTCGCACCACCACGTTCACCACGATGGCCAAATCGACCAAACCGCAGATCACCAGCACTCTCTATTTCGTCGGCAATCGGACGTACGGCACAGCGATGCCGGTAACCGTCGCGTTCGACCCGGCAATTCCAAAAGAGGCCAGAGCGGATGTTCAGCGGCGGTTGTTCGTGAAGACGAATCCGCCGCAGCCGGGCACCTGGTCGTGGCTCGAGGACGGAAGTCAGGTCTATTACCGAGCGCCCGATTTCTGGAAGCCGGGGACCACCATCAGCGTCCGGGCCGGTCTGGAGGGTCTGCCGATCGGCAAGGACCGGATCGGCGACGCCGAGCGGACCGCTACCTCCAAGATCGGACGACAACTCGCGCTGGAGATCGACAACGCCACCAAGCAGATGACGGTGCTGCGCGACGGCAAGCAGATCCGCCGGATCCCGGTCAGCCTGGGCAAGTCGAGCACGCCGAGTTCCAGCGGCAAAATGGTGATCATGGAGAAGCACGAGCGGACCACCTTCGACACCCGGGGTGAGCCGAACGGTGGCTACGTGGTCGACGTCGATGATGCCCAGCGCTACACCTGGGGCGGCGAGTTCATCCACTCGGCCCCGTGGTCGGAGGGGGAGCAGGGCAACACCAACGTGTCGCACGGCTGCGCGAACGTCTCCGCCACCGCGGCGGACTGGCTGATGGGGGTGACGCAGGTCGGTGACCTGGTCACCGTCAAGGGCACCGAGGTGGAGTTGCAGCCGGGCAACGGCTGGACCGCGTGGAATGTGAGCTGGGACGAGTTCACCCGGGGCAGCGCCCTGCCGGTGCCACCCGGGCTCAAGCCGGCGCCGGTCGCCCCGGCGCACCCCGGCGCGGTGGCCGGTGGGTCGCCCGCCCCGGCGCCTTCCGTCAGCGGTCGCTGACACACCGCCGCCGGACATTCGGGGCCGGCCCGCCACTGCGGCGGACCGGCCCCGACGTCACGCCAGCTCGATGATCGTTTGGCGCGGGTGCGACTCGACGCGCTCAATCCAGGGGTACGCGGGCCACACCAGCGCCGATCAGGCTGCCCAACCAGAGGTGATCGCCGTGCTGGCGTACTCCAGTGATCATCCAGTAGTGCCCGTTCGGGCCGTGCAGCGTCCGGCGGACCGCGCCCGTGCCGTCGACCAGCGCGACCAGGCCGTAGCGGCGTGGCTGCGGCTGCATCGCGTCGGGCAGCAACGCGGCGATCTGGCGTAGTCGCGGGTGCGGCAGCAGCCGCTCGGCGATCGGCACCCGTGGGCTGGGCAGAGCGATCCAGTACGTCCCGTCGCCCACGGCGGCGAGATTGTCCGGGTACGCGGGCAGGTCGGCGAGAACCCGGACACCACCGCTCAGCTCGACGCGGAGCAGGCGGTGGGTGCTGGTCTCCACGAGCATGAGCGCTGATTCGTCCGGGGTCAGCGCAATCCCGTTGGGGAAGTACAACCCGTCGGCCACCACCTCGGTGCGGCCGTTGCCCGGATGGTGGGCCAGCACCCGGCCGTTGGGGCGGTGCTCCAGCAGGTCCCGCTTCCAGTGTGAGACCGGAAACCGGTCGGAGCTGTCCGTGAAGTAGATGGTGCCGTCGCGGCCCACCGTGGCGTTGTTGGCCAGGTGCACCGGGGGCGCCGTCCCGGTCAGTTCGCGTACCGTGCCGTCGGGTGTGACCCGCAGCAACCCGCGGTACGCGTCGCAGACCACCAGAGCCTCGCCGGACGGGTCCAACTCGATGCCGAGCGGCCGGCCACCGGTCTCGGCCAGCAGCCGGGGTCGGGTGCCGGCCGGCGCGTCGACCGGCCACCACCAGAGCCGACCGCCCTCGTCACCACTGATCACCCGGCCGGCACCGTCGACCAGCACGTCCTCCGGCCCGACGGCACCCTCGGGGAGGGGCAGCAACTCTGCTCGGTCGAGCCGCCGGTCGGTGGGAGCCCATGCCCCGGCCAGCGCCGGAGGAACGGTTGCCGGCTCGCGGACGGGACGGATCAGCCGGGGCGGGCGAGGCCGAGGGATCAGCATCGGCCTATTCTCCACCGCCGGTGCCGGCCGTCTCCGAATCAACGCTCGCACGGCGCGCCGACGGCGTGATCATCACGGTATCGGTGATGTCGGGGCGTCCCGCTGACCCGGACACCCCGACATCGGTGATCCGGAGTGGATCACCGTCCGAACGCGCGGGTCGGTGGTCCGTGGTCCGTGCGGCCGGTGCCCCTGACCTCCACCCCTAGAGGGATGAGGCGCACCTCGGGGTATGACCCTGGGCGTACCCGGAATCACTCCGTGGAGGGGCGAAAGTGTCGGTGGTGGCGGCTAGATTTCAGGGCATGGAAGAGTGCAGCGACCGGCTCGACGTGCAGGTGAGCGTGGGTGACCGGGTGGTCCTCGTGCGGGTGGCCGGCGAGGTCGACATCGCCACCGTGGCCGCGTTCCGGTCCGCGCTGTGGTCCGCGCCGGCTCGCCCGGTGCTCCAGCTGGAGCTGTCCGAGCTGCGGCTGCTCTCCGCCACCGGTGTCCGCGCGTTGCTCGCCGCGCATCTGCGCGTCCGGGCCCGCGGTGGCGAACTGGTCCTGGTCGACCCGAGCCCGGTGGTGGCGCGGGTGCTGCGCGCTACCGGCCTGCACCGGGTGATGCCGATTCTGGAGCCGGCCCGGGTGGTCGAGGCCGCTCGTCGCCCGGTGACCACCACCGCACACCTGCAGCTCGTCGCCTGAGCTGACCCCAGAGCCCTCGACCCGACCCAACCCGAGCTCGCTGACGCGGGCCAGCGCCGGTCTTCTCGGGCCGTGTTGCGTGGGCGTGGTGCGGGGCCGCCGACGTGGGCCGGCGACCCCCCAGAATCGGTCAGCTCACGCCGAGCAGGTCGACGACGAAGATCAGCGTCTCGCCCGGCTTGATGACTCCGCTGGCGCCACGGTCGCCATACCCCAGGTGCGGCGGGATGGTGAGGCGGCGCCGGCCGCCGACACGCATGCCGACAACTCCCTGGTCCCAGCCGGCGATGACCTGACCGCCGCCGAGCGGGAACTCGAACGCCTCGCCCCGGTTCCAGGACGAGTCGAACTCGCCGCCGGTGGAGTGCGACACGCCGACGTAGTGCACGCTGGCCAGTTGGCCCGGCTCGGCCTGCGGGCCGTCGCCCACGGTGATGTCCTCGATCACGAGGTCGGCCGGCGGTGCTCCCTCGATCGGACCCACCTCGGGCTTGCCCGATCGGGCGCCTGCTGCCTGGTTCATGCGGGGATCTCCTGCCGTGTTGGGTGATGTGTCCGGTCACCGTCGATCCTGCCGGATCACCCCTGACCAATACACGGCGGACCCGCCACTGCCCCCGTCACCCCACACGTCGATCTTGCACTTTCGGTCGCCGGTGTGCCTCGACTCGCACCTTTCGTCAGGGCAGTAAGTGCAAGATCGGCGCACGGGTTGGCGGGCGTCACCGGTGTTGGTGACGCCCGCCAAGCGAGTGGCGCGTGGTGGTTCATCGCAGCCAGGGCGTCCGCCGGACGATCGGCAGCTTCGCCCACACCCGGCCGAGGCCCCAGGTGTCGCCGGCGTTGAGCAGCGCCAGGACCGCCAGCACCGCGGCGTAGATCAGGTGGTCGTCCATGAAGGGGTTGTTCTCCGGAGGCAGGACGGCGGTCCACATCAGGACCAGCAGCAGCCCACCGGCCACGGCCGCGACCCGCATGCCGATGCCGAGCAGCAGGGCGACACCGATCCCGGCCAGGCCGGCCATGAAGAGCCAGTCCGCCCAGGCGGCCCCGGCGATCCCGGTGTAGACGTCCTTGAACGGACCCGCCACTCCGAAGGTCAGGAAGCCCTTGGTGGGGCTACCCCCGTTGATCCAGGCGCTCTTCGACTCGGTGGCCATCCCGAAGCCGAACATCTTGTCGATGAAAGCCCAGAGGAAGATCCAGCCGAGCGCCATTCGGGTGCCGGCCAGGATGTACCGGACGGCCCGCTCCCGAGCGGTGCCGGCCCTCGGAGCGGTGTTCTCGGCGGTGACCTGCTCGATCGTCGCGGTCATGGTCTCCACGTCCCTTCTCAGCTTCGCACCGCGCTTCCCGGTGGCATCTCCAGTGGACGCCCACGGCGCCGTCGGGGGCAGGGCCGACAGACCGCAACGGCCCGGGCCGTTGGACCCCCTCCCGTCCGGTCCGGCGCCTCTGACGAGGTAAGGCGTCCGGTCGTAACGTCCGAGGTGGACGACGAGAGGGAGGCCGTGATGAGGACCTGGCAGGTGGGTGACGTGATGACCCGGGAGGTCGAGACCGTGGTGGCCGAGACCCCGTACCGGGAGATCGTCGACGTGCTGCTGCGCCACGGGGTCAGCGCGGTGCCGGTGATCGACGGGTTCCGTCGGGTGCTGGGCGTGGTGTCCGAGGCCGACCTGCTGCACCGGGTCGAGCGCGCCGGTGAGCCGGCGCAGCGACGGGTCTTCGAGAGCCGCCGTCGGCGCGGTGCCCGGAGCAAGAGTGCGGCGCTGCTGGCTGGCGACCTGATGACCGCGCCGGCGGTCACCACGTACCCGGAGGCGGCGTTGTCGGCTGCCGCCCGGCTGATGGACAGTGAGCAGGTCAAACGGCTGCCCGTGCTGGACGACCTCGGCCGGTTGGTCGGCATCGTCAGTCGTGGGGACCTGCTGCGGGTGCACCTGCGCTCGGACGCCGAGATCCGTACGGACGTGGTGCAGGAGGTGCTGCGCAGGGTGCTCGCCGTGCGGGACGGGCTGGTCACGGTCGAGGTCCGCCACGGTGACGTGACCCTGGCCGGTCGGCTGGACCGCCGCTCCGCGGTCGACCTCGCCGGCCGGCTCGCGGGTCAGGTCAGCGGCGTCGTGCGGGTGACCAACGCGGTCGCCTACGACGCTGACGACACGGTCTCCGACCCGGGTCAGGTGATGCCGGTCGCCTGAGTGCGGCCTGCCGCCGTAGTGAAACACCCGTCGCCGCAGCGCTGCTCCGGTGCGGGGAGGGACTTCGCCGGACCACCGACGTCGGGTCGGCCGTTCGCCTAGGCTCGGGAACGGCCAGCCTGCTGGCGGGGTGGCGGGCGGTGCACCGTGGTCGATGCGGAGGTCGTCGGTGGCTGAGGCGACGGTCGCGGTCCCGTTGTGGGCCTGGGCGGCGGTCGCCGTGGTGATCGCCGTGATGCTCGCCGTGGATATGGTCCTGCACCGGGACAACCACGTCATCGAGCTCCGCGAGGCGCTGTTGTGGAGCGCCATCTGGATCGGCGCGGGCCTGCTGTTCGGGTTGGTCGTCTGGTGGGGCCTCGGCGGCGACCCGGCCATCGCGTACTTCTCCGGCTACCTGCTGGAAAAGGCACTCTCGGTGGACAACGTGTTCGTCTTCGCCCTGCTCTTCGGCTACTTTCAGGTGCCGCCGGGTTACCAGCACAAGGTGCTGTTCTGGGGCGTGGTGGGGGCGCTCGTCTTCCGGCTGTTGTTCATCTTCGCCGGCGCCGAGTTGCTCGACCGGCTCGCCTGGGCTGGGTTCGTGCTGGGCGCCTTCCTGATCTGGACCGGCTGGCGGCTGGCCGTACGCGGGAAGCCGGACGTCGACCCGGAACGCAACGTGGTGGTCCGGTTGTTCCGTCGGCTGGTGCCCACCGACGCCCGGTACCACGGCGGCCGGTTCACCGCCCGGGTGGCCGACCGACGGGTGGCGACGCTGCTTCTGGTGGCGCTCGTCGCCATCGAGGCCACCGACGTGGTCTTCGCCATCGACTCGGTGGCGGCGATCCTCGCCATCACCACCAACACCTTTCTGGTCTGGACGGCCACCGCGTTCGCCGTACTGGGGCTGCGCAGCCTCTACTTCTGCCTCGCCGGCCTGTTGCGACACTTCGGCTACCTGCGGTACGGACTCGCGCTGCTGCTCGCCTTCGCGGGGGTGAAGCTCATCCTCGCCGAGACGCCGGTGGGCAAGCTGCCGGTCTGGTTGACCCTCGCGGTGGTGGTGCTGACCCTGGGGGTCTCCATCGGCGCCAGCATCCTGGCCGCGCGTCGCCCCCGGGCCGGTTGAAACGCCGGGTCAGTCGACCAGCACCGGCCGGGACAGTTGGTCGGCCAGGAGCGCGGGCGCCTCGGTCAGGGAGGGGCCGTACCAGGTCAGGTGCCGGCCGGAGAGCAGGGCGCACGGTACGCCGGGGAACGCCTCCGGCCCGTCGTCGGCGGTGAACCGGTACGGCTCGTCGGGCAGCACGACCAGCTCGGGCTTCCGTTCACGCAACTCGTCAAGGGCTGGGCGGGGGTAGCGCTCGGGGTGCTCGTCGTACGCGTTGACCACGCCGAGCCGACGCAGCACGTCGCCGGCGAACGTGTCGCTGCCGAGCACCACCCACGGCCGCCGCCAGACCGCCACCACCGCCCGGCGGGGCGGCGCGAGCCGGGGTGGCTCGGCCCACGCGCGCCGGGCGGACCGCAGCCAGGCCGGCTCCGCTGGTGCGCCCAGCTCGGCGAGCAGGTCGCCCAGTTCGGTCAGCGCGCCCGGGACGGTACGCGGATAGGTGACCCGCACCGGCACACCGGCTGCCCGTAGCGCCTCCGCGTCGGCTCGGCGGTTCTCCTCCACGTTCAGCAGCACCAGGTCCGGTCGCAGCGCGCGGACCCGGTCCAGGTCGGGGTACTTGCTGCCGCCGACCCGGGCGACGTCGAGCCCGGCCGGGTGGCTGCACCAGTCAGTGGCTCCGACCAGCACTGTGGGCAGGGTCAGCGCCACCGCCTCGGTCAGTGATGGCACCAGCGACACCACCCGCACCCCGCGTACCTCCCGTCCGCCGCCCGTCCCGGCACCGATCATGCCCGCCGGGGTGGGGCGGTCCGGTTCAGGGGCGGCCGGGCTCGATGCGGGCGGTCACGTCGAGGTGCGCCGGTGTGCAGCCGGCGGTCGTCGCGAACCGGCGGACCGCGGCGTCGACGTGCTTGCGTACGTCGTCGGCCCGGGCGTCGGCCGCCAGGTCCACCCGGATCCACACGTCGGGTCGAGGCGGTGCGCCGGTCAGCGCCACTCGGGCGCCGCGCACCCCGGGGTCGCCGGTCAGGTCCCGTTCGAGTGCGTGGACGAGCACCTCGGTGGCCAGTCGGGTGCGGCCGGGGCGGATGCCGGGGTGGCTCAGCATGCCGCGTAGTGCCCGGCCGGGTCGGCGCAGCTCGCGGTCGAGCAGGCGGTGCCCGGCGAGGGCGGTCAGCACGCCGGCGACCGCCGCGGCCAGGGTGCTCCACGGCGCGGCCAGCCGCCACGCGTCCAGCAGTCCCGCGCCGAGCAGTACCGCGCCAGGGTCGCCGCCGGGCAGCGTGCCGAAGCTGACCACCAGCGCGGCCGTTCCGCCCACCACCAGTAGCAGCGCGACGATGGTCCACAGCAGTCGGTGCGCGGCGTCGGTCATGCCGGCCGCCTGCGGGGCAGCAGCCGGATCTCGATCCGCCCGGTCCGGGGCGAGGCGAGCTGACGCAGCTCCTGGTGCACCGCGAACTCGACCTCGGCGCGGGCGGCCGGGTCGCCGGTGGCACGCACCCGGGGGCGCCACTGGTCGCCGCGCCGGCGGACCCGCACCCGGGCCCGACGCACGCCCGGCACGGTGCCGGCCGCGTCGGTCAGCCGGCGCTCCACGCACCGCCGGTGCAGGTACCAGCCGTCGCGCTCGTCGATCCGCAGCCGGACCGGTGTCCAGCGGCGCAGCTGGGCGGCCAGGATGACCAGACCCAGCAGCACGGCCGCGCCGGCCCCGGTCCGGACGCCCGGGTCGTGCCAACGGGTGGTGGTCAGCGCGTCGTACCAGCCGGTGCGGGCGAGCAGTGGTGCCGGGCGACCCAGTGTCACCAGCAGCGCCTGCACTGCCAGCAGCGCGCCGCCGGCGAGCAGGGCGACGGACAGCAACAGCGAGGCGGCCCGGTTGACGGTCCGCATGCCGGCCTCCGGCCGACTGACCGGTCGTCCTGTCCCGGCGCCGTCCGCCCCGGGGACGAGCAGGTCGTCCACCGTGACGGTCACCGCGGCCACGGCGCGCCCGGTGCCGGCGGCGACCCGGTCGGTGACCGTCGTCCGGACGGCCTCGGCGACGGCGGGCACGCTGTGCCCGTACGTGGTGACGAGGTGCAGGTCGAGACCCACGGACCGGTCGCCCAGCCGGACGGTGGCCGGGTGGGCGTCGGATACGCCGGGCACACGGCCGGCCGCTTCGGCCGCGATCCGCGCAACGTCCCCCACCGCGACGTCCTCCACCGCGACGTCCTCCACCGCCTTGGTGCGCCGGTGCGAGTCGATGCGGGCGCGGGTCTCGGTGCTCGGGGTGCCGGTGCTGGGTGCGGGGCCGGTGGTTGGGGCGGACGGACGGGTGGCGATGGGCCGCGGGGGGAGCCGGTGGTGTCGCCCCGCTCGATCGGCGCGAGGGCGCCGGAGGATCGTCGGATCACCGACCAGCCGGGGTCGGCGGGCGCGGCGAGGGTCATCCGGGCGCGGGCGAGCACCCAGGCCGCTGCTGGCGAGGGCGCCGAACTGCTGTCGCGACATGCTGGCCTCCCGGCCGGTCCGCTACCGGCGACCCCGCTGGATACACCCCGCCGGGACTTCTGGAACACGACCCTGATGTGATCCCGGTCACAGTTGCTGGTCGGGTGCTGGCACCGATCGCGGCCCGTGGCGGTCCGAGGGTCCGGCCGGCCGGGGTGGCGCTGGCCGCACCGCCGAGGCGAGCAGCATGATCGACCGCCTAGACTCGGCCCGGCTCGACCGACCGGCGGATGGATCAGGCAGATGACGAGCATCGGCAGCGACGACCGCAGCTGGTTGCGGGCGGTGGCCGGTGACGGCGGGCGTGACACGCTGCTCAGCCGCGCCGGTCATCGGGTCTATCCGGCGCGCCGGCTCAGCGACCTTGTTCAGGGCCGCCCGCCCGGTGTCACCGGCAGCCAGTGGAGTTCGGCCAGCCGCGCCAGCTTCGACTTCGTGGTCTGCGCCGCCGACACCGGCCGGGCGATCGTTGCCGTGGAGATCGGTCCGGTCGCGTCCGCCGGCTCGGCAGAGCAGCGCGTCGAGCGACTCAAGGACGCGGTGAGCGCGGCCGTGGGCCTGCCCGTGCTGCGGATCGGATCGCCGACGCTGCGGGCGGCCGAGCACGGCCGACGCCTCGTGGAGTACGTCATCGACGCGCGCGCCTACGCCGAGGGCGGTGCCGGGGTGACCGCCCCTGGGAACGGGCCGTCCCCGGTGGGTTTCCGGGACATCCTCGGTCGGCTGCCGGACGGCCGCCCCGGGCCGGTCAACGACCTCGGCGCGCTGACCCGCGCGGCGGCGGTCGAGGCGTACGTGGCCGGGCGGGTGGCGGACCCGATCGTGCGGGGGCTGCACGTGCGCTGGGCCGACGGGCCGGCGCAGGGGTGGAGCTGGGTGCAGGTGCGCCCCGACGCGTGCCTGATCGAGCGGGTCTCGGTGACCGAGCACCGCTTTTCGTGCGGCGTCGACGCGGCTCGGCTGGCCGAGGATCTCGCCACGGTCGCCGTCGGGGAGCGGCTGCGGGCGAACGACGTCGGGGAACTGTTGCCGCGCGCCGAGTTGACCGCGCAGATCGTCGCGCTGAGTCGGCGTCGCCACGAACTGGTGGGCGGGTTCGCCTTCGACCACCTCTGCGCCGACTGACCGACGCCCGTTCCACCTGCTTACTCCTGCTCCGCACCGGCTTCTTGTCGGGTCGCGGCAATTTCCTGTGCGCCGGTTGAACCTTCCCGGCCGCCGCCCCGTACTCCTGCGCGAATGAACAGGATCTCCCCATCCGCGTCGACCGGACGCGGGAGACGGTGCGGAAAGGGCATCGTCGGCCATCGACACGTTACCGGGTAGGTCACGGTGCTCGCCGCCGTGCCGTGCCCTCTCACATCCGTCGGTCCGCCGAGGGCAGGAATCCACTACCGGATCGAGAAGGAGAGCAATTCGATGCGCAGGTCCACACGGGCGCGCCGGTCATCCGGCAACGCGCGGAGCAAGCGTCTGCTGGCCGTTGTCGGCACGCTCGTGGTCTTCGGCGGAGTTGTCGCCGTGACCCAGATTTCGTCGGCCCAGGACCGGCGGACGAATAAGCCACGTCCGGCTGCTGGGCAGTGCGTTGAGCCGAGCCCGGGCGCGACCGCGCCGACTGGCGACGGCTCGACCAGCCGCACCTGGCAGAACGGTCGGTGGGTGCGTAATCACTGGGGTGACGGGCAGCAGTCGGTCCCTGAGTGCGAGGACGGCAAGGACGGCACGGTGGGCACCGGTACGGCGATCGCCTGTCCGGACGTGACGGCCAAGCTGCCGCAGGTGCCGGCGCAGGCGCGGGCCGAGGTGGACCGCAACCTCGCCCAGTTGCAGTCCCAGATCGCCGAGGCGGACCGCCGGTTGGCCGCCGAGGGCAACAAGGGCGAGGCGTTCATCCGCAGTGCGATCCTGCAGCCGTTGGCCTCGAAGCGGCGCGCGGTGCTGGCCCGGATCACGACCGCCATCGACCGTGTTGGTCCCCGGCCGCAGGGTCTCGCGCAGCTCGCCGAGTGCCAGGTGCAGCCGACCAATAACACGGGCGGCAACAACGGTGGCGGTAGCACTCCCAGCAGCACCCCCGGCGGTAACAACGGCGGGAACAACGGTGGTGGCACCGCCCCCGGCGCCGGACTCGGCGTGCTGGCCAACGACTGCGACGAGAGCCGGCTCCAGCCGCACGACGGCTTCCAGATCGGCAACCGCTGCGTGAGCACCGAGTTCGGTGAGGTCGGCGCGGCCGCCAACAACCCGTCGCTGCTGATCACCCAGTTCCCCCAGCAGGTCGGCCAGAACCAGGCCTTCACCCTGCGGGTCAGCACCCGCAACCTGATCCGCGACCGCTTCCTGGCCGCCGGTCAGGGTGGCTACTACGTGGAGAGCTCGCTGCTCAACGACCAGGGCCTGGTCCGGGGCCACTTCCACACCGCCTGCCGGATGCTGGACAGCCTGACCGCCCCGCCGGAGCCCCAGGAGGTGCCCGCGTTCTTCGTCGCGACCGAGGACGGCCGCGGTGGTGCCCAGCCCGACGAGGTGACGATTCAGATTCCGGGTCTGCCGGAGTCGGGTACCGCGCAGTGCTCCGTCTGGGCCGGTGACGGTTCGCACCGTCTGCCGATGATGGAGCGGGCCAACCAGACTCCCGCATTCGACTCGGTGCGTATCACCGTCAACTGACCGGAACTGCCAGCGGCGGCCGGTCACCGGGGGCGACAGCCCTGGGTGACCGGCCGCCGCGTTGTTTCCGGTGTCCGGACAATCCGACGGGGTCACGCCGTTTTCGGCGGGACCCCGTCGTCAACTCCTGTGTCAGCGGCCCTTGTACGCCTCGACGACCTCAACCGGGATCCGGCCCCGTTCGGAAATCTTGTAGCCGTTCTTGACGGCCCATTCCCGGATGGCCCGGTTCTGCTCCCGATCCATTCCGGCACCGGTGGGTCGCCCCGGTCGCCGGACTGCGCGGGTGCTCTCCACCGGGCCGCGCCCGATCCGCCGACCCGCATTGATGTACGGATCCAGCGCCTTGCGCAGGACACCGGCATTTTCGTCCGAGACGTCGATCGTGTAGGCCACGCCGTCGAGACTGAACTCGACCGTCCGGTCGGCCTTCCCACCGTCGAGGTCGTCGGTCAGGACCGTGATTACTTTTCTCGCCATTGCCGATTACTCCCTGTGTGCGGCGGGATGTGTCCAAAGTCTGACCTATCACCCCGGGAATCCGCAACAATATGCCCCCATTCATTCGGCGCGTCGCGATTCCGTTACCGAGCAAACCGTGAATCGGTGCGATGAAGGGGCTTCATTCGCCGAGGAGACCGGTCTGCCCGGCGACGGCGGCGGCCTCCGCCCGGTTGGACACCCGCAGCTTGCGCAGCAACGCGGCGGTCATTCGTTTCACCGTCCGCTCCGAGACGTGCAGTTCTTCGGCGATGTCGACGGTGTTGCGGCCGGAGGCGATCGCCCGCAGCAACCGACGTTCCTCGCCGTCGAGATCGACCGACGCGGCGTGCGTGGGCCGCAGAATGGCATGCAGCAGTGGGGCCGGCAGCACCGCCCAGCCGTCGAGGATGGCCAGCAGCGGGGGCAGTAGCGCCTCCGGTTCGCTGGTTTTCGGCAGGAACCCCTCGGCACCGGCCCGCAGCGCCGCCAGCGCCGGTGCGGGATCGGCGGAACCGGACATCGCGACCACCCGTACCCGTGGGGTGGTCCGCCGGATCGCGGCCACCGCCCGGATGCCCCCGGGCGGCGGCATGTGCAGGTCGACCAGGGCCAGGTCGGGGCGGCAGTGGCTGATCAGCGCCGCCGCGGCGGCGGCGTCGCCGGTCGAGCCGACCACCTCGGCCCGGCCGTCGGTGGTGATCGGGAGCAGCAACTCCAGGCCGCGGACGAAGAGGGGGTGATCGTCCACGACAACGAGTCGAATGGTGGAGGCTCCCGGCATGTCTGGGCCGTTCCCCAGCGGGTACCGATCATGCGGGTACGCACCGAACGAGGGGAGTTGGGTGGATGCGCGCACGGCACGGTTTGCAGGGCCTGCTGCGAGGGTTGCGCCGAACCGAGCCCGCACCCGGTGACATCCGACCACCGGAGGCCGATTCGGAGTTGCTGCTGCGGGTGTTGTGCCACGAGTTCCGTACGCCGATCAGCACCCTGACCTCGCTGACCCGCGCGCTGGCCGACGAGCGTCGCGAGCTGACCAGCGCCGACCGGCGGGCGATCACCGAGCTGGCCCGCGACCAGGCCGTCCACCTGCAGAGCCTGTTGCGCGACGCGACCGCCGGCACCGGGGCGCTGGCGCTGACCCCACAACCGGAGTCGGTCGTCCCGCTGGCGGGCATCCTGCGCGAGGCGGCGGCGCTGGTTCCGGCGGGTCGGCGGCGTGCGCGGGCCACCCGGCGGGCGGGTTCCTGCCCGGTGCCGGCGGGTCGGACCCGGCAGGTGCTGGTCAACCTGGTGGAGAACGCGCTGCGGCACGGGCCGCCGGACGGGCAGATCGGGCTCTACGCCACGCTGCGCGGTCCCGGCCTGAGCATCCTGGTGACCGACGAGGGTCGGGTCGACGATGCCCTGCTGGCCGCGTTGCGCCGCCCGGCGCCGGCCGTCGGGATGTCCGGGTTGGGGCTGTGGATCGTGCGGCAGCTCATTGTGACGGATGGGGGAGCGCTGCGGGTGCACCGGCTGCGGCCGCGCGGCGTGGCGCTGGAGGTGCTGCTGCCGATGGCTCGCCCGGTGCCCTGACCCGAGCGGGACACGGGTTGGCCCGCTCGGGTCAGCGAGGCGGGAACCGCCTCGCTACCACTGTCGGTACCCGAGGAGGTCAGATGTTCAGCCATGTCAAGGATCTGCAGTTCGAGGCCAAGCCGGACGGCCCGGACGCCGCGTTCGCCCGCCGGTTGCAGGAGGTTCTGGGCGGCAAGTGGGGCGAGATGACGGTGGCCAACCAGTACCTCTTCCAGGGCTGGAACTGCCGGCTGCCCGGGAAGTACAAGGACCTGCTGCTCGACGTCGGCACCGAGGAGATGGGCCACGTCGAGATGATCGTCACGATGATCACCCGACTGTTGGACAACGCGCCGCTGTCGCTGTCGGAGGGCATCGCGGACAACCCCGGGGGCGCGGCGACCTTCGCCGCGTCGAACCCGGCGCACTTCATCCATGGCGGTGGCGGGGCCTTGCCCGCCGACGCCAACGGGGTGCCCTGGAACGGCTCGTTCGTCACCGCCAGCGGTAACCTGCTGGCCGACTTCCAGCTCAACGTCACCGCGGAGGCGCAGGGTCGGCTCCAGGTCGCCCGGTTGTTCAACATGACGGACGACCCGGGGGTCAAGCAGATGCTGCGCTTCCTGCTGGCCCGCGACACCATGCACCAGAACATGTGGCTGGCGGCGATCGAGCAGCTCAAGGAGGACGGGCTGGAGGACATGCCGGTGCCGGAGGCATTCCCGGACTCTGGCGAGTTCACCGAGGAGTTCGGCTACACCTACCTGAGCTTCTCCTCGGGCACCGACGCCAACGAGGGGCGCTGGGCGTCCGGGCCCACGCCGGATGGCAAGGGCGAGTTCCGGTACGGCGACAGCCCGCGGGCGAACGCCCCGGAGCCGGTGCTGCCTCCGGGGGATCCGCGGTTGTACGGCACCAACCCGGGTGTGGCCGGCTCGGTCGTGAACACGGTGAAGAGCAAGCTCACCTGATGCGCCTCGTCGGGTCGCCCGCCGGTCCCGGGCGACCCCGACGGGACGGGCGGACAGTGTCCTGGGCCACAGATCGGAACAAGGGGAACGCTTTGTTACTTGAGTGAGACACGCTCAACTCAACGCGATAGCAGGTGTTCGATGGCAACTCTTCCGGTACTTCCCCTGACCGACGCCGTGCTGCTGCCCGGCATGGTCATCCCGGTGACCCTCGACCCGACCACCCAGGCCGCGATCGACGCGGCGCGGGCGACCGGCGACCGCAAGCTGCTGGCCGTGCCCCGCATCGACGGCGAGTACGGCCCGGTCGGCGTGGTCGCCACCATCGAGAAGGTCGGCCGGCTACCCGAGGGTGAGCCCGCCGCCGTCATCCGTGGCCTGTCCCGGGCCCGGATCGGCTCCGGCGTGCCCGGCCCCGGCGCCGCACTCTGGGTCGAGGCGACCGAACTCGACGAACCCGCTCCCGCCGGCCGCGCCCGGGAACTCGCCCGCGAGTACCGCGCCCTGGTGACCTCCGTGCTCCAGCAGCGAGGCGCCTGGCAGGTCATCGACGCGGTGGAGCGGATGACCGACCTCTCCGAACTGGCCGACTCGGCCGGCTACGCGCCCTGGCTGACCCTGGACCAGAAGACCGAACTGCTCGCCGCGCCGGACGTCACCGCCCGGCTGGAGTTTCTGGTCGGCTGGGTGAAGGACTACCTGGCCGAGCAGGAGGTCACCGAGCAGATCAACAGTGACGTCCGCGAAGGGCTGGAGAAGTCCCAGCGGGAGTTCCTGCTGCGCCAGCAGCTCGCCGCGATCCGCAAGGAGTTGGGCGAGGACGAGCCGGACGGCTCGGCCGACTACCGGTCCCGGGTCGAGTCCGCCGAGCTGCCGGAGAAGGTCCGCGAGGCGGCCCTGCGCGAGGTCGGCAAGTTGGAGCGGGCCAGTGACGCCTCCCCGGAGGCGGGCTGGATCCGCACCTGGCTGGACACCGTGCTCGAGATGCCGTGGGGCACGCGTACCCAGGACAACACCGACCTGGCCGCGGCCCGGGCGGTGCTCGACGCCGACCACGCCGGCCTGGCCGACGTGAAGGACCGCATCCTGGAGTACCTGGCCGTGCGCAACCGGCGTGCGGAGCGCAACCTCGGCGTGGTCGGCGGTCGCGGCTCCGGCGCGGTCCTCGCCCTCGCCGGTCCTCCCGGGGTGGGCAAGACCAGTCTCGGCGAGTCCGTGGCTCGGTCGCTCGGGCGCAACTTCGTGCGGGTCTCGCTCGGCGGCGTCCGCGACGAAGCGGAGATCCGCGGTCACCGCCGCACCTACGTGGGCGCGTTGCCCGGCCGGATCGTCCGCGCGCTGCGCGAGGCCGGCTCGATGAACCCGGTCGTGCTCCTCGACGAGGTGGACAAGGTCTCCGCCGGCTACGCCGGCGACCCGGCCGCCGCCCTGCTGGAGGTGCTCGACCCGGCTCAGAACCACACCTTCCGGGATCACTACCTGGAGGTCGACCTGGACCTGTCCGACGTGCTCTTCCTGGCCACCGCGAACGTGGTGGAGTCCATCCCCGGTCCGCTGTTGGACCGGATGGAGCTGGTCACCCTGGACGGATACACCGAGGACGAGAAGGTCGCCATCGCCCGGGACCACCTGCTGCCCCGGCAGCGGGAGCGGGCCGGGCTGACCGCCGACGAGGTCAGCGTCGCCGACGAGGCTCTCGCGCTGATCGCGGGGGAGTACACCCGGGAGGCCGGCGTACGGCAGCTCGAGCGTGGCCTGGCCAAGATCCTGCGCAAGGTGGCGGTGGCCCTGGCGACCGACCCGACCCCGGTACGCGTCGACACCGACAACCTGACCGGCTACCTGGGGCGGCCGAAGTTCACCCCGGAGTCGGCCGAGCGGACCGCGGTGCCCGGCGTGGCAACCGGCCTCGCGGTCACGGGCGCCGGTGGTGACGTGCTCTTCATCGAGGCGACCAGCATGGAGGGCGAGCCGGGGCTGACCCTGACCGGCCAGCTCGGTGACGTGATGAAGGAGTCGGCGCACATCGCCCTGTCGTACCTGCGCTCCAACGGGCGTCGGCTCGGCATCGACCCGAACGCCTTGGCGGGACGGCGCATCCACCTGCACGTCCCGGCGGGCGCGGTGCCCAAGGACGGCCCGAGTGCCGGCATCACCATGGTGACGGCCCTGGCGTCGCTGGTCACCGGCCGCCCGGTCCGCCCCGAGTTCGGGATGACCGGCGAGGTGACGCTCTCCGGTCGGGTGCTGCCGATCGGTGGGGTGAAGCAGAAGCTGCTCGCCGCACACCGGGCCGGCCTCACCGAGGTGATCATCCCGGCGCGCAACGAGCCCGACCTGGACGACCTGCCGACCGAGGTGCGCGAGGCGCTGACCGTGCACACCCTGGCCGACGTGGCCGACGTGCTCGCCCTGGCGCTGCGCCCGGCCGACGTCGAGGCGCTGGACGGTCCGGCGCTCTTCACGGTCTGACGCTACAAGCACAAGGACCCCTGCCGTCTTCGGACGGCGGGGGTCCTTTGGTACGCGCGGAGAGGTCTACTGTCTCGCTTGAACCTTCAACTACCTCTCCGCCGCGAGGCGGCCCCCTGGAGGAACCCCCGTGAACGTGGTGCTCTGGATCATCCAGATCCTGCTCGCCGTCGTCTTCGCCGGCGCTGGCTTTGCCAAGCTGACCCAGCCCAAGGACAAACTGCGCGAGCTGATGCGGTGGGTGGACCCGGTCCCGCCGACCCAGGTCAAGGCGCTCGGCGCCGTCGAGCTGCTGGCCGCCCTCGGGCTGGTGCTGCCCCCGCTCACCGGCATCGCCACCGTGCTCACCCCCCTCGCCGCCGTCGGCCTGGTCATCGTCATGATCGGCGGCATCCTGGTGCACCTGCGTGACATGAAGAAGCAGGACACCGGCGACCGGCGAAAGACGGAGATCCAGGGCGCGATCACCTGCGCGGTGCTGCTCGTCCTGGCGGCCGTGGTGGCGTGGGGCCGGTTCGGCCCGTACTCCTTCTGATCCGCGCCGCCGGCGACCGTCGTACCCCGGCGGTCGCCAGCGGCGGGCTCAGCGCTCGTCGCCCCCGCGATCGCGACGCACCGTGGCCTTGCGGCCCTTGATCGTGCTGGAGCGCAGGCCCGAGATCACGTCGTCGGCCACCGCCTGCGGCACCTCCACCAGCGAGAACCGGTCGGCGATCTCGATCGAGCCGATGTCCCGGCCGCGGATCCCGGTCTCCCCGGTGATCGCGCCGACCAGATCCTGCGGGCGCACACCTGCGCGTCGGCCCAGGCCGACGAAGACCTGGACGGTGTTGCCGCCGCCCGAGCGCGGCCGGCCCCCGCCACGCCGATCGCCGCCCCGGCCGCCGGTCTCCGGTCGACCCTCGCGGGAGCTGCGCACCGGCGCCTGCGGGATCTCCTCCTCGTCGTCGGACCCCGGCGACGTCACCTCGTGGGCCAACTTCACGGCGGCGAGGGCGACCTCCATCAGGTCGAACTCGTCGGTCAGCGTCTCCACGATCACCCGGAACGGGTCGAGGTCGTCCTCCAGCAGGCTCTCCCGCAGCGCCGCCTGGGTCAGCTCCAGCCGCCGGGTACGCATGTCGGCCACGGTGGGGATCTTGTCGATGGTGATCCGTTGCCCGGTCACCCGCTCGATGGTCTTGAGCATCCGGTGCTCGCGCGGCTCGGCGAGAGTGATCGCGACACCCTCCCGCCCGGCCCGGCCCACCCGACCGATCCGGTGCACGTACGACTCCGGGGCCGACGGCACGTCGTAGTTGACGACGTGGGTGAGCTGCTCGATGTCCAGCCCACGGGCCGCCACGTCGGTGGCCACCAGCAGGTCGGCGGTGCCCGCCCGCAGCCGGCCCATGACCCGGTCGCGCTGCTCCTGGCTCATGCCGCCGTGCAGCGCCTCGGAGCGGTAACCCCGGCCGTTCATCGTCTCGGTCAGCCGGTCGACCTCTTCCCGGCTGCGGCAGAACACGATCGCCGCGGTGGGCGACTCCACGTCCAGCACCCGGCCCAGCGCGGCCGGCTTGTGCGCCCGCGTCACGATGTACGCGCTCTGCCGTACCCGGGGCGCCTCACCCGCGACCGTCTGCTCCCGGCCGATCTCGATCCGGACCGGCTCACGCAGGTGCTGCCGGGCCATCCCGTCGATGCGCGACGGCATGGTGGCCGAGAAGAGCACCGTCTGACGCTCCGTCGGAGCGTGCTCCAGGATCGCCTCGATGTCCTCGGCGAAGCCCATGTCGAGCATCTCGTCGGCCTCGTCGAGCACCACCGTGGCCAGCCCGCCGAGGCGCAGGGTGCCCCGGGCGATGTGATCGAGGGCCCGCCCGGGGGTGGCCACCACGACGTCGACGCCGCTGTCCAACGCCCGCAGCTGCCGCCCGATCGGCTGCCCACCGTAGATCGGCAGCACCCGCGCGCCCAGGTCCTTGCCATAGCGGTGGAACGCCTCGGACACCTGCACCGCCAGCTCCCGGGTCGGGACCAGCACCAGTGCCACCGGGTCGCCGCCCTGGCGGTGTGCCGTCATGAGGTTCAGCAGCGGCAGCGCGAACGCCGCCGTCTTGCCGGTGCCGGTGGCCGCCTGACCCAGCAGGTCCCGACCCTCCAGCAGCGGCGGGATGGCCTCCCGCTGGATGGGGGTCGGCTCCTCGTACCCGAGGGCGGACAGCGCGCCCAGCAGCTCGGGACGCAGCCCGAGCTCGGTGAAGGCATACACCTCTTCGGTGTCGGCGGGGGTGGCGTCAGTCGGTGCGTCGATCGGTGCGTCGTGCTGTGCAGGTGCGGAACTCATGTGCCAAGCCTTTCATTACGCCGTCGTGGCCGCTGCGCCGACCGCCACAAGAGCCGCCACGTGCCGGTCGGCGGGCGGTCCGGTCAGGCGCCGGTGGTCAGGATTGCCAGGATCATGGTGCCCGCCAGCGCCGCGTCGAACACTCCGCACCACTCGGTGTATCCGCGCGGCACCACCCGGCCGGTGCGGTGGTGGATCAGGTCCCAGCCGGCGTGCGCCAACCAACCGAACGCCACCAGCCACGCGGCTGTCCGCCCGCCGGCAGCGACCGCGACCAGCGTCAGGGCGACCCAGCCGACCAGGCCGGCCAGCTGGGTGACGAGCACGCCCGGCCCGCGCAGCGTGCGGCGGACCACTCCGATCAGCAGATAGCCGCCGGGCAGCACCAGCATCGTCCACGGGCTGAACACCTTCGGTTCCACCCACATGTCCACGGTCATCAGCAGCGCCAGCCCGGTCGGCCAGCGGTGGGCGAGCGCCGCCACCGCCGGGTGCCGGCGCACGGGCACCGGCGTCTCGTGCCGGTGGCGCACCGCTACCAGCACCATCGCGGGAATCATCAGCAGGTGACCGCCGAGCAGGAGCGCGTCACCGTCGAGCAGGCCGGCCCGAAAGGGCACGAGCAGCAGCAGGAACGGCACGTACATCGCCGCCGCCATCTCGCCGACCGCCGGCCAGCCGTGCGCCCCGTAGCGCATCCACACCGTCATCCCGACCGTCATGTTCGTGGCCATCACCAGCGCGGCCACCTCCGGGCGGCCCAGTGACCCGGCGAGCCCCCACGCGGCGCCGACCGCGTCCCACAGCGGGCCGAGAAGCAGCATCCCGGCGAGCATCGCCAGCGCCATCTCGCCGAGGTGCCGCAGCAACCGCCGCGTGCCGCCGGTCGGTGTCGCGTGCGAGGGCGCCGGCTGGTCGGTCGGCAGCGGCCCCGACGCCGGTACGACCGTGGTGTCCGCGTACATCCGTGTCTCTTCCATGCCGTTGACCCTGCCGGGGCGCCGCAGCGGCCGACAGGCTCGTCCGTCACCGGAAACCCGTGCGGTTCGCACGGTCCGACCGTGACGTTCGTGGGGGTGGACCGTGCGTCGGGCGGTCCTAGGATCGGTGCGTGGCGAGCGAGGCGGTGACACCCCGGGCGGACCGCCGGCTGCACCGTGCCCGGCAGGCGACGTTGTTGTCGTTGGCGACCGGCGTCTGGGGCAGCGTCCTGCTGCCGGCGGTCGGCCTGACCCGCGAGCCCCATCCGGGCCGGGTGGCGCTCGGCGCGGTCGGCATCCTCGCCTTCGTGATCGCCCAGACATGTGTGCTGTACGCGGCCGTCACGCCCTGGCTCGACCCGCGCTGGCGGCGCCGCGCTCAGGTGGGACTGGCCGGGGTGGCGGTGCTGACCGTGCCGTTGGTGGGGCCGGTGGCGGCGGGCGCGTGGCCGACCTGGGCCTGGCTCGGTGCGGCACTGATCGGGATGGCACCTCTGCTGGTGCGGTTGCGGGCCGCGCTGGCGTTGGCGGCCGGCGTCCTGCTGGTGGCGGTGGCGGTCGCCTGGTGGACCGGTGGTTCCGTCCCGCGCCACCTCGCCGTGACCGGCGGGATCGGGGTGGCCGTCGCCGCCGTGAACGGGTTCCAGGTCTGGTTCTGGGACCTCCTCGTGGAGGCCCGGCAGGGTCAGGCCGCCCTGGCCCGGTTGGCCGCCGCGGAGGAGCGGCTGCGCTTCGCCCGTGACGTGCACGACGTGCTGGGGCACCGTCTCACGGTGATCGCGTTGAAGGCCGAACTCGCCGCCCGGCTCGCACCGGTCGACCCGGAACGGGCCGGTCGGGAAGCCGCCGAGGTGCAACAGTTGGCCGCGTCCGCGCTGACGGAGGTACGGGAGACCGTGCACGGCTACCGGGCCGTCGACCTCGACGAACAGCTCGCCGCGGTCGTAGGGGTGTTGCGCTCCTGTGGCGTGCGGTGCACCGTCCTGCCGCCGCCCGCGGACCTGCCGCAGGCCGCCGCGACCGAACTGGCGGCGGTGCTGCGCGAGGCGGGCACGAACGTGCTGCGGCACAGCCGGGCCGACTGGTGCCGGATCCGCATCGATCGGGAGGACGACGTGGCCAGGATGACGGTGGTGAACGACGGCGCCGACGACCATGGTCCGGACGCGCACAGCCACGGGCTGCGCGGGTTGGCCGACCGGCTCGCCGCCGCCGGGGGCGAGTTGCGGGTACGCCGGGAGGATGCGGTGTTCACCCTCGAGGCCATCGTGCCGGTGCCGTCGTGATCCGCGTCCTGCTCGCCGATGACGAGGACCTGATCCGGGTCGCGGTCGCCGCGCTGCTCGGTCTGGAGCCGGACATCGAGGTGGTGGCACACGCCGTCGACGGGCCGACGGCGGTCACCGCGACGCTGGCGCACCGTCCGGACGTCGCCGTGGTGGACCTGGAGATGCCCGGTCTGGACGGCATCGGGGTGGCCGCCGAGCTGACCCGGGCGCGACCCGAATGCGCGGTGGTGGTGCTGACCGGGCACGGCCGCCCCGGGCACCTGCGCCAGGCACTGACCGCTGGCGCGAGAGGGTTCCTGCGCAAGGGCTCGCCGGGCGGCGCGCTCGCCGACGTGATCCGCCGGGTGCACGGCGGTGGCCGCTACGTCGACCCGTCGCTGGCCGCTGACGCGCTGACCCTGCCCCCGTGCCCGCTGACCCCCCGGGAGCTGGAGACGCTGCGGCTGGCCGAGTTCGGCGCCCCGGTCGCGGTGATCGCCCGCCGGGTGCACCTGTCCACCGGCACGGTGCGCAACCACCTGTCCGCCGCCGTCCAGAAGCTCGGCGCACCTGACCGGGCCGAGGCGGTCCGCACCGCCCGGGACAACGGCTGGCTCTGACTGATCTTCACGGCCAGTCGGGCTCGTGTCCTCATCTGCTGCAAAGATGGGCAAATGCCCAGAAAGGTCGCGGCGGGCCCGGTCGACCCGGTGCGGTCCAGTGCCGTCGAACTGTTCTTCGACCTCGTCTTCATCTTCACCCTCGGCCGGCTGTCGGCGACCCTGGTCGAGGAGCCCAGCTTGCTCGCCGACGCGCAAGCCGTGATCTTCCTGCTCGCCTTCTGGTGGATCTGGTACAACACCAACCTGGCGACCGACAGTCTCGACTGTGAACGACCCACCGTGCAGATCCTGATCATCTGCGTGATGCTCGGCAGTCTGCTGATGTCCATCAACGTTCCGGACGCCTTCGGTGACCAGGCCTTCGTCTTCGTGAGCGCGTACCTCGGGATCCACCTCGGCCGTACCCTGGTCATGGCCCTCTATCTGCGCGGCACCCCTGCCTGGCGCCGGCCGGTACGGGGAATCGTCTGGTATCTGATGTCCGCGACGATCTGGTTCGCCGGGGCCGCGGCCAGCGGCGGCGAAACGCGAGTCCTGTTGTGGGCGTGCGCGTTGGCGATCGACTACTCGGGGCCGGTCCTGGGGTGGCCTGTTCCGTGGCTCGGTCGGGCACGAGCAGCCGAGTGGCACCTCTCGGGTGAACACCTGAACGAGCGGTACCGGCAGTTCATCATCCTGGCCCTCGGCGAGACGATCCTGGCCACCGGCAACTTCTACCGGCTGTCGACGCGGGATCTGGAGGACACCACCGCATTTCTGATCACCTTCTGGACGGTGGTCTTTCTCTGGTGGACCTACTTCTATCGCACCACGACCAGCCTCGCCATGAAGATCAACACCGCGGCGGACCCGTACCGGCTCAACCTGCGGGCGAGCTACACCCACCTGGTGATGGTGGCGGGCATCCTGCTCACCGGCATCGGAGGGGAGTTGATGCTGAAGGAGCCCGACGGACAGCGGTCGGCCGGCAACGTCGTGGCGATTCTGATCGGGCCACTGACCTTCCTCGTCGGGCGGATGATCTTCGAGATCTGGGTGTTCGGCCGCCTGACGAAGCACTGCCTGGCGGCCGTGACGGCGTGTCTGATCCTGAGCCCGGTTGCGGCGCGACTCCCGCCGCTGGCGGTGGGTCTGTTGGGCGCGGCGACCATCACCACCGTCGCCGTCTTCGACCTGGTCCACCGGGCCCGGATCGCCGGCGAAGTCAATCCGGTTTCGGGCTAGGTGTACTGCCCGGGGATCTCGCGCTGACCGCCCGGCTAGCGTGGGCGCGTGCGTACGGTGGAACTGGTCTGCTCGGCCGGGTTGGAGACTGAGGTCCGGTCGACCTGGGAGCGGTTGGCGGCGGCGGGGCTGCCCAGCCTGGCCCGCAACACCCACCCGACCAACCGACCGCACCTCACCCTCGCCGCGGTGGACGAATTCTCGCCCGGAGTCGAGCATCGGCTGGCCGAGGTGTTCGATGCCGCGCTGCCGATGCCGGTCACACTCGATCGCGTTGTCGTTCTCGACGGCACCGCCCCGTTGGTCTGGCTCGTACGTCCCACGCCGGCGCTGACCGTGCTGCACGCCGCCGTCTGGGACGTCCTCGCCCAGGCCGACGGACTTCGACCGTGGCACGCGCCGGGTGCGTGGGTGCCGCACCTGAGCCTGGCGCTGCGGTTTCGCAACGCGGATCTGCGGCTGGCCCGGGCTGTTGCTGGCGGCCAGCGGCCGGCGGGCACGTTCGTCGCGGCCCGCAGCTACGACGGCACGGATCGAACGGTGACCCGGCTCGGATAGGCGCGGGTACGCGACGCGACTGTCCCGCAGGACGACGACCAGCATGATCCGCGCAACTACAGGGAAAGTGCTGCCTCACACCTCGCGGAGGCAGCACTTTCCCTGTTCTTGCGCAGATCTTGAGCCGCTGCTGGGCGGGTCAGGCCCGGCTTGCCGCGTCCAGGTTCCGCCGCCTAGCGGTAGAAGCGCAGGTAGTCGAATTCGGCGGTGACCGGAGGCTCGGCACCGCCGTGCGCGACCAGTCCGATCCGGGGGGTGGTGTCGGCCGGGAAGGTCCACACCGCACCCCAGGTCCAGGTACGCCCGTCCCGGCTGGAGCCGGCCCGGAACTCGTGTTCCCCGGTGGTCGGGTCGACGTGGTGCGCCAGGCGTAGCCAGGTGGTGGTGGCCGGGGCGCCGACGATGCTGCCGCCGTAGACCGGCTGGCCGGCGAAGGGCAGCTCGTAGCCGAACTCGACCTGCCGGGTGTTCCAGATCGCCACCTGGGTGAGCCGGGCGAACCGGTCGTCGTCCACGTAGGCGACCAGACCGGCCTGCTGGTAGTTGCGGACGGTCTCCTCGCCCAGGTCCAGCGTCACCTTCGTCTCGACGACGTAGTCGCCGTTCGGCGCGTCGCGCAGCAGCACGCCCGCCGTGTTGCCGGTGCCGGTCAGGTCCGCGGCCTGCACGGGCCAGCGCAGGGCGCCGCCGGAGACGGTGGCCGCCGGGTCCTCGCGTACCCACTGCCAGTCGCCGTCCAGCCCGTCGCTGAACTCGTCGGAGTACGCCCGCAGCGGCGCCCCGGCCCGGGGCTCGGGCACCGCCCGCTTCGCCGGCTGGAACAGCCGGGCCACGCTGACGTTGTCGAACTCGGCCTGGCCACCGGTCGTAACCAGCCCGGGTCGACCGGCGACCGGGCGGTCCAGCCGCAGCGACACCACGGCGAGTTGATCGCCGAGGCGGGCCGGGCTCACCTCGGCGACCAGTTGCTGACCCCGTACCTCGATGGCCAGGTTGTGTCGGTCGGCCGGGTCGAACCCGGCGGGCAGCGGCGCGGTGGCGCGGCGGCGGCCGTCGCTGGCGACCAGGCGGCCGCCCGCCGCGTCCACCCGGACCTGGACCCGGTCGGAGAGGGTGAGCCCCGCGCTGGCCGCGCCGGTCAGCCGTAGGTCGGCCTCCGCGCGCACGTCGCCGCCGACGGTGGTACGGCTGGTCAGCGCGCCACTGCCGGTGAGGTGGCCGTCGGCGACCCGCCACGTGCCGGCGTCCCGTCGCCAGTCAGACAGCCCGGCGGTGTCGAACCGGTCGTCGATCCGGCCGGTGGTGACCGGCGCGGGCCGGACGCCCTCGGACGGGCCGGCACCGGCGTTCACCGTCGGCCAGCCGTCGATCCAGTCCAGGCGGTCCAGCAGCATCGGGCGTTCGTTGATGCCGAACGGCTCGTCGAGGTACGGGTCGGCGCGGTCGATGGCGTGGTAGACGATCCAGTCCTGCCCGGACAGGTCGGTGAGGAAGCCGTTGTGGCCGGTGCCGATCCACCGGTTGCCGTTCTGGGTGAGCACCGGCGTGCCACCGGCCCGGGACGCGGTCAACGCGACGCCGTCGCGGTCGGTGAACGGGCCGCGCGGGCCGCGCGCGCGTCCGACCTGGACGGAGTAGCCGGTGGCCGGGCCGGCGCAGCAGTTCGCGGTAGAGGCGAACAGGTAGTACCAGCCGTCGTGACGCAGCACGTAGCTGCCCTCGAACTTGTTGTCGATCGCGACCTGCGTCGGTGCGCCAACAGCGGTCAGCCCGTCGGGGCTGAGCTCGGTGACCGAGATGCCGCCGTAGTAGCTGCCGTAGTAGAGGTAACCGCGGCCGTCGATGTCGGTGAACTGGCTGGGGTCGATGGTCCACAGGTAGCCACCGCCACCGCCGGGGCGCGGGGCGACGACCGGCTGGGCGGCGAAGGTCCACGGCCCGGTCGGGGTGGGGGCGGTGGCCGCGCCGATGGCGTAATCACTGCCCTCGGTGGAGACGGTGGTGTCGGTGACCGTCACGTACATGACCCATCGGTCACCGACTCTGCGCACGTCAGGGGCCCAGAATGCGGCCCCGGAAGCCGCGTACGGCGGGCGCTGGTCGGGGCCGAACGCGTCCCCGACGTAGGTCCAGTCGATCAGGTCGGCAGAGCGGGCGGTGGGCACGTGGTGGAACTCGTGCTCACCTTCGCGCAGGGGGTCGGTGGTGCCGTAGGCGTACCAGAAGCCGTCGTCGCCTCGCACGATGACCGGGTCGGCGAACGTGTCGCCCACGCCGACCGAGATCGGATTGCGGTAGCGGGACGGACCATCGGAGCCGGCGGCTGGTAGGGGCGCGGTCGTGGCCAGGATCAGACCGAGCGCGGCGACGAGCGCGCCGCCGCGGCGAAGGTGTCGCATATGGACCTGCCTCGGGGAGTGGATGGCGGTGTCCTCGTTTCTACAACGATGGATACAACGTTGTAAAGGGAACGCGGATCGGCGCGCCGATCGAACCCGGCCGACCGGAGCGCCGACGGTCCGGCGATGATGGGGCCATGAGTGGTGGCACCGAGGGGCGGGGGATGGCCGAGCTGGCCGCGTTGCTGGCCGACGGCACCCGCGCCGGGATCTGCCTCGCCCTGCTCGATGGCCGGGCCTGGACGGCCGGGGAGTTGGCCCGCCGTGCCGGAGTCGCGCCATCGACGGCCAGCGACCATCTCACCCGGCTGGTCGGGGGCGGGCTGCTGGTCGAGGAACGGCAGGGGCGGCACCGCTACCTGCGGCTGGCCGGGCCATCGGTGGCCCAGCTGATCGAGCACCTCGCCGGACACGCCCCGGCCCCATCCCCGCCGACCGGCTCGCTGCGCGCGGCGACCGCCAGCGCCGCCCTGGCGTACGCCCGGACCTGCTACGACCACCTCGCCGGACGGCTGGGTGTGTTGATGTACGACGCGCTGCTGGCCGACGGACGGCTGGACCGCTCCAGCGGGTTGGCGCTGACCGCCGACGGGTGGGCGTGGGCGACCGAGCTGGGCATACCGGTGGACGTGCTGCGCGCCGCTCGACGCCCGGTGGTCCGCGACTGCCTGGACTGGACCGAGCGCCGCCCACACCTGGCCGGGTCGCTCGGCGCGGCGCTCTGCCGCCGCTTCACCGACCTGGGCTGGATCACCCAGGGCAGTGGCCGCGCCGTCCGTCTCACCCCGACCGGCCGCGCCGCCCTGGCCGAAACCCTGCACGTTCCCGACAGCACCCTCACCCCCGACACGACCCCGGCACCGACCAGCGGCCGAGCCTGACCCGCCGCCCGCCGCCCGCCGCCCGCCGCCCGCCGCCCGCCGCCCGCCGCCCGCCGCCCGCCGCCCGCCGCGCCGGCGGCGGGCTGCGGCATGGCACAACATCCTGGATCGAGTGGTCTCCGGTGGTGACGAGGCCACTCGATCCAGGATCGAGCACGATCTTGGCCGGTGGGGCGTGGCGCAGGCGGGACTGTTCGGTGGGGAGCGAAGGGTTCGGGTTCTACGGTCGGGCGGTGACTGACAGGTGGCCTCACATTGCTCCCGCCGCGGAAACACCGGAATGCGGCCCGCCCTCGTTCGCACCGGGGCGTGGTTGGTGGATGACGCGGCACGCCGACGTGCGGACGGCGCTGACCGACCCGGCCCTCCGGGTGCCGGCCGTCGACAGCGGCCCGCCCGGCACGCTCGCCTGGCTGCGTGCCACGGTCAGTCGGTTCAGTCCGCCACAGCGGCACGCCGATCGCCGGGCGATCGGGGTGACCGCGCTGGCCGAGCTGGACCCCGACGAACTGCGGCAGGAGACCGCCCGGCTGACCGTCGCCGTCCTGGACCGGGCCGGTGACCACCTCGACGTGATGCGCGCACTGGCCCGGCCGGTGCCGCTGCGGGTGCTGGCCGGTCGTCTCGGACTCGCCGATCCGGCAGCCGCCGGGACGGCGGTCGCGGTCGTCGCCACTGCGTACCACCCGGGGGTTGACGTGGCCCTGACCCGGCGGGCCGACCGGGCGGTGGCGACGCTGCTGGCGCTGGCGCCGCCGGCCCCGCCGGAGGTACGGGCCAACCTGATCGGTCTGCTGGTCCAGGCGTGCGACGCGACCGCCGGCCTGATCGGCGCCGCCGCCCACCACCTGCTGCCAGGGCCGGGCCGTGACCCGACGGGTCCAGCCGGGACCGCCGACCTGCTGGCCGAGGTGCTGCGACTCGACCCGCCGGTACGGGCGACCCGCCGAGTCACCACCGCCGCGGTACGCGTGGGCGGGCAGGATCTGCCGCCGGGTAGCCCGGTGCTGCTGCGGTTCGACGCGGCCAACCGCGACCCGCGGGTGTTCGCCGAGCCGGCGACGTTCCGACCGGGTCGACCCGAGGCTGGGCTGCTCACCTTCGGCGCGGGGGAGCGCGGCTGCCCCGGCGACCGACATGCCCTGGCTCTCGCCGGCGGGGTGCTCGACGTGCTGCGCGAACGCTGCCGACGCACCCGCGCCGACCTCCGCCATGAGCCACATCCGACCCTGCGTGTGCCGACGAACGTGGAAGTGAGCGTCCGATGATTGACCGCCGTGCCGAGTTCCGCGCCCTGCACCACACCGGCCTGCCCCTGCTGCTGCCCAACGCCTGGGACCACGCCTCGGCGGCGGCGCTCGCCGCGCGTGGCCACCGGGCGATCGGCACCACCAGCCTCGGGGTCGCCGCGGCCGCCGGCCGACCCGACGGCACCGCTGCCACCGCCGGGGAGACCCTGGCGCTGGCCCGCCGGCTCGCCACGCTGCCGGTGCTGCTCAGCGTCGACGTCGAAGCCGGGTTCAGTGCTGATCCGGCGGCCGTCGCCGGGTACGTGGCGGAGCTGGCCGGGCTGGGCGTGGTCGGGATCAACCTGGAGGACGGGCGCGCCGACGGTACCCTCGCCGACCCCGAGGACACCGCCGACAAGGTCGCCGCGGTGAAGGCGGCGGTGCCGGACCTGTTCGTCAACGCCCGCACCGACACCTGGTGGCTCGGGGTGGACGACCCGTTGTCGCAGACCCTCGCCCGTGCCCGCGCCTACCAGGCCGCTGGCGCCGACGGGATCTTCGTGCCCGGCACCGTCGACCTGGCGACGCTGCGCGTGCTCACCCAACGGATCGACGCTCCGCTGAACGCGCTGTACCAGCCGGGTGGGCCAGGGCTGGAGGACCTGGGCGGCGCGGGGGTGGCCCGGGTCAGCACCGGCTCCCTGCTGTTCCGGGCAGGGCTGGCCGCCGCGGTCGCCGCCGCCGACGGGATACGCGCCGGGGGGATCGCCGCGCTGGACGGGCTGCCGTCGTACGCCGAGGTGCAGGGACTGGTGCCGGCGGACCACCGCGATCAATCGGACGTCGCGCTCCCTTAGGGGTAGATAGGAGGAATGTTCGGTCCACTCCGGTCCCGACGATTACGGTGTGTTACAGGGCGAACCACCCAGTGTCGTGACCGGAGAAGGGACCCCCGTCATGCGAGTGCCCAGCCGTAGCCCGGGACAGCAGCCCGGTCCGCCCGTGTCGCCCACCGCGCCGGCCCGCCGCCGGCCCCCAATCTGACCCCCGCCGCCTTGCCGCCGCCACGCCCGACCTGGCCGCCTACCGGGCTGCCGTCGCCGAGCTCCTGGTCGAGGTCGGCGCCCTGGCCGACGCGGCGAGCACCCGGGCTCGACAGGTGCTCATCGACGAGCGATTGCGGGAGCCAGCGCTCGCCGCGGTCCTCGACGCCACCCCGCAGGGGTTGATCGGCGCGCGCGAGACCCTGCTGCTGGAGATGGCCCGCTACCAGCCGAACGCGCGCACCTCGGCGCGTGACCTCACCGCGCTGGTCCGGATCTACCTGCTCTCCCGCATCGACGTGCTGTGGTGGCAGGACGCTCCGACGTTCGTCACCGACGACCAGGTCAACGGCAGCGCCGAACTGGTCGACCTGGAGTGGCTGCGCCGCCGCGACCTGCTGCGCTTCCGCTACCAGGAGCAACCTGCCACGGTGCTGGGCCGGGCCGCGCGCGGGCTGCGCCGCCGGCTCCGACCGGACGCCACCCCGCGCACCGCCGGGCTGCTGTTTCGACGCGCCCGGCGCGAGGTGGTGGCGCTGCTCAACGACATCGGACGCGAGTTCACCGCCGCCGCGCCGCCGGCCACCCCGCCACTGTGGGTGACCAGCCTGGTCCGCAGCGCCGAGCACCAGTACCGGCTGCGCCGCCTGGGCTACGCCGCGATGCTGCCCAGCGGGCACTGCCTCGGCTACTCGGTCGACGTCGAGCTGGCCTGGTTCGAGCGTTTCGGGGCGCGGGACACCCTGGCCGAGCTGCTGCTGGACCGGCAGGACGCCGGCGAGCTGAACGTGATCGACGAGGGACAGGCCTGGCACCTGTGCCTCGCGCCCACCGCCCGGCGGCGCCTACGCCGGGCGTACGAGGCTGAGATGGGGGTCTGAGCCGGTGTGCGGCATCGCGTTGAGCATCGGCCCCGAGGCCGACCCGGCGACCTTCCGGCGGATGCTCGCCGTTCTGGCCCCTCGCGGTGAGGTCACCGAGACCCGATCCGAGAATGGGCTGCTCGCCGGCACCCGCCGGCTGCGGGTCGTCGACCGGGACCGGGCGGTGCAGCCGTGGACCTCGACCGACGAGCGCTGGCTGCTCTGCTTCAACGGCGAGATATTCAACTATCGGGAGCTGCGGGCGCAGCTGACCCGCCTGGGTCAGGCGTTCCGCACCGAGAGTGACACCGAGGTGCTGCTCGCCGCGTTCCAGCAGTGGGGCGAGGCGGCGGTGACCCGGCTCCGCGGCGAGTACGCCTTCGCGGTCGTCGAGCGGGCCACCGGCCGGGCGTACCTGGCGCGTGACCCGCTCGGGGTGAAGCCCCTGTACTGGTCCCGTCGGCCCGGCTGCCTGCAGGTCGCCTCCGAGGTCAAGGCGCTCGTCGGGCATGGCGCCCCGATCGCCGAGGTGCCACCGGGGCACCACGGCTGGGCGGAGGTGGACGGACACGTGCGGCTGAGCCCGTACGTCGACCTGCTCACCATCGGCGAGGGCCTGCCCGTCATCGACGACCCGGACGAGGCGGCGCTGCTCGTTCGTGCCGCGCTGAGCGACTCGATCCGCATGCGGGTGGAGACCGACCTGACCGTCGGGGTGGTGCTCTCCGGTGGGTTGGACAGCTCGTTGACCCTGCGGCAGGTGCGCGACATCCACCCGGACTGCGTCGCGGTGACGGTCGGCGTGGCCGACAGCCCCGACGTGGCGTACGCCCGGCGGCTCGCCGCCGACCTCGACGTACCGCACGTGGTGGTCGAGCTGCGGCCGCGCGACATCCGGCTCACCGACGTCCGCGAGGCGATCCGGATCTCCGAGCTGACCGAGTACGGCGACATCATCAACGCGGTCGTCTCGGTGCCGATCTTCCGTCGGCTGCGTGACCTGGGCATCAAGGTGGTGCTCACCGGCGACGGCTCCGACGAGCTGTTCGGCGGGTACCCGATGTATCACCAGGTCGGTCCGGCCGCGGCCCGCCGCCTGTTCCTGCACCGGATCCGCAACCTGTGCCGGACGGAGTTGCAGCGGGTCGACCGGGCGGCCATGGGGCACGGGGTGGAGGCCCGGGTGCCGTTCCTCGACCTCAGCGTGGTGGAGCTGGCGATGCGGCTGCCGTTGAGCCTCAAGCTGCGTCACGGGCAGGAGAAGTGGATCGTCCGGCGGGCGTTCGCCGACGTGCTGCCCGACTACATCCTGCGCCGCCCGAAGAACCCGATGTCGTACTCGTCGGGGCTGCACGAGCGGGTCCGGCTGTACAAGCCGCTCTTCTCCCGGCTGCACCGCTCGTTCGGCTACGACCTTCAGGAGCCGGTCCGCCGGGACTTCGACAGCGTGCTGAGCCGCTGCGGCAACGACCTGGACCGGGCCATCGCCGACGGGCTGACCCGACCCGACTACACGGTCCTGGAGCATGCCCGCGACCTGGTCGGTGCGGCCAAGTGGAACGCCGCGCCGATGGTCCGCCGGCTGGTCGGCCCACGCCCGGCCCGTCCCTGAACCACCGCGTGGGCCACGCTTGACTCTGACATCGTGTCAGGGACGAGCGTGGGGGGACCATGTTCACCATCGGAGACTTCGCCAGACTCGGCCGGGTGTCGGTGCGGATGCTGCGCCACTACGACAGCATCGGCCTGCTGCGCCCCGCCAGCGTCGACCCGCACACCGGTTACCGCTTCTACCAAGCCGACCAGCTGCGCCGACTCAACCGGGTGATCGCCCTCAAGGACCTGGGCCTCACCCTCGAGCAGGTGCGCGTGATCGTCGACGATGCTGTCGACGTGGCCGAGCTGCGCGGCATGCTGCGGTTGCGCCGCAACCAGCTGGCGGCGCAGCTCACCGCGGACAGCGCCCGGCTCGCGGCCGTGGAGGCGAGGCTTCGAATGATCGAGTCGGAGGGTCGGATGACCACCCAGGACGTCGTACTCAAGGAGATCGCGCCCGTTCGCGTCGCGGAGCTGACGGCGGTCGCGCCCAGTTACGAGAGCGAGGACATCGGTCCGGTGATCCAGCCGCTCTACCCGGAGCTGTTCCGACGGTTGGCCGCCGCCGGGATCACGCCGACGGGGCCGGGCATCGCCTGGTACGAGCCCGCCCCCGGCGACGACGGCGACGCGGTGGTGGTGCACGCCGGGGTGACCGTCGACGTCGGGGCGACCGGCGCATCCGACGTCGCGGTGGTGGACCTGCCCGCCGTACGCACCGCCGCGACGATCATCCACCACGGCCCGATGGACGACGTGGAGCAGAGCATGCAGGTGCTCGCCCGGTGGGTCGAGGAGAACGGCTACCGCACCGACGGCTTCACCCGAGAGGTGTATCTGGACTACTGCCCGGACACGCCGGAGAAGGGCGTCACCGAGCTCCAGCTCGCCGTGCACCGGGGCTGACCGGGCCGCCCAGCGTCAGGTCCGATCGCCGCCAGCACCCGCGCCGTCCCCAGGGCACGCTGGACGGATGACGAACCGCACCACGTTCCGCGTCCACGCCCTGCCGGCCGCGGCGCTCGACACCATCCGACGGACCGGCCGTGACGCCGCCGACCAGCCCGTTGAGGCACTCCTGGCCGGTGGCGGAGAACCACTGCGCTGCTGCCTGCGCGATGCCGAGGAGGGGGAGGAACTGGTGCTCTTCGGCTACGCACCGCCGGTCGCCGCCGGCCCGTACCGCGAGATCGGCCCGGTCTTCGCGCACGCCGCCGCCTGCCCAGGCCCGGACGCGGCCGGTGGTCACCCGCCGGCATGGCGGGGGCGCCCCCAGGTCCTGCGGGCGTACGACCGGCAGGGCCGGATCTGCGGCGGCCAGCTGCACGACGGCACCGACCCGGAGGCGGTGATCGCGGAGCTGTTCGGTGACCCGGCGGTGCACCAACTGCACAGCCGCAACGTGGTGTACGGGTGCTTCATGTTCGCCGTGCGGCGGGCCGCCGACTGACGCTCAGGCCACCAGCAGCAGCGCGCCGACCGCGGCGAGGGTGCCGGTGACCGCGAGCACCGTGCTGGTCAGCACGAACCGGGTCACCGGCACCGCCACGCCGGCCGCCCGGCACCGCTCGAACCACAGCAGGGTGGCCAGCGACGCCCAGGGGGCGGCCAGCGGGCCGACGTTGGTGCCGATCAGCAGTGCCAGCAGGCGGGTGTGGTCGCCGGCCGGCAGCACCGCCTCACCGGCCAGGTAGGCCGGCAGGTTGTTCACCGCGTTGGCCAGCAGCGCGCCCGTGCCACCGGCGCGCAGCGCGCCGAGCGCACCACCGTCGGTGCCCAACAGGCCGCCCACCAGGTCGTCCAGCCCGTGCCGGCCGAGGGTCTGCACCACGAGGAACAGGCCGGTGACGAAGAGCAGCAGGCGCACCGGCACCAGCCCCGGGCGCAGCGTGGCGGGGGAGCGGACGGCGAACCCGACCAGCACCAGCGCGACCGCGACGCTGCTGGCGAGGCCGATCTCCACTCCGGCGAGGATGCCGGCGACGAAGATCAGGCAGCCGGCGAGCGCGGTGCGGTGCAGCACCGGATCGGCCGGTACGTGCCGGGCCGGCGGAACGAAGCGCCCACCGGCGGGCCGGTCCCGTCGCCACCACACGAACCAGAGCAGCAGCATGGTGACCGTCACCGCGGCGAGTTGCGGCAACGCCATCCGGGCCGCGTACGTCAGGGGCGCCAGCCCGACCCGGTCGGCGGCCAGCAGATTGGTCAGGTTGGACACCGGCAACAGCAGGCTCGCGGTGTTCGCCAGCCAGACCGTGGTGACCGCGAGCGGGCCGGCCGGGACGCGCAGGTTCCGGGCCAACGCGAGCAGCACCGGGGTGAGCAGTACGGCGGTGGTGTCGAGGTTGAGCACGAGGGTGGTCAGCGTGGCGAGGCCGCCACAGAGCAGGAACAGCGCCGCCCAACTGCCCCGGGAGGCGATGGCCAGTCGGCTGGCCAGCACATCGAAGACGCCGGCCACGGCGGTCAGCTCCGCGAGCACGATCACGGTGCCGAGGAAGAGCAGCAGCGGCAGGATCCGGTGCAGAGTGGCGGTGGTCTCCGCGCGGGGCAGCAGCCCGCTCAGCGCGCAGGCCGCGCCGGCCACGGCGAGGACGACCGCCACCAGGTCCAGCGGGTGGGGTCGCCAGCGCGTGGTCGGCTCGGGTGGTGCGGGTGGTGCGGGTGGTGCCCCGACGGCAGACGTCACATCTGCCCACGCTGGCACAGCGCCCGACCAGCCGATCGTCAGCCCTCGTCCGAGTGACGGGCCCCACCGGACCCGTAGTCCGGACAGCGCCGGGCCCGGCCCCCGGAGATCGGGGACCGGGCCCGGCGTCGCGCGCGGTGCCTACCAGCCCAGGTAGCTGGGTTGGGTCTGCACGTTGAGCTCCTTGTAGCGGGTCAGGTTCGCCGTCCAGGTGCGCCAGTCGTTCAGCTCCAGGACGTCCAGGCCCTTCACCATGTCGTTGGAGTAGATGTGGCCGTTGTAGTAGTACGCGGACCAGGTGCCACCGCCGACGAACGTGTCGGCCGAGAGCGGGCCGCGCTCCCAGAAGGCGATCTCCTTCGGGTGGGCCGAGTCGGTGAAGTCCCAGACCGAGATGCCGCCCTGGTACCACGCCTGGACCATGATGTCCTTACCGAGCACCGGGATCAGCGAGCCGTTGTGGGCCACGCAGTTCTCGGTGTCGGCGTTGTTGCGGGGGATCTTGTAGTAGCTGCGGAAGGTCATCGCCCGAGCGTCACCGCGGCCGGTGATGTCGTAGATGGCGTCTGCGCCCCGGTCCGGTCCGATGGCCTCGTTGCAGGTTGCCGCCCCGCCACCGCCCAGCTCGTCGGTGAAGATCACCTTGGTGCCGGAGTTGTTGAAGGTGGCCGAGTGCCAGAACGCGAAGTTGGCCGTGTCCCGGACCCGGTTGATGACCCGGGGTGCCTCCCGGTTCTTGATGTCGAGCAGGATGCCGTCACCCATGCAGGCGCCGGCCGCCAGGTCCTTCGACGGGTAGGCGGTGATGTCGTGGCAACCGGTGGTCGCCGAGCCGGTCGGGCTGCCGGGGAAGCCGCCGTCCGGGAAGAGGTTCGGCGTCGCGACCACGGCCGCGTCGGTCGGCTTCTTCAGCGGCACCTTGATGATCGAGATGGAGTCGTGCGGCGGCTGGCAGTCCGGGAATTCGGCCCGCGGGCTGTACGACGAGACGTACAGGTAGACGGCTTTGCGGTCCTTGCCCGGCACCAGGGTGTGGGTGTGCGAGCCGCAGGCCGTCTCGACGGACTTGATGTAGCGCGGGTTGGCCTTGTCCTTGATGTCGAAGACCCTGATGCCCTCCCAGGACCCCTTCACGTCCGCTCCCTGCGTGGTGCTGTTGCAGGAGTCGTCGCTGCGGGACGAGTCGGTGGAGAGGAAGAGCAGGTCCCCGTGGACGGAGATGTCGTTCTGCGACCCCGGGCAGAGCACCCGGGCCTTGACCGTCGGCGCGCTGGGCCGCGAGATGTCGTAGATGACGAAGCCGTTGTAGTTGCCGGCGAACGCGTACCTGCCCTGGAAGGCGATGTCGCTGTTGGTCGCGTCCAGTGGGGCGACCTTCGGCACGTTGGCGATCTGGCGCAGGTTGGGGCTGCTGACGATTTCGTCGACGCCGGGGATCGTGTTGGTGGGGGCGGCGGCCGGAGCCGGGTCCTGCACCACCTGGGCGTTGCTCGCCGGGGCGACGAGAGCGCTGGCGACGAGGAGGCCGGTCGTGGCGATCGCCACGACGCGGAGTTGTCGTATCCGAGGCATGTGGAGTCTGATCATCGGCGAGGCCCTTCGCAAGGGGAAGACGATGGTTGACACGTTACCGCCCGACGATGATCGTCGATGTGACCCAGGTCACATCAAAGTGTGTTCTTCAATGGATAGCATCGCGATGACCTCGACCCCAGGGAGTGGCCCATGACCAACCGGCGCGCACGAACCCTGGCGGTCGTCACACTCGCGCTCCTGCTGCCGTTGGTGGCGTTCATCGTGATCCGCTCCGGGGGCGACGCCGCAACGGGCACCGCACAGCCGGTCTCCGCGCCCGCACCCGTCGTGACACCGCCGGCCAGTCCCGTACCCACCGACCTGACCGTCATCGCGCCCGGCCGCCCGGGTGAGTCGGCGGCCACCCGCGCGGCCCACGAGGTCCGCGACGCCGGCCCCGCTCCGCACAACTCGTTGGACGTCGTGTTCGTACGGATGATGATCCCGCACCACGCGCAGGCCCTCGCGATGGCGGAGCTCGCCCCCGACCGGGCCGCCGATCCCGACATCCGTGCCCTCGCCGAGCGCATCCGCGCCAGCCAGGGGCCGGAGATGGGCATGATGCGCGGCTGGTTGCAGACCCGTGGTCTCCCGGCGGAGGTCCAGGGGCACGACCACGGCACCATGCGCGGCATGCAGACACCCGAGGCGATGCGGCAGCTCGCCGCCACCCGTGGCGCGGACTTCGACCGGCTCTTCGTCCGGATGATGACCGAGCACCACGAGGGTGCCATCGAGATGGCCACCAACCTGCTCACGGTCGGTTCCGACCTGACGCTCAACGAGTTCGCCAACTCGGTCGCCACCGAGCAGACCGTCGAGATCGACCGCATGCGCGAGGTCCTCGGCCGCTGAGCCGGGCCCCCGGCACGTACGCTGGGTGACCGTGAGACGCACGATGTTCGGTCGCCCGCTGCGCGGCGTCGCCTTCGACGTGGCCGTCTCCGCCCTGGTGGCGCTCGTCGCCCTGACCAGTGCGGTGAACCAGCCGGGCGGTTGGGCGGCCACGCTTGTCGGCGCGGGAATGGCGGCGGCGCTGCTGTTCCGCCGCACCCACCCGAGCGCGGTGACCGTGGCGGTCGCGGCGCTCGCTCTGGTCCAGGTGATCGCCGAGTGGGGCCCGCTCGTCTACGACGTCGCCGTCCTGATCGCGCTCTACAGCGTGGTGAAGTACGGCAAGCGGCTGCGCGACGGTGTGCTCGCCGGCGCGGTCGCCGCCGTGGGCGTGCTGCTCGCCGCCGCGCAGACCCCGGGCGTCATCAGCTGGTGGGTGACCGCCCTGTGGTACGCGCTGGTCACCGGTGCGGTGTGGTTGGTCGCCCTGAACGTGCGCACCCGCCGGCTCTACGTGCTCAGCCTGGAGGAGCGGGCCACGACGCTGGAACGCGAACGGGAGGCCGAGTCCCGGGCCGCGGTCGCCGAGGAGCGCACCCGGATCGCTCGGGAGCTGCACGACGTGGTCGCCCACAGCATGGCGGTGATGATCGTTCAGGCGGACGGCGCCCGGTTCATGCTCGACCGCGACCCCGCCCAGGCCCGCACCGCCGTGAAGGTCGTCGCGGACACCGGTCGGCAGGCACTGGAGGAGATGCGCCGGCTGGTCGGGGTCCTCCGCGACGCCGGCCCGGCCGGAGGGGACGGGCTCGTGGTGGCCGCCGACCCGGAGCACCGGCGCCTGGCCCTGGCCGAGGTGCCCGACCTGCTGGCCCGGTTCGGCGACGCCGGGCTGCGCATCCGCAGCACCGTCACCGGCGAACCACCGGCCCTGCCCCCGGGGTTGGAGCTGACCGTCTACCGGGTGGTGCAGGAGGCACTGACCAACGCGCTCAAGCACGCCGGCGTCGGTGCCGGCGTCGAGGTCGCCCTGGCGTACACCGCCGAGGCCGTCGTGGTCCGGGCGGTCGACAACGGTCAGGGCCGCCCGCTGGTCAGCCCGGCGCCGTCCGGCGGTCACGGTCTGCTCGGCATGCGGGAGCGGGTGACGGTGTACGACGGCAGCCTCACCGCCGGCCCCCTACCGACCGGGGGTTGGCAGGTCGAGGTCCGGCTACCGCTACCGTCTGAGCCGGTAACGGAGGTGATCGCGGCATGACGGTCCGGGTGGTGATCGTGGACGACCAGGCGCTGGTCCGCGCCGGGTTCCGGATGGTGCTGGGCTCCCAGCCCGACCTGGAGGTCGTCGGGGAGGCCATCGACGGCGCGGACGCGCTGCGGGTGCTCGCCCGCACCGAGGCCGACGTCGTCGTGATGGACATCCGGATGCCGACCATGGACGGTGTGGAGGCGACCCGGCGGCTCTGCGCCGACCGGCCCGCGGGCCCGCCCCGGGTGCTGGTGCTGACCACCTTCGACACCGAGGCGGACGCGTTCGCGGCCCTGCAGGCCGGGGCGAGCGGGTTCCTGCTCAAGAACGTCCCGCCGGAGGAGCTGCTGGCCGCCATCCGGGTGGTGGCCCAGGGCGACTCGGTGGTGGCCCCGTCGATCACCCGGCGGCTGCTGGACCGGTTCGCCGGCCAGCTCGGCGCCGCCCCGAGCGCCGACCCTCGGCTCGCGCAACTCACCGAACGGGAACGGGAGGTGCTGCTGCTGGTCGCCCAGGGGCTGTCCAACGCGGAGATCGCCGCCCGGGCGCATGTGGCCGAGGCGACGGTGAAGACCCACGTCGGCAGGATCCTGGCGAAACTCCAGCTGCGCGACCGGGTCCAGGCGGTGGTCCTGGCGTACGAGAGCGGACTGGTCACACCCGGCGGATGACGTCGCGTACGACCTGGGTCGTACCGGCCGGTGGACGCACCGCGACCAGGGACGCACGCAGGTCGAGCGCTCAGGTGGAGATCGACAGACCCACGCCGGCCATAGCGTCGGAGGGGTCCGATCCGCCACCTGCACCGGGAGCCCCGCATGATCCGCCTGACCCTGCGCTCGTTGCGCGCCGAGGCGCTGCGCATGCTGCTCTCCGCGCTGGCCGTCGTGCTCGGTGTCGCGTTCGTCGCCGGCACGATGATCTTCGTCGACGGGATGAGAACCGGGGCGTACGAGCGGGCCGGCACCTTTGACCGCCACACCGACCTGGGTGTCTACTCGGCCGGCCGCGAGGTGCTGCCCACTGCCCTGGTCGACCGGGTGCGCGCGGTCGACGGGGTGGACGCCGCAGCCGGTGAACTGACCAACACCGCCGGGATCGTCGGCGCGGACGGTCGTCCGGTGCTCGGCTTCACCATGCTCGTCGCCATCCCCACCGAGGACGCGCTGCGCTCGTACGACGTGGTCGCCGGTCGGTTGCCCGACCGGGCCGGGGAGGTGGTGCTCGACGCGCCGACGGTGGCCGAGGAGGGCTACGCGCTCGGCGCTGCGGTTCGCATCGGCGGCAGCGGTGGCGCCGCCCGCCCGTACACCCTGGTGGGCACGGTCGACGTGGCTGGCACAGTCCGCGACGTCGGCGGTCCGTTCGTCGGCCTGGTCGGGCCGGATGCGTTGGCTCTCACCGGCGAGCGAGGCTATGGCCGCATTCTGGTGGCGGCCCGACCGGGAGTCTCCGTCACGGCGCTGGCCGATCGGCTGCGCGCCGTGGCGGGCGCCGACGCCACCGTGAAGAGTCGCCAGCAGATCCTCGACGAGGCCGTCGAGGATGCGGTCCGCAACGTGGACCAGTTCCGGATGCTGCTGTTGATCTTCGTGGGGGTCGCCGTGGTGGTGGCCGGCTTCGTGATCGCCAACACCTTCGCGATCGTGTTGGCACAGCGCACCCGGCGGACCGCGCTGCTGCGCCTGATCGGCGCCACCCGAGGGCAGGTCTTCCGGGCCGCACTGCTGGAGTCGGCGGTGCTGGGGCTTGTCGCCTCCGCGCTCGGCGTCCTGCTCGGGGTTGCCCTCGCCGGTGGGCTGCGGCTGCTGATGTCCCGACTGGACGTGCCGGTCACCGGTGGCCTGACCGTGACCGGTTCGACCGCCCTGACCGGCCTGCTGCTGGGCACCGCGCTCACCGTGTGCGCCGCCCTGCTGCCGGCCTGGCGGGGGACTCGGGTCGCCCCGGTCGCCGCCCTCACCGACGCCGCGGTGCAGCCCAGCCACGGTGCTGGTCGGGTCCGGCTGACCTTCGGCGCGGTGGTGTTGGCCCTCGGTGTCGCCGCCCTGGCCAGTGCCGCCAGCGCCGGTCAGCTACTGCTGGTGGCGGTCGGCGGGGTGCTGGCCTTCTTCGGGATCGTGCTGTTCGGGCCGGTGCTCGTCCCGGCGCTGGCCCGGGTGTTCGGTTGGCCGATACGTCGCGTACTCGGGGCGACCGGCGACCTGGCGGTGGCCAACACGGTCCGCAATCCGCGGCGGGTCGCCGCGACCGCCACCGCCTTGGTGATCGGGATCGGCCTGGTGTCGGCGTTCATGGTGGGCGCACGCAGCACCAAGGACGGCATCGAACGCAGCGTGGACGTCCAGATCGGAACGGATTTCGTGGTCAGCGGAATCGGTCAGGACCTGCCTGCCGTGCTCGCCGGTGAGCTAGCCGCCCGCCCCGAGCTGGGTGTGGTGCACGAGCAGCGCAGCACAGTCGTTGCCGACGTCGAGATCCGCGCGGCCCACCCGGCACTGGTCGGCCGGACGCTGAGTGGGGTGCTGGCCGGCGCCGCCGACCGGGTCGGGCCGGGGCAGGTGCTGGTGCACCGGGAGTTGGCGCGGGCGCGCGGCTGGCAGGTCGGCTCCCCGGTGACCGTCCAGGGGAGGTCGTTCCGGGTGGCCGCCGTGGTCACCGACGACACACCCGGCGGCGAGGCACCCGCAGGTCACGTCATCGACATGGCCGACGAGGACTTCGCCACCCTCTTCCCCGGTCAGCGAGGCTTCCTCGCCGAGATCGACCCCGCTGCCGGGGTGAGCGCCGAACGGGCACGGGACGCGATCGAGGCGGTGCTGGGTCGCTATCCAACGGTGAACCTGATGGACCAGGGCGCGTACAAGAAGACGCTCACCGGCACGGTGGACATGCTGCTCGCGTTCGTCACCGCGCTACTCGGCCTGGCTGTGGTGATCGCCCTGGTTGGCGTGGCGAACACGCTGAGCCTGTCGGTGGTCGAGCGGACCAGGGAGAACGCCGTACTGCGGGCGGTCGGGCTCACCCGAGGGCGCATGCGGGCGGTGCTCGCCGTCGAGGCGGTGCTGATGGCGCTGGTCGGCGCGGTGCTCGGCGTCGGGCTGGGCACCGGCGTCAGCGCCTCCGCGATGGCGCTGCTCGCGCGCCTCGGCGGGGACTTCCACGTGGTCCTGCCGCTCGGCCAGCTCGGGCTGATCCTCGGCGTCGCCGTGCTGGCCGCCCTGCTCGCCTCGGTGCTGCCGGCCCGCCGGGCGCTGTCCCGCCCGGTCGTCGAGGCGCTCGCCGACCAGTGACCGGTGGCTGTCCCGACCGGGCGGATGCCGCCGTGGCGACGCGGACGGACGTCCGCCGGCCGGCCCCGCCGTCTTCCCCGGCGGCGGGACCGGCCAGCGGCGCCGGGCCTACAGGCGCTCGACCATCGGGCCGACGCACCGGTTGCGGGTGTCGAAGACGTAGCGGGCGTGCCGGACCACGAGGTCGTAGTCGAAGCTGTCATGGTCGGTGACCACCACGACCGCGTCGGCGGCGCCCACCTCCCGCTCGGTGAGCTCGACCACGGTGACCCCGGCCGGGATCTGGTGCGCCTCGGCGTAGGGCTCGACCGCGTGGACGTCGGCACCGAGGGCCTGCAGCCGGCGGGCCACGTCGACCGCGGGGGAGTCCCGCATGTCGCCGGTGTTCTTCTTGTACGCCAGACCGAGCAGCAGCAGTCGGGCACCGCTGACGGCCCGGCCGTCCCGGTTCAGCCCCGCCATGACCCGCTGCGCGACGTGCTCGGGCATCTCGTGGTTGATGTCGTTGGCCAGCTCGATGAATCGGAACTGCCGGCCGAGGCGGCGCTTGACCTGCCACGACAGATAGCACGGATCGATCGGTAGGCAGTGCCCGCCGACGCCGGGGCCGGGCCGGAACGGCAGGAAGCCGAACGGCTTGGTCTCGGCGGCGTCGATCGCCTGCCAGACGTCGATGTCGAGGTGGTGCGAGAGCATGGTCAGCTCGTTGATCAGCGCGATGTTGACCTGGCGGAAGGTGTTCTCGATCAGCTTGGTCAGCTCGGCGACCCGGGTGGAGTCCACCGGCACGGTGCGTTCCACGAGGCGCTGGTAGAACTCGTCCACCCGCGCCAGCGACGTCGGGTCCACACCCGAGACCACCTTCGGCGTGTTCTCCAGCCGCCAGGTCGGGTTGCCCGGGTCGATCCGCTCCGGGCTGTAGCCGAGGTGGAAGTCGCCGGGGCTGCTCAGCCCGCTGGCCGATTCCAACAGCGGGCGCAGCAGCTCCTCGGTGGTGCCGGGGTACGTGGTCGATTCCAGGATCACCGTGCAGCCCGGGCGTACGTACGGGCCGATACCGACGCCGGCCTGCTCGACGAAGCTCAGGTCGGGGGTGCCGTCGCGCAGTGGGGTCGGCACGGTGATGACGCAGATGTCGAAGCCTTCGGCATCGGTGTACTCCGTGCTGGGGTTGTACCGGCCGCTACCCAGCGCCCGGCCCAGCCGGTCGGTCGGGATGTCCTCGACGAACGACTCACCGGAGGCGAGACGCTTCACCCGGTCGGCGTCGACGTCGAGGCCGACCACGTCCAGCCCGGCCTCCACGGCACGCATCGCCAGCGGCAGTCCGACGTATCCCTGACCGATCACGACCAGCTTTTCAGCGCTCACCCAGGCTCCCGCAGCAGATGGTGGAAATGGCCTGCTGGGAGCCTAGAGGCGTCTTCGGTGACGTAAGTCCGTTTTGGTGATATCGGTGCTGGTGGGACTGCCCGCGATGGTCGGCGCGGCTCGGCTCAGCCGGCCACCGGCCCCTCCGGAACGGTCGGCGGGCCCGTGGTGGCGGGTGGGGGTTCGGACGAGGGCGGCGGATCGCTCGGAGGCGGCGCGCTCGTCGGCGGCACGGTGGGCGGCGGCGCGGTGGTGACCGTCGGCGTCGCCGTCGGCGGGCTGGTCGTCTGGCTCGGCTGCATGCTCGGCGGGACGGAGACCGACGCCGACGGGTGGTTGTCGGGGGCGTTCGGCCGGTCGGGTCGGTCGGGGCCGTCGGTGGCGATCTGCTCGTTCGCCGCCGGCAGGTCCACTGGGCCGGTCGGCGCCTCCGTCGGGGAGGTGGCCGGCAGATGGACGGCCGGGTCCTTGCTGGCGTTGCGGTCCGCGGCCAATGCCGCGCCGAGCCCAACCAGCGCGACCAGTACGGCCGCCGCCGCGCCGACCAGTGGACCCCGACGTCGCCTGCGCCCCGCCTGCGCCCTGGTCGCCACTGCCGCGCCTACCGGCGCGTCGGTGCGGGTGCCCGGCCCGGCGTCGCGCAGCGCGACAGGCGTCGCCATCGCCGTCGGCGGCTCGCCGCCGGTGACCGCGGTCCGGGCGGCCTCGGCCATCGCCGCGCCGCTGGTGAACCGATCGAGCGGATCCTTGGCCAGTGCCCGGGACACCAGGGCGCGGACCGCCTCCGGGATGTCGTGCGGCAGCTCCGGCGGCTCGTCGTCCAGGTGCCGGACGGCGACCTGGAGCGGGTTGTCGCCGGTGAACGGCGGACTGCCGGTGAGGCAGCAGTAGGTGACGGCACCCAGGGCGTAGATGTCGGTGGCGCCGCTGACCGGTCGGCCGGCGGCCTGCTCGGGGGCCATGTAGAGGGCGGTGCCGGGCACCGCGTTGGTGCTGGTGATGCTGGTGATGTCGGTGGAACGGGCCACGCCGAAGTCCACCAGGACGACCGTGCCGTCCTCCTGCACCAGCAGGTTGCTGGGCTTGACGTCGCGGTGCACGATGCCGCCGCGGTGCGCCGCGTTCAGTGCCGCCGCCGCCTGGGCCACGATCGACATCGTCTCGGCCACGTCGAGTCGGCCGGCCGTCTCGATCCGCTTGGACAACGGCTCGCCGGCGACGAACTCCATGACGAGGTAGTCCGCCCGACCGCCGTCGGGCAGGTCGTCCGCGCCGCAGTCGAAGACCTGCACGATGCCGGGGTGTCGTAGCGCCGCCATGATCCGGGCCTCGGCCCGGAACCGGGCGATGAAGTCGGGGTCGGAGACGAGTGCCGGCAGCAGAACCTTGACCGCGACCTGCCGGCCGAGGATCAGGTCGGAGGCACGCCACACGTCGCCCATACCGCCGGTGGCGACACGTTCGTCCAAGCGGTAGCGACCGCTGAGCACGACCTCCGATGACAACACCGCATTACCGTACCTAGAGCGGCGCGCACCGGCGTGCCACGGCCGGCTGGCGGTGGCGGTGGATGCCGATCGACTCAGCCGCGATGACCAGTGTGGACGCTGCGTATCCGTGACGAGGTCACAACGCGGTGTGACGAAACCCGACATTTTTGGGCGTGCGGACCCTCTTTTACGACAGGAAACCGCCTCCAGGCACGCTCGGCGCCCCCTGGTCACCGGTCGTTACGACGACGCGCCAATGCGCACTGTTGATAATTGTCACTCTTCCGTGACACGACGCCGACTTGTCGCCTCGTCGACCCCCTCCTACCGTTAGCCCGGCTCGGGCCCGGCCGGCGACCTCGGCGGGCGGCACGCCGATGCGGCCGCCCTGGCGCTGGCCCAGACACCCCGCCCCGACCACTGCGGTCGCGGGCACGATCAGTTCGGCGGAGGGCGGTGCGGGAGCTGGCTGGGCGGACGATTCGTACCGCATGGTCTGCCGCAGCGCGGCGGACCGGATCGGCACGCGCCGGGCGATCCGCGGGCCGCGGATGACCGGCGACCTGTCGGAGTCGGTCAGCGCCGCACAGGCCGGCGACGAGGACGCGTTCCGCTACCTCTACCGCAGCCTCCAGCCGGGACTCCTGCGGTATCTGACCGCCCTCGTCGGCGCGGACGCCGAGGACGTCGCTTCCGAGACCTGGCTGCAGATCTCCCGCGACCTGCCCAGTTTCACCGGTGGTGAATTCCGCGCCTGGACCGTCACCATCGCCCGCAACCGGGCGATGGACCACCTGCGCCGGCTGCGCCGCCGACCGTCCCTTCCGGTCCCGGTGCAGGCGCTCGTCGACCTGGCCAGCGACGCGGACACCGCCGAGGGAGCCAGCGAGACGATCGGCACCGAGACCGCCCTCGCACTGATCGCCACCCTGCCACCGCGCGAGGCCGAAGCAGTGCTGCTGAGGGCCGTGATCGGGCTGGACGCGGGATCCGCCGGCCGGGTGCTGGGCCGCCGCGCCGGTGCCGTTCGGACCGCCGCCCACCGCGGTCTGCGACGGCTCGCTGCCCTGCTGGAGCCGCAGACCCCGGCCGGGCCGTCAGCCGGGGTCGAAGGGCTGCCGTCGCCCCGCACGGGCAGCGGCCCATCCCTGCGGGCGCCGCACGCTGAGCCGGCGGACGGCTGACGTGAGGGGATTCCCGATGAACCCGTTCCGGCGGGTCGGCCGTGCCGACAGCGAACGGCTGCTCGACTCGGCTCGCGCCGACGCGGACACCGGCCTGGACCAGGCCCACCCCGCCACGCCCACCGAAGCCGACGCGGCGTCACCTCAGGACCGGACGCCGGCTCGGGCCGCCGTGCCCCCACCGAGCCGGTGGCCAGGTTGCTCGCCGCGGCCGCCGGCCCGATCCGGCCGGCGGAGTTGGCCGGCGAGGAGGCCGCGCTGGCCGCGTTCCGGGCCGCCCGGAGCAACCCGGCGCCGTCCGTGCCGCACCGGCCGCACCGGCGCCGCCTGACCACCGGCGCGGTGGCCTGGATCGGCGCGGTGGCGGCCACCGCCACGGCGGGCGCCGCCTTCGCCGCGGTGACCCGCGACTGGGTGCCGAATCCGGTCGCACCCGCGCCGTCCCGCACGTCACCGACCCCCGACCAGCCTGCGTCCCGGTCCGGCGAGCCCAGTCGCTCGGCGTCCCCCGGCACCCCGTCCCCCGGCACCCCGTCGCCCCGGACCCCGTCGCCCGCCGTGCCGTCCGCCCCCGGCACCGCACCGGCCTACACCGCGCCGGCCGGGCAGTTGCACGGCCTGTGCCGCGCCTGGCAGGCCAAGAAGCCCGAACAGCGGGAGAAGGCGTTGCGGACGCCGGGCTTCAAGAAGCTGGTGATCGCCGCCGGCAGCGCCGAGGAGGTCGAGGCGTACTGCCAGCGGCTGGTGCCCGTGGCGAAGCCGTCCGCTCCGGCGAAGGCCTCGCCGCCCCACCCGCCGACGGGCCGCCCGACCCCGGAGTGAGTGGTCGGCGGCCGGGGCGGTTCGTTCCGCCCTGCATCGGAAATTCGTCTGTTAGACAGAGGTTGGTGGCGCCGTGCACGCCCCTGACGGTGTCGGTGGGTCAGGTTACGGTGGCACAGTGTGCCGGAGCCGGCACACGGAGAGGGGCCCGACTGATGGTGACGTCGCACGAGCTGGATCGCAGCGCCATCCTGCGCGAGTCCGCTGCCGCAGGCCGGCACCTCGCCCGGATCTGCTTCAAGACCGGTCCACCGACACACACTGGCGTCGAACTGGAATGGACCGTGCACGACGCCGCCGATCCCGCCCGCCCCATCGACTCGATGCGGCTGCGGGCGGCGCTGGGGCGGCACAGCCCCGCCACACTGGATGCCATCGGCCCGGCCGAGCCGCTGCGACACGGTGGCATGGTGACCCTGGAGCCGGGTGGCCAGCTGGAGATCTCCACCCCACCCCGTTCCTCGGTCGCGACGTTGATCCAGGCCACCGAGGCCGACATCGCCCAGGTCACCGACCTGCTGGCCGCCGCCGGGATGATCCTCGGCCGCAGCGGCATCGACCCACACCGACGGCCCCGCCCGGTGGTGGAGACTCCCCGTTACCGCGCGATGCGCGGTGCCTTCGACCGGCGTGGTCCGGCCGGCCGCACCATGATGTACAGCACCGCCGGCCTGCAGGTGTGTCTCGACGCAGGCGAGCCGGATCAGGTCGCTGATCGCTGGGCCACGGCCCACGCGGTCGGGCCGCCGCTGCTCGCGGCGTTCGCCTCCGCCACCCGACACGCCGGGCGGCGCACCGGCTGGGCCTCCGCCCGGATGGCGGCCTGGCTGGCCATCGACCCGGCCCGCACCCGCCCGGTCTGGATGCCCGGCCGCGCCGACGAGGACCCGACCGCCACCTGGATCCGGTATGTGCTCGCCGCGCCGCTGCTCTGCCTGCGCCGGCATGGCCCGGACTGGACCGCGCCGCCCGGCGTGACCTTCGCCGACTGGCTCGACGGCGCGCTGCCCCAACCACCCACCACCGATGACCTCGACTACCACGTCAGCACCCTCTTTCCGCCGGTGCGGCCGCGCGGCTACCTGGAGCTGCGCTACCTGGACGCGCAACCCGACCGGGACTGGCGGCTCCCGCTGGCGGTGCTGAGCGCCCTCTTCACGGATCCGGGCACGGTCCGCGGGGCGTACACGATCGCCGCTCCGGTGGCGCACCGTTGGTCGGCCGCCGCCCGGCACGGCCTGGCCGACCCGGCGTTGGCCGCCGCCGCGACGGCCCTGCTCGACCTGGCGCTGACCACCCTGCCCCGGCTGGACCTGCCGGCCGGCACACACGACGAGATCCACCGAGGCGTACGTCGGCGGCTGGCCGCCGCGAGAAGGGGGGACCGGTGAGTGCGAGGAGTGAGCCGGGGTTGCGAGCCCCGCAGTCACGAACGAAGGCGGCGCGGTGAGTGCGAGGAGTGAGCCGGGGTTGCGAGCCCCGCAGTCACGAACGAAGGCGGCGCGGTGAGTGCGAGGAGTGAGCCGGGGTTGCGAGCCCCGCAGTCGCGAACGAAGGCGGCGCGGTGAGTGCGAGGAGTGAGCCGGGGTTGCGAGCCCCGCAGTCGCGAACGAAGGGTGGTGCGGTGAGTGCGGGCACGAGCACGCCGGGGCAGGTCGACGGGGAGCAGTTACGTGACCGGATCGCGGTGGAGTTGGCACGGGCCCGCTCCCGCACCACGTTGCTGACCGAGGTGGTCGACGACGCCGAGCTGATGCGCCAACACTCACCGCTGATGTCGCCGCTGGTCTGGGACCTGGCCCACGTGGGCAACCAGGAGGAGCTCTGGCTGGTCCGCGACGTCGGAGGCCGTGAGCCGGTCCGGTGCGACATCGACGAGCTGTACGACGCGTTCAAGCAGCCGCGCCGGGACCGCCCCGCGCTTCCCCTGCTACCGCCCGCCGAGGCGCGCGCCTACCTGGACACCGTCCGGGACAAGGTGCACGACCTGCTCGACACGGTGGCCTTCACCGAGCGTCCGCTGGTTGCCGACGGGTTCGCCTTCGGCATGATCGTGCAGCACGAGCAGCAGCATGACGAGACGATGCTCGCCACCCACCAACTGCGCTCGGGGCCGGCGGTGCTGCACGCCCCGGCGCCGCCCGAGCCGCCGGGACCGTCCGTGCAGGTCGGCGGGGAGGTGCTGGTGCCAGCCGGCGAGTTCACCATGGGCACCGACACCGACCCGTGGGCTCTGGACAACGAACGCCCCGCGCACCGCGTCGACCTCCCGGCGTACGTCATCGACGCCGCCCCGGTCACCAACGGCCAGTACGCGGCCTTCATGGCCGAGGGCGGTTACACCGATCAGCGCTGGTGGAGCCCGGCCGGCTGGGCACACCGGCTTCGGGAGCAGCTCAGCGCGCCGATGCACTGGCGCCGCGACGGCGACGAATGGTCGTACCGGCGCTTCGGCCGGTGGAGCCGGGTCCGCGCGGACGAGCCGGTGGTGCACGTGTGCTGGTACGAGGCGCAGGCGTACGCGGCGTGGGCCGGCAAGCGGCTGCCGACCGAGGCCGAGTGGGAGAAGGCGGCCCGTTGGGACCCGGCAACCGGGCGGTCCCGCCGTTACCCCTGGGGGGACGACGACCCGACCGAGGCGCACGCCAACCTCGATCAACGTCATCTGTGGCCGGCGCCGGTGGGCGCGTACCCGGCTGGTGCCTCCCCGTTGGGTGTGCACCAGCTCATCGGTGACGTCTGGGAGTGGACGTCGACCGGGTTCGACGGGCATCCCGGCTTCACCGCGTTCCCCTACCGCGAATACTCGGAGGTCTTCTTCGGCGACGACTACCGGGTGCTGCGTGGGGGCTCGTTCGGCACCGACCGGTCGGCCTGCCGGGGCACCTTCCGTAACTGGGACTATCCGATCCGCCGACAGATCTTCAGCGGCTTCCGCTGCGCCCGCGACGCCCGACCGGACGAGTCGTACCGGTGAGTCACCGCGCGCCCGGCGGCCCGGCGGGTGAGGTGGGCTGATGTGTCGGCACCTGGCCTACCTGGGCCCGCCGGTCACCCTCGCCGAGGTGTTGTTCGATCCTCCGCACTCGCTGGTGCGGCAGTCGTGGGCGCCCCAGGACATGCGCGGCGGCGGCACCATCAACGCGGACGGGTTCGGCGTCGGCTGGTACCCGGGCGAGGGTGAGCCGGTGCGCTACCGACGGGCGCAGCCGATCTGGAGCGACCCGACCATCGCTCAGCTCGCGGCGGTGACCCGCGCCGGAGCGGTGCTCGCGGCGGTGCGTTCGGCCACCGTCGGGATGGCGGTGCTCGACGGCGCTGCCGCGCCCTTCGCCGAGGGGCCGTGGCTGTTCAGCCACAACGGTGTGGTTCGCGGCTGGCCGGACGCTGTGGTGCCGCTCGCCGCCGGTCTGCCGGTGCGTGACCTGCTCACTCTGGACGCCGCCACCGACTCGGCGTTGCTCTGGGCGCTGGTGCGGCATCGACTACGCGCTGGCGAGGACCCGGCGGAGGCGGTCGGGCGGACGGTGGCCGACGTCGCCGCGGCCGCCCCCGGGTCGCGGCTCAACCTGCTGCTCACTGACGGGCACCGGGCGGTGGCCAGCGTGGCCGGGCACGCGTTGTCGGTACGCGAGGCGTCGGGCTCGGTGCTGCTCGCCTCCGAGCCGCACGACGACGATCCCGGGTGGCGGGCGGTGCCGGAGGGGCATCTGGTCATCGCCACCGCGGGCGAGGTGCGGGTGCGTCCACTGCCGACCCGGTGAGCCGCACGGGTTGGGCACGCAACTGTTGATCGAGTTGAGAGGTGAACCGATGACCGCGGAACCGCTGGAGATCTACCTCGAAGAGAGCGACCTGGAGCGCGGCCTGCGCGACGACGTGCGGGCCGGGTTGAGCGCCGGGCAGAAGTGGCTGCCGCCGAAGTGGTTCTACGACGCCCGGGGCAGCGAGCTGTTCGAGGAGATCACCCGCCTTCCCGAGTACTACCCGACCCGGGCCGAGCGGGCCGTGCTGGCTGAGCGCGCCCCCGACATCGCGGCGTTGACCGGGGCCAAGACCCTGATCGAGTTGGGCTCCGGCTCGTCGGAGAAGACCCGGCTGCTGCTGGACGCCTTCACCCGCCAGGGCGGGCTGGGCACGTTCGTCCCGCTCGACGTGTCGGTCAGCGCGCTGACCGGGTCCACCGCCCAGATCGCCGCCGACTATCCGAGCCTGCGGGTCCGGGGCATCGTGGGGGACTTCACCCGACAACTGGACCGGCTGCCCACCGGCGGCCGACGGCTGGTGGTGTTCCTCGGCGGCACCATCGGCAACCTGCTGCCCGCCGAGCGGGCCGAGTTCCTGACGGCGATGCGCGCCGCGCTGGAGGTCGGCGACTGGCTGTTGCTCGGCACCGACCTGGTGAAGGACCCGTCGGTGATCGTGCCCGCGTACGACGACGCCGCCGGGGTCACCGCCGAGTTCAACCGCAATGTGCTGTACGTGATCAATCGGGAGTTGGGCGCCGACTTCGATCCGGGTGCGTTCGAGCACGTCGCACTCTGGGTCCCGGCCCACGAGTGGATCGAGATGCGGTTGCGGGCGACGCGGCCGATGCGGGTGCGGGTGCTGGGCATGACCGTCGACTTCGCGGCGGGGGAGGAGCTCCGCACCGAGGTGTCGGCGAAGTTCCACCCGGAGGGGATCGCCGCCGAGTTGGCCACGGCGGGCTTCGACACGACGTCGTTCTGGTCCGACCCGGACGGGCTCTTCGGGGTCACGCTGGCGAGGGCACGGTGAGCGTGTTCACCCGCCTCGACCGGGCCGGGCGGTGATCGGATAGGCTGGTCGCGCGAAGGGGAGTAGCCCCCAATGTCGTGGTCGACATACTGGTGCGTTCCGCATCCGGCCACGCGGCCTCGGGTTTTTTCGAGGCGGGCGAGACCTTCGACTCAGGCTGTTGCAGCCGGGTCGAGGGCGCCCCTGTACCTCCTCCCGGCGTGAACGGGAAGGAAGTCATGGAGGGATTTTTCGCCGCGCTGGTCATCAGCTTCGGCGTCATTTTCGTCGCCGAGCTGGGGGACAAGTCCCAGCTGATGGCGCTGACCTTCGCCACGAGGTTCAAGCCGATCCCGGTGCTGATCGGCATCACGGTTGCCACGGCGGTGGTGCACCTGGCGTCGGTCGCCATCGGCGTGGGCCTCGGTGCGGTGTTGCCGACCGAGTGGATCTCCCTGGTGGCCGGCGTGGCGTTCCTCGGCTTCGGCGCGTGGACGCTGCGCGGGGACAAGCTCACCGAAGAGGAGAAGCGCAAGGCGGAGAAGACCAGCAAGACCGCGATCGTGGCGGTGTCGGTGGCGTTCTTCCTGGCCGAGCTGGGCGACAAGACGATGCTCGCCACGATCACACTCGCCACCAAGTACGGCTGGTTCGGCACCTGGCTCGGCTCCACCATCGGCATGGTGGCCGCGGACGCGCTGGCCATTCTGGTGGGCCGGATGCTGGGTCGCCGGCTGCCGGAGAAGGCCATCAAGTACGGTGCCGCGATCCTCTTCGCCATCTCCGGTCTCTGGCTGATCCTCGAAGCGGTGAACGAGCTGACCTGAGTGCCGACTAGCTGCCCCGAGGGCGGGTAACGGCCCGGGGTGGAGCCCGCCGAGCTGTTGCGCCACGGCGACCAGGTGCTGGTTGCCGTGGTGGAGGTGGCCGGCGCACTGGTCATCTTCGTCGGGGCCGTCTGGGCGGCGGTGCGGTTCGTGGTCGAAGGGCTGCGACACCGCACCGCCGCCATTTTCACTCCGATCCGGCTCTCGCTGGGTCGGTTTCTGACCCTCGGCCTCGAATTCCAGTTGGCGGCCGACGTGCTGCGGACCGCGGTGTCCCCGTCGTTCGAACAGATCGGCCAACTGGCCGCGATCGCGACGATCCGGACGGCGTTGAACTACTTCCTGGGCCGGGAGATCCGCCAGGAGCAGCGCCAGGTGGCCGAGGGGGAGCGTCGGACGTGATGGGCCCCCTGGTCACGGTGGTCACCGCGTTGGCGCTGGTCGCCGGTGTGGTGATCGCGCTCAGCACCGGGGCGCTCCGCACCGCCGTCCGGGTGCTGCTGGACCTGCTGACCGCGGCCGCCCTGCTCCGGCTCGCCGCCGATCCGGGGTGGAGCGGCCTGGCCGGCGCGGTGGCGATCATCGCCCTGCGTCAGCTGCTCGGGGCGGCGCTGAGCGGCCCACCGCCGTGGTCCGGGCGACAATCCCCGGCGTCCTGCGCCGGGGACGATCACCACCTACCGTTGGCGGTAAGAGGCGAAACCGGGGAAAGCGGGAGGGTAACCACATGAGGCGGCACGACGAACCGAACGAGTACGGCTTCGCCGGCGACGGCACCGCTCCCGAGCCGCCGCCCGCAGGCAAGCCTGACGAGCAGGATCGAGTCGAGGCGGTGGCGGTGCCGGGCGACGACCTCACCGCGCCGACGGTCGAGGCGCTGGCCGAGGAGACCGAGGACCTGCCGCCCGCCGAGCGTCGCCGCTGATCGGGAGCCCACGGCCCGGCGTGGGCCGCGACCACCAGGACCGTGGCGACGCCCCCGCTCAGCGGTCGGCTGGCCGCTGGTAGACGTCGGGCACGCCGTCGCCGTCGGCGTCCAGCCGCTCCCGCTCCGCCACCCGGCGGTACGCCGCGTTGCGGCGGACGAGCACCGTGGCGGCGAGCCCGGCGGAGATCACCGACCCGAGGAGCACGGCTGCCTTGACCCGGTCGTCGGCCGTGCTGCCGGCGCCGAAGGCCAGGTCGCCGACGAGCAGCGACACGGTGAACCCGACGCCGGCCAGCAGGGCGACCCCGAGCAGGTCCGACCAGGTGATGTCCTCGTCCAGTTCGGCGCGGGTGAACCGGGCCAGCAGGTACGTCGAGCCAAAGATGCCGATGCTCTTGCCGAGCACCAGGCCGGCGACGATGGCGATCACCACTGGTTCGGTCAGCAGGGTGCCCAGGTCGGTGCCCCGCAGGGTGACCCCGGCGGCGAACAGGGCGAAGATCGGCACCGCGAAGCCGGCCGACACCGGCCGCCAGCGGTGCTCCAGGTGCGCGGCGAGCCCGCCCTCGTCCGCCCCCGTACCGCTCGCGGTCGGCTGGCCACCCGCCGTCCGGCGGCGGGCCAGCACCGGGACCGTGAAGCCGAGCAGGACACCGGCCACCGTGGCGTGCACACCCGAGGCGTGCACCAGTGCCCAGGCGGCGATCGCGAGTGGGACCAGCGCCCACCACCAGCTGCGCCCGCGCTGCACCAGCGACGCGAACAGGCCGATCGGCGCCAGCGCCGCGAGCAGCGGAACGGGATGGAAGTCGGTGGTGTAGAAGACCGCGATGATGGTGATCGCGAACAGGTCGTCGACCACCGCGAGGGTGAGCAGGAAGGCGCGTAGGCCCTGCGGCAGGTGCGAGCTGACCACCGCGAGCACGGCCAGCGCGAAGGCGATGTCGGTGGCGGTCGGAATGGCCCAGCCGCGCAGACCCTCCCCGCCCGCGCTCAGGACGACCGCCACGTAGATCAGCGCCGGCAGCAGCATCCCGCCGAGCGCGGCGACCACGGGCAGGGCGGCCCGACGCGGGTCGCGTAGTTCACCGGCGACGAACTCCCGCTTGAGCTCCAGGCCCACCACGAAGAAGAAGATGGCCAGCAGGCCGTCCGCAGCCCACGTGGCCACGTCCAGGTCGAGGTGCCAGGGTGCGCCGCCGGGCCAGGGCACCCAGCCGCTGAGCCGGGTGTACGAGTCGGACCAGGGGGAGTTGGCCCAGATCAGCGCGAGCACGGCTCCGAGCAGCAGCAGCGCGCCGCCGACTGTCTCGGTACGCAGCACGTCGGCCAGGTGCCGGGCCTCCGGCCAGGAGGACCGGGAGAACAGCCGGATCCTCGGCGGGCGCTGCTCGGGTGGTGGGGTGCGGGAGGTCATCTGCGGGGCTCACCTCGGGAATCAGGACGGCAGGAATCCACTCGCCGACCAGACTTCCCGGCACACCGCTGCCGACCCTATCCGGCTTCGCGTTCGGCGACGACCGCTGGGCCGATCGGACGCCGCCTGATCGGCCTTTGACTTTTTTCCCCGATGTCGCCGCTGCCGAATGCACGTTTGTCGGGTTGGTCATGCGGACGCACATGTCACCACGGGAAATTGCATAACTCCGGACATAAGCCGTATGAGCCGCTTTAATGGTTTCACGAGTTTAGAGACGACCTTGGGGGTTTTCGTGAAGTTCTTTGGCGTAACCGGACCGGCACGGAGGCGCTCCTGATGGACCTGCTCCGCCAATTGCGCCACGTGCGTCGGCACTGGTGGGTCGCGCTGGTCACGGTCATGGTGGCTCTCGGCGTCTCGGCGTTCCTGACCGTACGGGCCCAACCCCGGTACGTCGCCTCGGTGACCTTCTTCGTTACGACTCCCAACTCGGGCGTCAGCGACGCCTACCAGGGTGGGCTCTTCCTGCAGCAGCGCGTCAAGTCGTACGCCGACCTACTCAGCAGCGACCGGCTTGCGCAGAGCGTGGTGGCCGAGAACCCGGTGGGCCTCACCGCGGACGAGGTGCAGCGCCGGGTCAGCACCTCCACCGAGACCGGAACCGTTCTGCTGCGGGCGTCCGTCACCGACACCGACCAGACCCGCGCGATGCGGGTGACGGAGACCCTCGCCCTGAAATTCGTCGAGCTCGTGCAGAAGGTCGAGACGACGCCCGAGGGTAAGGCGCCGATCAAGATCGAAGTGGTGAGTGGCCCACGGGTGAGCGCCAGCCCCGTCTCGCCGCAGCCCGTCCGCAACCTCACCCTGGGTGGCCTCGTTGGCCTGCTTCTCGGCGTTGGTCTGGCGATCCTGCGCGGGGTCGCCGACGTTCGGCTGCGCGACGCGGCCGGTCTGCAACGTGTCACCGGCAGCCCACTGCTCGGTGAGATTCCGTTCGAGGCCGACGCCCGCACCTCGCCGCTGATCGTGGGTGACGCCGCGACCTCGGCACGCGCCGAGGCGGTGCGCAAGCTGCGGACCAACCTGCGCTTCGTGGATGTCCACGAGCCGGCCCGGGTCATCGCCGTGACCAGCGCCCTGCAGGGCGAGGGCAAGACCACGCTCTCCTGCAACCTGGCCATCGCGCTGGCCGAGGCGGGTTGGCGGGTGCTGCTGGTCGACGCGGACCTGCGCCGCCCGAAGGTCGACGACTACCTGGGCCTGGACGCGGGTGTCGGCCTCACCGACGTGCTGGTCGGCGACGTGAAGGTCGGCGACGTCGTGCAGCGTTGGGGAGACAAGTCGCTGCTGGTGCTGCCCAGCGGTTCCGCCCCGCCGAACCCGAGCGAGCTGCTCGGTTCCAAGGCGATGTCGGACCTGCTGCTGGCGTTGCGGGAGTCGGCGGACATCGTGATCATCGACACCGCGCCGCTGCTCGCGGTGACCGACGGCGTGGTCGTGGCCGTGCAGGCCGACGGCGCGCTGCTGGTGACCCAACAGGGCCGCACCTCGCGGACACAGGTGGCCGCGGCGGCACGCTCACTGCACTCGGTCTCGGTCCGACTGCTCGGCTGCGTGCTGAACATGGCCAAGGTGGCCAAGGCCGAGGCGTACCAGTACGAGGCCTACCGGGTGGTCACCTCGACGTCCGCGGCGTCGGTGCCGGCCGACCGGGCCGCGTCCGGTCGGCACAGCGCGACCACCGAGGGGGTCAACGGCGTCGCCGACCACACCCAGGAACTCACCCGGCTGCCCCGATGAGCGCGGCGAGGGGTCGCAGCGACCGTTCGATCTCCTCGGCGCAGCGTCGGAAGTCGGCGGCGGTGCCGCCGATCGGGTCCCGAAGGTCGTCCGCGTCCGGTGCGGCTGGTTGCAGCCGTCCCCGCGCCTGGGCGGCGGCGGCGATCGCCGCCCGCAACGGGTCGTCGACCGACTCGGCGGGCGGCTCGGCCGCCGCGGCCAGCCGGCCGAACTGGCGCAGCGTGAACGTCCGGTGCAGCGCTCCCGGTGCCAGCGCGGTGCAGACCGAGCGCTGGCGCCGGGTCGCGGTCAGCACGAGCGTCGCGTCGATCAGGTACTCGGGGCGCAACCCCCGGGTCTGGAACGCCGCCGGGTCCGCGCCGCTCTCGACCACAACCTCCATGGCGTACGGATGCATGGCCAACCCGTCGATCGCGTCGGTGCCGGCGCTGGCCACGGTGACCGGCCGGTCGGCCAGCAGTTGGCGGGCCAGGTATTCGGCCATCGGCGACCGGCACAGGTTGGCGTGGCAGACGAACAACACGCGATCAGCCATCGGTGCCCCTCTCATCGGTGCGGACACGGGTGCCCGCACCGCGAGGGCGGTGCGTCGACGCCGGTGGCCGCGCAGGGAGGGGTTGTCGGCATCGTACGCGGGCCGGACACCCGTCGGTCGTGGTGCCGCGCCGGCCGCCGTCGATCCGTGCTGGACGGGGGCGCACCGGTGAGGATCGGCATCCTGTCGTACCACTTTCCGCCCGAGCCGGCGTTCATCCCCGGAAGCCTCGCCGAGGAGTTGGCCGCGCGTGGGCACGAGGTTCGGGTGCTCACCGGTTTTCCGGACTACCCCGGCGGGCACGTCTATCCCGGTTGGCGGCAGCGGTGGCACCACGAGACGCACAGCGAACGGCTGTCCGTCCGACGGGTGCCCCGGTACCCCGGGGGTGCCGCGTCCACCGGAGCCCGGATGGCCAGTTATCTCTCCTTCGCTGGCAGTGCGACGCTGGCCGCACGCCGGTTCCTCGGCGGCGTGGACGCGCTCTACGTCTTTCAACTGCCGGCTACGACGTTCGCCGCTGCCGGGGTGCTCCGGCTGCTCGGGCAGGTGCCGACGGTGCTGCACGTGCAGGATGTCTGGGCCCGGGACGCCGTGGACGAGGCGGGCGAGGGCCGCTGGGCGGCGCGGATGGGCAGCGCGATGACCCGGGTCTACCGGGCCGCGGCGCGGATAGCGGTCGCTGCGCCGTCGATGCGGGACCTGGTGGTCGCGGCCGGTGCCGACCCGGCCCGGGTCCGGTTGGTGCTGAACTGGACCGACGAGCGGATCTTCCACCCGGCGACGCCCGGCGCGGCGGCCCGACAGTTGGTCCGTCGGGACGGTCGGTGCGTGGTGATGCACGCCGGGACCATCGGCGCGCAGCAGGGCCTGGAGACCGCGGTCCGGGCGGCCGCGGCGCTGGACCGGACGATGGATCTGGTCCTGGTCGGCTCGGGCGCGGCCGAGCGGCGGGTGCGGGGGCTCGCCGCCGAGTTGGGTGCGGACAACGTCCGCTTCGTGGAGCGACGGTCTCCGGTCGACATGCCCGAGCTGTACGCCGCCGCCGACTACCAACTGGTCATGTTGCGTGATCTTCCGGAGCTGCGCGGCATGGTGCCCGGCAAGCTCCAGGCCGCGCTCTCCTGTGCCGCACCGGTGGTCGCGTCGGCCGGCGGGGACACCGCCGAGCTGGTCGAGCGGGCCCGGGCCGGGCTGTCCTGCCCGCCGGAGGACTGGGCGGCGCTGGCCGACCGGTTCTGGCTGGCCGCCACCATCCCCGCGCCGGCACGTACCGAAATGGGTCGCCGGGGGCGGGCCGCGTACCTGCGGGAGATGTCACTGCCCGCCGGGGTGGACCGGATCGAGCGGCTGCTGCACGAGGCCGCAGGGCGAGTCGCGGAGCCCGTCGTGGAATCGCGAAGCAACCTCGCTTAAGGGACGAAAAATGCAATAACGGTACGAAATTCCCTGACGCGTGCTAAGAACGTCAGGGAATCGACCTTCTGTCCGATTCCGCGAACGGGAGTGTGGTGTGACGGAAAGCGAACGACCGACCCGGCGGCGAAGCCGGTCCCGGCGCCGTCGGCGTGCCCGACTGCGACGGGCGCTGCTCGGTGCTCTGGTGGTCGGCTCGTTGCTGCTGGCGACCGGCGGGTGGATCGGCTTCCGCGGCTGGCAGGCGCGCGCGCACCTGCTCAACGCGGCTGGCCTGGCCCGGGAGTTGAGCGCCCAGGTGGTCGGTGGGGACACCGACCGTGCCCTACGGACGCTCGCCGCCCTTCAGGAGCAGTCCAGCGCGGCTCGGGCCGCGACCACCGACCCGAGCTGGCAGCTTGGTCGGCGTACCCCGATCGCGGGTGACGACCTCGACGCCGTCCGACAGATCGCCGTCGCTATCGACCAGTTGGCCCGGCAGGCGTTCCCGACCCTGCTCCGGACAGATTTGACCAGCCTGGTGCCGACCGGCGGCCGGGTGGATCTGGCCCGGCTCACCGCGGTCTCCGCCGAGCTGACCCGGGCGGACGAGTCGGTGCAGCGTACGCGTCGGGACCTGGCGGCGGTGTCGGCCGACAGCCTGGTCAGCCAGATCCGGCAGGCGCTGACCGATCTGCGCGGCGAGATCGACCGACTGGCCAGCCTCACCTCGGCCGCCGACCAGGGATCCCGTCTGCTGCCGCCACTGCTCGGCGCGAACGGCCCACGACGGTACCTGCTGGTCTCGCAGAACCTCGCCGAGTTGCGCGCCACCGGCGGCATGCTCGGCGCGTACGCGATGATCGAGGCTGAGGACGGCAAGGTGAAGATGGGCAAGCAGGGCAGCAGTGCCTCGCTCGGCCGCTTCACCCCGGCGCTGAAGGTGCCCGCCGAGACCCGGGCGCTCTGGACGGACCTGCCCGGCATCTATCCCGCCGACGTCAATCTGTCCCCGCACTTCCCGACCGCCGCCGCGCTGTACCGCGAGATGTTCCGCCGCAAGATGGGCATCACGGTCGACGGCGTGCTCGCCGTCGACCCGGTGGTGCTGTCCTACCTGCTCAAGGCGACCGGTCCGGTGATAGTGCCCGGTGGTGTCCCGCTGGCCAGCGAAAAGGTCGTGCAGACCCTGCTCAACGAGACCTACCAGCGGCTGGGCCTGAAGGAGCAGGACGCCTTCTTCACGGCATCCGCCGCCGCGGTGTTCGATGCCTTCTTCACGAAGAATGTCAACCCACGGGTGTTGTTGTCCGCATTCGACCGTGCTATCACGGAACGCCGGATATTGTTCTGGAGTGCTCGACCGGAAGAACAGCGGACATTCGGCGACAGCCGGATGGCCGGGACGCTCCCGGAACAGGACACCGTGCCGACGGTCGGCGTGTTCCTCAACGACGGCAGCGGCGCGAAGCTCGGCTACTACCTGCGGCCGACGGCGAACCTGACGGTCGGCGAATGCCGGCCGGACGGCCGCCGCGAGCTCCGGCTGCGGGTGACCCTGCGCTCCACGGCGCCGAAGTCCGGACTCAGCGAGTCCGTCCTCGGCCTCGGCATGGCTGGTGATCCGTACACCGCTCGCACCCTGGTGTCGGTCTTCAGCCCGGCCGGCGGAGCGGTGATCGAGGCCCGGCTCGACGGGGCCGAGATAGCGCTTGGCAGCGGCACCGAACGCCGCCGTCAAGTCGCGACTGCCAGCGTCGACGTGGGCCCCGGCGCCGAACGGGCGCTCGAGGTCACCGTCCTGACGGCCAAGACCGGCGTCGGGCAGGCCGAGCTGTGGCTGACCCCCACCGCCAGCCCCTGGACCACCCAAGTTCATTCCGCACCAAGATGTGACCAGTAGGAGGGAACCAATCATGCGGCTATCCCGCATCATCATGGCGCTCACGGTCGGTCTGGCCGTGGTGGCCGTGCCGACCGCAGCGGGGGCGGCGCCGCAGCCGACGCCGTCCGCGACGACCGACCCGACCCAGCCGCCGCCGTACACGCCACAGCTCGCGTCGCTGACGGTCAACCGGCCGACGATCTACCTTGGCGAGACGGTGGTGCTGACCGGCACCAACTTCGGTCCGAACGAGACCGTCGACATTTCGGTGACGGTGACCCCGCTGGCGGCCCCGGCGCCCGGCCAGGCACCAGCCCGCCGCAGCGACGGCAGCACCGTGGCCATGGCCCCGGTGGCCTACCAGGCGAGCGCGCCGCTGAACTTCACGGCGTTCACCAACGGCCAGGGCCGCTTCACCAAGTCGTACAAGCCCTCGGTCACAGGTCTGCTGACCTTCACGGCCACGGGCCGGGAGTCCGGCCGTACCGCCAGCACGGAACTGCGGGTTCTGCACAAGAAGCAGCCGCTGCCCGTCACGGGTGACAGCCTCGGCACGCCCATGAAGCTCGGCGGTGGCCTGGTCGGCGCCGGCGCGATCATGCTGCTGCTGACCCTGGCCTGGCGTCGCCGCCAGCGCCTCGGCGGGGCTGCGCACTAATCCGCACAAGACCGGGCAGTGCCCGGTTCGCACCTGAAGCTGGCGCCCGTCGGAACACTCCGACGGGCGCCAGCCCGTCCTGGTAAAGGTGGGCCCCTCCCGAGTGCCGTCTCCCTTCCCAACGGCTGCAGTCGGTCCCGCGTCCCGGGTCGTGTGCCGTCTCCCGTCCCGGCGGCTGCAGTCTGGGCATCCGGGCCTTCTGGCCTCCTGGTGTCGAGGACGCTTTGAGGTCTAGGGCGTCTAGGGCGTCTAGGGCGTCTAGGGCGTCCGGGGCGTCTAGGGCGTCCGGGGCGTCCGGGGCGTCCGGGGCGTCCGGGGCCTCCGGGCCTCCGGGCCTCCGGGCCTCCGGGCCTCCGGACGGTCCTGGCGTCCGCGCCGCCGTGCCTCCTGGCGGTCCTGGCGTCCGCGCCGCCGTGCCTCCTGGCGATCCGTGCCACCTGGCGTCCGGAGCACGTTCGGTGTCCGGGGGCTTTCTGGCCTGCCGCACCTGCTGAAAGGCGACCAGCGTTCCGCGCCGCGATGGATCGCCTACCCCGGACCGCGGCACGCGATCCCGGCGGGGCCTTTGCCGGATTTGCGCTCGCTAACGCACTCGGCCTGTTCGTGATCGACTCGGTTTCCTTGATACCTGGGTGTCCGAACGGCCGGATACCCCGGTATCCGTGAAGGCGAGTGGATCATGCCCAGCGTGGGCGTTCTGAGGCCCTGCATGTTGGGCCTGTTGGGTCATTTGTCCGGTCCAGGGCGGTTGTGGGTTGTGACTGGTCGCACCCGTGGGCCGGAATCATGGCGGGCCCGGGGTCGTTACATACCCTGACGATCGCAGCACCACCGGCCCGCCACCCCACCCCTAGGGGTTGGAATGCCGGTCCCCCGGGGTTGGAATGCCGGGCCCCGGCCCGGTCGTTACGGTCCCCACGACCGCCCGGCTACCGCCTCCACGAGGCTGCCGATGGATGGGCCACCCCCGGAATGACCCCCGGCCCCCGGTCGTTACACCTGAACCCGGCGCCACGAGCCACCGCCCGTAGGCCGCCGACCCCAGACTTTTCCCCCTTTGTATGTGCAGCGCCGGACGAGGTGCTCACACCCGCGCCACTGACCCCCATCGGCGGGCGGGTGTTCTTACCCCCGAAGGAGCTAACCCCATGAACACGATCATTCGTAAGAGCATGCTGTCCGTTGCTGGTTTCGCGTTCGCTGGTGGTGTGTTCGCCGGCCCGATCGCCGCCCACGCCGCCACCCCGGTCGATGCTAAGCCGGTTGCGGTTGCGGTGCGGACGGCTAAGCCTCAGGGCGATCAGTCCCGGATCCCTCTGAACGATGAGCAGACCGCGAACGTCAAGGCGATCATCGCCGCCACGAAGAAGGCCGGCCTGCCCGAGCGCGCCGCGGTGATCTCGATCGCGACGAGTCTGCAGGAGTCGAAGTTGGAGAACCTGGGCCACCTCGGCGACGCCAACGACCACGACTCGTTGGGCCTGTTCCAGCAGCGCCCGACCAGCGGTTGGGGTACCCCGGAGCAGATCACCGACCCGGCCTACTCCACCACCGCATTCCTCAAGGGCCTCAAGCAGGTTGACGGGTGGCAGGACATGCCCCTGACCCAGGCCGCGCAGACCGTCCAGGTCTCCGCCTACCCCGACGCCTACGCCCAGTGGGAGCAGCAGGCCACCGACCTCGTCGCCCAGCACTGGAACAACTGACCCACCGCGCGACCCGCAGAACAGCACCGCAGAAACACCGACCGCTGGCCGGCACCCCCACCCCGGGGTGCCGGCCAGCGGCGTACCCCTCAGGTCTTGCGGTGGTTGTGGGTGCGGAAAATGTCGATCAGCGCGGCGATCAGCGCGAGCACGATGATGCCGGTGGCCAGCATGAGGGACCGTTCGAAGGCGCTGGTCCAGTTGCCGCGGCTGTCGGTGAGCGTCGAGAAGAACAGCGAGCCGACGGCGGCGATGCCGGCGGCGGCTCCGATCCGCTGACCGGTCTGGAGCATGCCCGCGCCACTACCGGCTTGCTCTACCGGCACCTCGGCGAGGGTGAGCGTCTGGTTGGGGGCGATCACCAGGCCGCTGCCGATCCCGGCGATGAGCAGTGGGCCGGCGGTTACCCAGGGCGCGGGGGCGTCCGGCGCGAGGTGCAGCGCGACCACCGTTGCGGCCAGCCCGATCACCACGGCGAGCAGACCGAGACCGACCAGTGGTCGGCCGAAGCGGTTGACGATTCGGCCACCCAGCGCGGACGCGGCCGCCGAACCCAGGGCGAACGGGGTGATGGCCAGCCCGGCGACGAGCGCGCTGTAGCCGAGACCCATCTGCAGGAACAGAGTGAAGATGAAGAAGATCGCGGTGAAGCCACCGAAATAGATCAGCGCGATGAGCGACCCCAGGGTGTACGACTGGAAGCTGAACAGCCGAAGGTCGAAGAGGGGTTGGTGGTGGCGTGCGTACCGTCGCTCCCAGAGTCCGAAGGCGACCAGCACCGCCAGTCCGGCCGGAATGAGCGTCCATTTCCACGGGGTGTGCCACTGCTGTTCCTGCACCAGCGGCAACAGGACGAGAACCACGCCCACGCCGAGTAGCAGGATGCCGACCGGGTCGAGCCGGTGCCAGCCGCGCTGACCGGCGGGGCGGCCGGGCAGCAGGCGCCAGCCGAGAATCACCGCGATGATGCCGACCGGCACGTTGACGAAGAAGACCCACCGCCATCCGTGTTCCTCGCCGCCGATGGCGATGAGCAGCCCGCCGAGCAGCGGCCCGATGGCGGTGGAGATACCGATGGTGGCGCCGAGTAGCCCGAACGGGCGGGCCCGTTCGGGCCCCCGGAAGAGTTGCTGGATCAGCCCGATGACCTGCGGGTTGACGATGCCGGCGGCGGCGCCCTGAAGTAGTCGGGCGATGACCAGCCACGTCGGGGAGGTGGCGAGGCCGGCGAGCGCGCTGGTCACGGTGAACAGCGCGATGCCGAAGACGAACGCGTTGCGCCGACCGCGGGCGTCGCCGAAACGGCCGGCGGGCACCAGTGCCAGGCCGAAGGTGAGCGCGTACCCGGAAAGGATCCATTGCAGGTCGCTCGGCGACGCGTGCAACGCCCGGTCGATGGACGGCACCGCGACGTTGACGATGCTCACGTCTAGCAGTGTCATGAAGGCGGCAACCAACCCGACGCCGACAGCCTGCCAGCGTCGCCGATTCTCGGCCGCGTCCACCGGCTGCGGCGTTTGTGCCGCACTCATCGTGCCCCCCGTTGACCGTCGATCACGCATTGCTGGTCGCTACCCGGGTCACCGGGGGGCGAATCGTCTCGGATGGTTCCGCGGGTCACGCCATCTGGCGTGCGCAGAACCGGGGGCCGAAGTCGAGGCCGGCCATCGGTGAATCCTCGCGGTGCAGCAGGCCCTTCTCGGTGAGCAGGTGCAGGGGACTGCCCACCTGCTCACCGGTCAGCCCGGACTCCTCGGCGATCAGGTCCGGGTAGGGGACCTGCCCGCGTGCCTCAAGGGCGGTGACCGCCTGGTACACCCGTTGCTCGGCCTCCGACAGTTGCACCTGCTGCATGGTTTCCTCCTCTGGTCGTCCGCCATCGAGGCGGCGGTTACCCCGGGCCGTTTACCCCCTCGGTGACTGAAAATGCACACCCGATCGGGCGGTCGGTGCGGTGCGCGGGACCCGCTGTGGCGGGAGTTCGGGCGTCCGGCGGTGCCCTAGGCTGCTTTCGTGATCGTTTGGGATCTCGTCATCGTCGGCGCCGGCCCCGCCGGGCTCTCCGCCGCGTACGCCGCTGCCCGTGCGGGTGTTCGCACCCTGGTTGTCGAGCGAGCTGCGCACCCGCGGTACAAGACCTGTGGTGGTGGCCTGATCGGCACCTCCCTGGCGGCCGTTCAGGATCGGATCGAGGTGCCCGCGCACGACCGGGTGGACCGTGTCACGTTCACCCGCGACGGCCGCCGCGAGTTCACCCGCCGTAACGACGGTCCAGTGGTCACCATGGTGCGCCGTGAGGAGTTCGACGATCGGCTGCGCGCGGCGGCGGTCGCCGCCGGCGCGCAGATGCGGGAGCGGGTTGCGGTCCGCGCGATCGAGCAGGACCCCGAGGGGGTACGCCTGCGGCTGGCCGACGGTACGACGATCGCGGCCCGCGCGGTGATCGGGGCGGACGGCTCCTCGGGGGTGACCGCCCGGCACGTGGGGGTTCGGTACCGGCAGGTGGACCTGGGTCTGGAGTTGGAGATCCCGGTGCCGCCCGCCGAGCAGGAACGGTGGCGAGGGCGGCTGCTGCTGGACTGGGGTGCGATGCCGGGCTCGTACGCCTGGGTCTTCCCCAAGGGTGACCGGTTGACGGTTGGTGTGATTGCCGGTCGGGGCGCGGGGGAGGGGACCCGGGACTACCTGCGGCGGTTCGTCGACCGGTTGGGGCTGACCGGGTTGCCGGCGGAGCACGACTCGGGTCACCTGACCCGGTGCCGTGCGGAGGATTCGCCGTTGCGCAACGGCCGGGTGCTGGTCGTGGGGGATGCGGCGGGGCTGTTGGAGCCGTGGAGCCGGGAGGGCATCAGCTTCGCGTTGCGTTCCGGTGAGCTGGCCGGTGCCGCGGTCGTCGACGGTGATCTGGCCGGGTACGAGCGGGCGGTTGCCGAGCGCCTGGTGCCGGAGATGCGGGCCGGGTTCCGGCTGCTCGACGTTTTCACCCGCCGCCCGGACGTGTTCCACGCCCTGTTGGCGACGCCGCCGGGGTGGCGGATGTTCGTCCAGTTCTGCCAGGGGCGGGCGAGCTTCGACGAGATGCTGGGACGTCGGCCGATCCGGGCAGCCCTCGCGGTGCTGGACCGGCTGCCCACCAAGCGCTAGCGCTTTCACCCAGGATCCTAGGATGCCTTACGGGATGTGAGCGCGCACTGGTGCTGACTGCCCCAGCCGCTGGACAATGGCGGGGGAGCAGCAGGAGGTAGTGATGGCCGAGCAGCCGTTCACCGATGACGAGTACGCGTTCCTGCGCCAGATCCGGTTCGGAGAGCTACCGCCCGCCGTCCGTCCCGACGAGCGCGTCGCCCTTACCGAGACCGATCCCGGCCGTGACCGGCCGGAGAAGGCCGAGGACCCGATCCGCTGGAACGTGCAGGGCTGAGAACGCACAACGGGCCGCGGGTGTCACCACCCACGGCCCGCCTGCGATGTGCCGCTGTCAGAAGACCGGCACGCCCTCGCGTACCAGTCGCCAGTTGGGCTGGAAGAACTCGGCCGGGTCGATCGTCCCCTTGGCCTGCGCCCAGTCGATGAGCAGCTGACGGATCTCCTGCTGCGCGTTGTACACCTGGGTCTTCACGATGCCGGGGAAGTTGCCGCCGCCGCTGCGCCGGTAGTTGTTCACCGCCACCACGAACTGGGCGTTGTCGGCCACCGGGGTGTCGGTGCCGGTCAGCACCAGTCGGGTGATCCGCTGCCCGACCGGCTTCGAGATGTCGATGTCGTAGTCCAGGCCGGAGAAGACGTCGTAGTTGTAGTCCGGCACCGCCGGGTCGTTGATCTGCTCCGGGTCGACAGTGGCGCCCGGGGCGAGGGTGCGGAAGTACTTCGCCGAGTACTCCAGGTACGCGCGCACCTCGGCGCCGCTGAGCACGACCGCCTCAAGGGTGTTGTCGTACACGTACAGCCCTGCCACGTCGCGGATCTTGACGTCACCGGCGGGGAAGACCGCGGTACGGCTGAACGGTGCCGCGATCGACAGCACCGGCAGGTCCGCGTACGCGGTGCCGACCAGCGCCGCGCCGACCACCTCGGTCTGCACGTGATTGATGAAGTCCAGGATCGGGGTGTCCTTGTACCGTGACTCCGCCGCCGACAACTCCACCGTGGACTTCGCGACCACCTGGTTGACGTACGCCACGGTCTTCTGGTGCTGGGCCCGCACGGCGGCGAGCACCTTCGGGTCCTCGACCACCGTGTTGGTGTTCAGCATGGTCGCGGCCTTCTTGGTGATCGTCCACCGGCCACGCTCACGGGCGAGGGTGAAGTCCATCCGGGTGAGCCGCTGGCCCCACTTCGACGGTTCGGAGAGCAGCACCTGCGCGCCGGTCCGCTCGTTGGTGACGAACCGCTCGACCACCTCGTTGTGCGCGTGCCCGAAGAGGATCGCGTCGATCCCCGGCACCTGCTGGGCGATCAGGGCCACCGGGTTCTCGTTCGGCAACTCCGGGCCGTAGCTGGAGGTGCCGCTGTCACCGCCGTGCGCGGAGATCAGCACAAGGTCCGCGCCGCGGGCACGCATGATCGGTACCCACTTCGCGGCGGTCGCGACCATGTCGTCGAAGCGCAGCTTGCCCTCGACGTTGCCCTTGTCCCAGATGGCCACACCGGGGTTGGTCAGCCCCAGGATGCCGACCCGCAGGGTCGGCGCGGCGAAACCGAGGGAGACCTTCTTGATGACGTACGGCAGGAAGGCCGGCTTGCCGGTCCGCGCGTTGACCGCGTTCGCGGCGAGCGCCGGGAAGCCGAGCTGACGGATCCACAGGTCCAGCAACGGCAGACCGTAGTTGAACTCGTGGTTGCCCAGCGTCACCGCGTCGTAGTCGATGATGTTCATCGCCCGGGCCATCGGGTGCTTCTCCCCGGTGGCGGTGATCGGTTCCTGCTTGGCGTAGTACGTGGCCAGCGGCGTGCCCTGGATGGTGTCGCCGGCGTCGAGCACCAGCGTCGCCTTGCCGCGCCGCTCCCGACGGATCTGGTTGATCAGGGTCGCCAGCTTCGCGACGCCGATGTCGTTCTGCTTGCTGTCGTCGTACTCGGCGTCGCGGTAGTAGTCCCAGTTGTAGACGTTGCCGTGGGTGTCCGATGTGCCCAGGAGGGTGAGGTCCCAGGTGCGTGACCGGGCCGCGCCGGCCGCCTGCGCGGGGGCGGCGGCGATCAGCGGGGCGGTCGCCGCCGCGGCGCGGCGACGAGCACCTGACGACGCGACGGGCCGGAGGGAGAGGTCATGACGTGCCTTTCCATGGGGGTGGACGCGCTTCGTGGGCGCCTCGCGCACCATAACCAGCAGCGGGCACTACCGCCACGCCAGCCCTGATCGTCACCGCGGTTTTCGCGGGCGACCGCAGGGTAGGGCGATAGGAACCCCGCTTCCGCGCAGCGCGAGGAGATGTCCGTGAGCGACCAGCACACCCAACAGGATCCGACCAGCCAGTACGGTCAGCAGTCCGGCCAACCCGCCCAGCAGCAGTCAGCGCCCGGCTCAACCGAAGACATGAACCCGAAGCCGGACCACGGTGAGGAGTCGTACCGGGGTTGCGGCAAACTCGACGGCAAGCGGGCGCTGATCACCGGCGGTGACTCGGGGATCGGCCGAGCGGTCGCGCTCGCCTTCGCCCGGGAGGGCGCGGACGTGCTCATCTCGTATCTGAGCGAAGAGGAGGACGCCGACGCACAGGAGACCATCCGGCTGGTCGAGGACGCCGGCCGGCGGGGCATCGCGGTGCGCGGCGACATCACCGACGAAGCGCACTGCCAGCACCTGGTTGATCGGACGGTGCGTGACCTGGGCGGCATCGACATCCTGGTCAACAACGCGGCCTACCAGATGTCGCAGGACAAGGGGATCCTCGGGATCAGCACCGAGCAGCTCGACCGGGTGTTCAAGACCAACCTGTACGCCATGTTCTGGCTTTGCAAGGCCGCCATTCCCCACCTGGCCGAGGGGTCGGCGATCATCAACACGTCGTCGATCCAGGCGTTCGACCCGTCGCCGCAGCTGTTGGACTACGCCACCACCAAGGCGGGGATCGCCAACTTCACCAAGGCCCTCGCCATCGACCTGGCCGAGCAGGGCATCCGGGTCAACGCGGTCGCACCCGGCCCGGTCTGGACGCCGCTCATCCCGGCCACCATGCCGGAGGACAAGGTGAAACAGTTCGGCACCGACACCCCGATGGGTCGCCCCGGCCAGCCGGCGGAACTCGCCCCCGCGTACGTCTTCTTCGCCTCGCAGGAGTCCAGCTACGTCACCGGCGAGATCCTGGGGGTCACCGGCGGTCGACCGACCAAGTGACCGGTGTGTTGGTCAGCGTGGCCATGCGGCGAAGCGCTGCCGGATCCGGGCGACGTCGGCGGGGCCCAGGTCGTAACGGCCGAAGCGCTGGTCGGACAGTCGGTCCAGGTAACGGCCGGCGGCCCGCACGTCCGCCGGATCCAGCGCCGGGTCGACCTGCCGTGCCAGCACCAACAACTCGGTCACGTCGTAGTGCTCCAGCGCCGCCGCCACGTCGATGAAGTCACGGACCTCCCGCCGGTTGACCAACGCCGCGATCTTGTTGGCCATCAGGTCACGGACGTCCATCACCGGGCCGAGGTCCATCACCACCGGACTCTGCTGACGGTCCAACCGGGCGAGGCTGAGCCGGATCTGCCGCCCGTCACGGCTCACCACGAAGTCCTTCATGTCCTGGTCGTACCCGTCGAACAGCTCGGCCAGCTCACTGTCCGGGTCAGCATCGGTCACGCTGAACCCAGCCCGCTCCAACGCCAGACGCACACCGGCGGACGCCGCCGCGGCAGCGCCCTCCACGTCTGCGAAGAGGTCGACGTCCTCCGTCGGACGGGCCACCAAACCGTGCGCCGCCCACGCCACCCCGCCACCCAACACGAACCGGTACGGCCCGGCGGCGGCCAACGCCACCCGGGCCACCTCCCGGTAGAACTCGTGCAGATGAGGGCCGATCACGCCGCGCGCAGGCCGCGGTGCCGGCTTTCCCACGCCTGGCGTACGCCCCGAGGGAGGTTGAGCAGTCGCCACACCCGGCGCAACGTCCGCCCGTTGATCAGGACACGCAGGTCCTCGGCGCGGGTGGTCTCGCGGAGCACGTTCTCGTACATCCAGAGCAGCTGGTCGGGGTCGCCAAGGTCGAAGGTGCGCTCGGCGTTCCACATCAACCGCACCGGTAGCTCCACCACACCCCGGGTGGGGCCGGCCAGCTCGGCGAGCGTCCTCGCCACCACGGCAGGGCGACCCGGGCGTGCCAGGAAGGCCACGCCGGACGCGGTGGGGGAGACGACCTGCATGGTGTCAGGGTAACGCCCACCGGAGCCGGTGTCGCTCAAGACGATCCCAGCGGCCTGCTTGCGGCCGGCCGGCGGCCCTTCCTGTACGGGCCGGACGGCTCTGATGTCGGGGTTGTGGGTGGGGTTCGCCGCTCCGTGTCCCGGCTCTTGGGTTCCGGTAGCCCGTGTCCCGGTCTGTCCCGGCGCTTCCGGCTTGCCCCGTGGTCCCGGCTTGCCCCGTGGTCTCGGTCTGTCCGTGGCCTCGGTCTGTGGCCTCGGCCTGTCCTTGCCATGGCTTGTCCCGTGGTCTCGGCCCGCCGCCATGGTCCCGGCTTGTCCGGTGGCCTTGGCTGTCCGCGCCAGCCGGCTACCTGCGGCCGTGGCGCTCAGACCCCGTCGCGGTGTTTGCCCGGTTTGAGGGATCTGGCGCGGTCGGCCTGTTCGTGATCGACTCGGTTTCCGTGATGTCGGGGTGTCCGAACGGCCGGATACCGCGGTTTCCGTGAAGGCGAGTGGATCATGCCGGGGGAGGGTGGTTTGGCGCCGTCGGCGGGAGGTCATGTGGGTGGTTTGTCCGGTCAAGGGTGGTTGTGGGTGGTGACCGGTCGCACCCGTGGGCTGGAATCATGGCCGGGGCGGGGTCGTTACATACTCTGACGATCGCAGCACCACCGGCCCGCCACCCCACCCCCAGGGGTCGGAAAGCCGGTCCCCCGGGGGTTGGAATGCCGGGCCCCGGCCGGTCGTTACAGTCCCCACGAACGACCGCCCGGCTACCGCCTCCACGAGGGTGCCGATGGATGGGCCACCCCCGGAATGACCCCCGGCCCCCGGTCGTTACACCTGAACCCGGCGCCACGAGCCCCCGCCCGTAGGCCGCCGACCCCCGGCGCCACGAGCCCCGCCCGTAGGCCGCCGACCCCGGACGCCGAGCCACCGTAGGCGCCGACCCCAGACCTTTCCCCTTTGTATGTGCAGCGCCGGACGAGGTGCTCACACCCGCACCACCGACCCCCATCGGCGGGCGGGTGTTCTTACCCCCGAAGGAGCTAACCCCATGAACACGATCATTCGTAAGAGCATGCTGTCCGTTGCTGGTCTCGCGTTCGCCGGTGGTGTGTTCGCCGGCCCCATCGCCGCCCACGCCAACCCGGTCGATGCTAAGCCGGTCGCGGTTGCGGTGCAGACGGCTAAGCCTCAGGGCGACCAGTCCCGGATCCCTCTGAACGATGAGCAGACCGCGAACGTCAAGGCGATCATCGCCGCCACGAAGAAGGCCGGCCTGCCCGAGCGCGCCGCGGTGATCTCGATCGCGACGAGTCTGCAGGAGTCGAAGTTGGAGAACCTGGGCCACCTCGGCGACGCCAACGACCATGACTCGTTGGGCCTGTTCCAGCAGCGCCCGACCAGCGGCTGGGGCACTCCGGAGCAGATCACCGACCCCGCCTACTCCACGACCGCGTTCCTCAAGGGTTTGAAGCAGGTTGACGGGTGGCAGGACATGCCCCTGACCCAGGCCGCGCAGACCGTCCAGGTCTCCGCGTACCCCGACGCCTACGCCCAGTGGGAGCAGCAGGCCGCAGACCTCGTCGCCCAGCACTGGAACAGCTGACCCACCGCAGAACACCGACCGCTGGCCGGCACCCCCACCCCGGGGTGCCGGCCAGCGGCATACCTACATCCCGCAGCCCGCGCCGGTCGGTGGCAGCGGGTGATGTGTTGGCCGGTGAACAGTGGCAAAGGACGTCGCCCGCCGGCGGTTGCCCGCAGATCTTGGACAGTTTCCGTTAGCGGGGCGGGCTCAACCGGTGGTTGCAACACCCTTCGGTGATCTTCGTTGGGGTGGTTATGGCGTCGAGGTTGAGCCCGCTGGAGCGGGAACAGATCGGGTTGGGTCGGGCTGCGAATGAGTCGTTGCGGTCGATCGCGCGCAGGTTGGAGCGGTCGGTGTCGACGATCTCGCGGGAGGTAGGCCGGTTCGAGCGCTACGGGCAGCGGTATCAGCCGTCGATGGCGCAGTGGGCGTCGTTTCTGCGGCATAACCGCTCCGGGCGGGTGCCGCGGTTGGCTGGTGACGGGCCGTTGCGTCAGATAGTGCTGGATATGCTGCGGCGACGTCGTTCGCCGCAGCAGATCAGTGCCCGCCTGCGGGCGCAGTTCCCGGACACGCCGGAGATGTGGGTGTCGCACGAGACGATTTACCAGGCGATCTACCTGCAGGCGCGGGGCAATCTACGCGCGGAGTTGACGCGGCAGGTGGCGTTGCGATCGGGTCGCGCCGCTCGCCGCCGTCGGGCAGCGAGCGCTGGGGCGGTGCGTTCGGCTCGGCCCTGGGTGAACCTGCGCATCGCTGACCGGCCGGCCGAGGTCGCCGACCGGGCGGTGCCGGGGCATTGGGAGGGTGACCTGCTCGAAGGAGTCCGTCGGGGTGGGTGCGGTGGTTCCGCGATCGCCACGTTGGTGGAACGCGCTACCCGGTTCGTGATCCTGGTCGGGCTGCCCGAGGGCAAGGTCTCCGAACACGTCGTGTCTCAGCTGGCCGCCGCGATGACCTGGCTCCCGCAACGGTTACGAGCCTCGCTAACCTGGGACCAGGGCGTCGAGATGGCCCGACACCGTGACTTCACCATCGCCACCGACTGCCCGGTCTACTTCTGCGACCCACACAGTCCCTGGCAACGCGGCAGCAACGAAAACACCAACGGACTGCTGCGCCAGTACTTCCCCAAAGGCCAATTCGACTTCACCACCATCGACCAAGCCGGCCTCGACCACGTCGCCGACGAACTCAACGACCGCCCCCGCATGACCCTAGGCTGGGCCACCCCAGGTGAGAAGATGACCCAGCTACTCAGTGTTGCAACCACCGGTTGAGCCCGCCCGGGGGAACGGAAACTGTCCAAGATCTCGTGCGGCACGGCCATGGCGCGGCGGCGTCGCGGGCTATGGGTCGGTGGGGCAGGGGGCGGCACGGCGTCGGGGCCTTCGGGGTGGCGCGGGCGTGGGCGGGGTGGGGGAACAAGGTGGGGTGCCGGCTGGTTGTGGTGGGTGTCGGTGTGACTCAGTGTCCCCGGGCCTCACCTAATATCGCCTTCGCGGAATACCGTTCGGCTGGAGCCGCGTCGTGCCACTCGCCGAGAGGCGACCTGCACACCGACACCAGCGCCGCCCCCGGCCCACCGGCCGGGGGCGGCGCTGTCTGTTTTTCCCCGCTCGCGAAGATGACTCAGCTGGCCTATGTTCATGGGGTCGCTCGCGTGAAAGGGGGTGTCGAGGCATGAGGCTGCGTACCTTCATCGAGGGTTGGCCGGTCTACCGCCAGCTGACCGGCACCGACCCGCTCGGCCGGGGCGCCGCGGCGAAGTCCGACGGATCCCGGGCGCTCACCGCTCGCACCGAAACGGCCGACTCGGTGGCCCGGTCCGTCTGCCCGTACTGCGCGGTGGGTTGTGGCCAGCGGGTGTACGTGAAGGACGGGCAGGTCAGTCAGATCGAGGGCGACCCGGACAGCCCGATCTCGCGGGGTCGGCTCTGTCCGAAGGGCTCGGCGAGTAAGAGTCTGGTGACCAGCCCGCTGCGGCAGACGAAGGTCCGTTACCGCCGTCCGTATTCGACGCAGTGGGAGGACCTGGAGCTCGACACCGCGCTCGACATGATCGCCGACCGGATGCTCGCGGCGCGCGAGCAGACCTGGGAGGACGTCGACACGCAGGGCCGGCCGCTCAACCGGACGCTGGGTTTTTCCAGTCTGGGTGGGGCGACGCTGGACAACGAGGAGAACTACCTCATCAAGAAGTTGTTCACCGCGATGGGGGCGCTCCAGATCGAGAACCAGGCCCGTATTTGACACTCCGCCACCGTCCCCGGTCTGGGGGCCAGCTTCGGTCGTGGCGGTGCGACGGATTTCCAGCAGGACATCGCCAACGCTGACGTCATCGTCATTCAGGGTTCGAACATGGCTGAGGCCCATCCGGTGGGCTTCCAGTGGGTGATGGAGGCCAAGCGTCGCGGCGCGAAGGTCTTCCACGTCGACCCGAGGTTCACCCGGACGAGTGCTGTGGCGGATGCGTACCTGCCGATCCGTGCGGGCACGGACATCGCCCTGCTCGGTGGGGTGGTGCGGTACATCCTGGACAACGAGCTGGACTTCCGGGAGTACGTGTTGTCGTACACCAACGCGGCGACGATCGTCAGCGAGGAGTTCAGCGACACCGAGGACGGCGACGGCTTCTTCTCCGGGTTCGACCCGGAGACCGGCACCTACGTGCAGGACAGCTGGCAGTACGAGGGGCACGAGGGCTCGTCCGGCAGTGGGCACACCGCCCAGGAGCGGGACAGCGCCGCGGGGCTGGCGCACGAGTCGCATGGCGCGCAGGTGAGCGGGCAGACCCGGCGTGACGAGACGTTGCAGCATCCGCGCTGCGTCTACCAGATCCTCAAGCGACACTTCTCCCGCTACACGCCGGAGATGGTGGAGCGGGTGTGCGGCATCCCGCAGGAGAAGTTCCTCGAACTGGCTCAGGCGTGGACGGAGAACTCCGGCCGGGAACGCACCGGGATGCTGATCTATTCGGTGGGCTGGACGCAGCACAGTGTGGGTGTGCAGTACATCCGCACGGGCGCGATCATCCAGCTGTTGCTTGGCAACATGGGTCGCCCGGGTGGCGGGGTCATGGCGCTGCGCGGGCACGCCAGCATTCAGGGTTCGACGGACATCCCGACGTTGTTCAACCTGCTGCCGGGCTACCTGCCGATGCCGCACCACGCCGAGCACCCGACCTTCGACGAGTGGGTGGACAGCATTCGGCACCCGGGCCAGAAGGGGTTCTGGGGCAACGCGCGGTCGTTCGCTGCCAGCCTGCTCAAGGCGTACTGGGGTGACGCGGCGACGCCGGAGAACGACTACTGCTACGGCTACCTGCCCCGGATGACCGGCGATCACGGCACGTACCAGCAGGTGCTCAACATGATCGACGGCAAGATCAAGGGGTACTTCCTGCTGGGTCAGAACCCGGCGGTCGGCTCGGCGCACGGTCGTGCGCAGCGGCTCGGGATGGCCAACCTGGACTGGTTGGTGGTCCGGGACCTGTTCATGATCGAAAGCGCGACGTTCTGGCAGAACGGCCCCGAGGTGGCCACCGGCGAGATCGTGCCCGAGGAGTGCCGCACGGAGGTGTTCTTCCTGCCCGCCGCCTCCCATGTGGAGAAGGAGGGGACCTTCACCCAGACCCAACGCTTGTTGCAGTGGCGGGAGAAGGCCGTCGAGCCCGCCGACGACGCCCGATCCGAGCTGTGGTTCTTCTACCACCTGGGGCTCAGGCTGCGGGAGAAGCTGGCCGACTCCGAACTGCCGCGCGACCGTGCGCTGCTCGACCTCACCTGGGATTACCCCACGCACGGTCCGCGCGCGGAGCCGAGCGCCGAGTCGGTGCTGCGTGAGATCAACGGGTACGACGTGGCGAGCGGAAAGCCGTTGTCCAGCTTCGCCGAGGCCCGTGCGGACGGTTCCACCGCGATTGGCTGCTGGATCTACACCGGGGTGTACGCGGACGGCGTGAACCAGGCAGCCCGGCGCAAGTCCCGACACGAGCAGGACTGGGTGGCCGCCGAGTGGGGCTGGGCCTGGCCGGCGAACCGGCGCATCCTCTACAACCGTGCCTCCGCCGACCCCGACGGCAACCCGTGGAGTGAGCGCAAGCGCTACGTCTGGTGGGATCCGGAGAAGGCTGAGTGGACCGGCTACGACGTGCCGGACTTCGAGAAGACGAAACCGCCGTCGTACCGGCCGCCACCGGGCGCGTCCGGGCCGGAGGGCATCGCCGGCGACGACCCGTTCGTCATGCAGGGTGACGGCAAGGGCTGGCTGTACGCGCCCAGCGGCGTCCTGGACGGCCCGATGCCGACCCACTACGAGCCGGTCGAGTCACCCGTGCGGAACCCCCTCTACGGGCAGCAGGCCAACCCGACCCGCAAGATGTACGCGCACCCGGTGAACTCGGTGAACCCGAGCCCGCCGGAGGAACACAGTCAGGTGTTCCCGTACGTGTTCACGGTCAGCCGGCTCACCGAGCACCACACTGCCGGTGGGATGAGCCGGACCGTGTCGCCGCTCGCCGAGTTGCAACCGGAGATGTTCGTGGAGGTGTCACCGGAGTTGGCGGTCGAGCGCGGCCTCGACCACCTGGGCTGGGCGTACCTGGTCAGTGGTCGTGCGGTGATCGAGGCGAAGGTGTTGGTGACCGACCGGCTCGCCCCGCTGCGGGTGGATGGTCGGATCATCCACCAGGTCTGGTTGCCGTACCACTTCGGTTTCGAGGGTCTGGTGACGGGCGACTCGGCCAACGACCTGTTCGGGATCAGCCTCGACCCGAACGTTTTGATCCAGGAGAGCAAGGTCGGCACCTGCGACGTCCGGCCCGGCCGTCGTCCCACCGGACCGGCGCTGCTGGACCTGGTCGGCGACTACCAGCGGCGTGCCGGGATCAAGCCGGGCCAGAACGCCCCGGCGGTCACCACCGACAGCGAGGGGAAGGAGCGCGGTGATTCCTGACCCGAACAGCCTGTACGGCCCGCTGGACCCGGCGCCCGACGCCGGTTACGTGGACGCGCCGCCGCGGATGGGGTTCTTCACCGACACCAGCGTCTGCATCGGCTGTAAGGCTTGTGAGGTGGCGTGCAAGGAGTGGAATGGCGTCCCGCAGAGCGGCCTCGACCTGCTCGGCATGTCGTACGACAACACCGGTGCGTTGACCGCGAACTCATGGCGGCACGTCGCGTTCATCGAACAGCCTCGCCCGGTCGGGCACCGCACCCCGCCGTTCGCGGGTACGCCGACTGGTGAGCCGGTCAGCGCCGCCTCGGCAGGCGTGGCGGCCGGCACGGCCGGTCCGACCGGTACGGACCCGGGGCTACCGCCCGGTTCACCGTCGGCGGCCGCTCGGATGGCTGCGGGCGGGCCGGCCGACGTCCTCGGCGCCCCGGTCGGTGTCGCACGGGCCGACGCCGGCGCGGGTCCGCAGTTCCTCGGGATGCCGGGTGCGCAGCCGCCGGGTCGGGGCACCGGCGCGGAGGGGCGTAGTGATTTCCGTTGGCTGATGATGTCTGACGTGTGCAAGCACTGCACGCATGCGGCGTGCCTGGATGTTTGCCCGACGGGTTCGTTGTTCCGGACGGAGTTCGGGACGGTGGTGGTGCAGGAGGACATCTGCAATGGGTGTGGTTACTGCATCTCGGCCTGTCCTTATGGTGTGATTGATCAGCGTAAGGATGATGGGCGGGCGTGGAAGTGCACGCTGTGCTACGACCGGCTTGGCGCGGGGATGACTCCGGCGTGTGCGCAGGCGTGTCCGACCGAGTCGATTCAGTACGGGGCTTTGGACGAGTTGCGGGAGCGGGCTGCCGCGCGGGTCGAGACGCTGCACGAGCGGGGGGTCCCCGAGGCGCGGTTGTACGGGCATGACCCGAATGATGGTGTGGGCGGTGACGGTGCGTTCTTCCTGCTCCTCGACGAGCCCGAGGTGTACGGCCTGCCACCGGATCCGATTGTGACCACCCGCGATCTGCCGGCCATGTGGAAGCGCGCCGGCCTCGCGGCCCTCGTCATGGCGGCGGCCACCGTCGCCGCGTTCGTCGGAGGTTCGTCGTGAGTCCGCACCGTCCCGAGGTGGGCGACCTGTTCCGCCGCTTCCGCGACCGCCTGGCCGCCGACGGCTCCGGCCGCCTGGCCGCCGACGGCTCGGGCCGGCTGGGCGTCCCGGTGCCGCCGGAGGCGAGCGTGCGGCGCGGACCGGCGGGCACCGACGCCCGGGCGGACCTGACCTCGCCGCCGCAGCGGACCGCCGAACCGTCCGGCCGGCGGACGGGTCGCCGGGGCGGTCGTCGTGGGGGCGGCGAGGAGTTGCGGGTGCCGGAGGCCGAGTTCACCTCGTACTACGGTCGGCCCATCCTGAAGGCGCCGGTCTGGAAGTGGGACATCGCCGCGTACCTGTTCACGGGCGGGCTGGCCGCCGGCTCGTCGCTGCTCGCCGCGGGTGGGCAGCTCACCGGGCGGCCGGCGCTGCGTCGCGCTGGTCGGGTCACCGCGCTGGCCGCCGTCAGCGCCAGCGCTGTCTTCCTGGTCAAGGACCTGGGCAGGCCGGCACGGTTTCACCACATGCTCCGCGTGGCCAAGCTGACCTCTCCGATGTCGGTGGGCACCTGGATCCTCACCGCGTACGGGCCGGCCGCGGGTGTCGCCGCGATCGCCGAGGTCGCCGGTCGGCTGCCCCGTCACGGCCTGCTCGGGTTGGCCGGCCGGGCGTTGCCTCCGATCGGGCACGCCGCTGGGCTGCTCGCCGCTGGCACCGCGCCCGCGCTGGCCACGTACACGGGGGTGCTGCTCGCCGACACGGCGGTGCCGTCCTGGCACGAGGCGTACCCCGAGTTGCCGGTCATCTTCGCGGGCAGCGCGCTGGCCAGCGGCGCCGGCGTGGGTCTGCTCGCCGCGCCGCCGGCTCAGGCCGGCCCGGCCCGCCGGATGGCGGTGGCCGGCGCGGCCCTGGAGCTGTACGGCGCGCATCGGGTGGAGACCCGCCTCGGCCTGCTCAGCGAGCCCTACCGGCTGGGTCGGCCCGGTCAGCTGCTGCGCGCCGGCCGGCTGCTGACCGCTGGCGGTGTCGCCGGGGCTCTGCTCGGCCGGCGCAGCCGGGTGGTCAGCGGGTTGTCCGGTGCGGCGCTGCTGGCCGCGTCGGTGGTGACCCGGTTCGGCATCTTCTACGGCGGCGTCGCCTCCGCCCGCGACCCTCGGTACACGGTGGTGCCACAACGTGAGCGGGTCGACGCCCGGCGGACGGGCATGGATCTTCCATCTGATCGGGCGGCCCCGCCCGCAGTGTGATCGAATGTCCGGTGGAGGCGTTCAGGCGGCTGGTGCCCCTCCCGGTCTTCAAAACCGGTGTGGTCCGGGACCCGGGCCAGGCGGGTTCGATTCCCGTCCGTCTCCGCCAACGCTGGGCAGGAGATGACGCGATGGGCGACGGCCGGGTGGACCCGCGACGCCGGGTGCCCCGAACCGACACGCTGCTCGCCGACCCGCTGTTGGCCGCGGCCACCGTGACGCTCGGGCGGGACCAGGTCAAGGCGGTCGTCACCCGGGCACAGAATCGGGCTCGCCGTGGCGAGATCAACCCCGACGAGGTTCGGGATGTCGCGGTCGCCGCGCTGCCCGCACCCGGTCCCCGCTCGGTGCTCAACGCCACCGGCGTCGTGCTGCACACCAACCTGGGACGCGCGCCGTTGTCGTCCGCCGCGGTCGCCGCGGTGGTGGCGCGGCCGGGCACACCGATGTCGAACTGGACCTGACCACCGGCCGTCGGGCCCGCCGTGGCCGTGACGCGCTCGACGCGCTGGCCGCCGCCGTGCCCGACGCGGGCGCCGTGCACGTGGTCAACAACGGCGCCGCCGCGCTGGTGCTGGCCGCCACCGCGCTGGCCGCCGGCCGGGAGATCGTGGTCAGTCGGGGCGAGCTGGTCGAGATCGGGGACGGCTTCCGCCTGCCCGACCTGTTGGAGAGCACCGGAGCGCGGCTGCGGGAGGTGGGCACGACCAACCGCACCACCCTCGCGGACTACGCCGCCGTGATCGGCCCGCAGACCGGCTTCGTGCTCAAGGTGCACCCATCGAACTTCCAGATCACCGGGTTCACCTCCGCCACCGGAGTACGACAACTGGCCACGCTCGGGGTGCCGGTTGTCGCCGACATCGGCTCCGGCCTGCTCAGCGCGGATGCGCTGCTGCCCGACGAACCCGACGCGGCCGGCACCCTGCGCGCCGGCGCCGCGCTGGTCACCGCCAGCGGCGACAAGTTGCTCGGCGGGCCGCAGGCGGGGCTGCTGCTCGGTGACGTCGCGCTGATCGATCGGCTGCGCCGCCACCCGCTGGCCCGGGCGCTGCGCGTGGACAAGCTCACCCTGGCCGCGCTGGCCGCCACCCTGCACCAACCGGACACACCGACCCGGTCGGCGTTGCACGCCGACCCGGGTGCCCTGCGCCGCCGGGTGGAGCGGCTCCGCGACCGGCTCGGCGCGGACGGCCGCAAGGCGGAGGTGGTGCCGGCCGTCGCGGTCGTCGGCGGAGGCGGCGCCCCCGGTGTGGAACTGGACTCGTGGGCCCTGAGCCTGCCCGAACGGTACGCGGCGCCGCTGCGCACCGGACACCAGCCGGTCCTCGGCCGGGTGGTGCGGGGCCGACTCCTGCTCGACCTGCGGTGTGTGCCCGCCGACGCCGACGAGGCCGTCCGGGCGGCCGTGCTGCGCGTACCCGGGGACGACTGAGAGTGTTCGTCGTCGCCACCGCCGGACACGTCGACCACGGCAAGTCGACCCTGGTCCGGGCGTTGACCGGGATGGAACCCGACCGGTGGGCCGAGGAACGCCGCCGGGGGATGACCATCGACCTGGGCTTCGCCTGGACGACACTGCCGTCGGGCGGCACCGTCGCCTTCGTCGACGTGCCCGGGCACGAGCGGTTCGTGCCGAACATGCTCGCCGGGGTCGGCCCGGTGCCGGCAGCGCTGATCGTGGTGGCCGCCGACGAGGGATGGATGCCGCAGTCCGCCGAGCACCTCGCCGCGCTCGACGCGCTCGGAGTCGCGTACGGCCTGCTGGCGGTGACCCGCGCGGACCTGGCCGATCCGGGGCCGGCGACAGCCCGCGCCCGCGCCGAGATCGCCGCGACGAGCCTCGGTGCGGTGGAGGCCGTGGCCGTCAGCGGCCGGACCGGCGCGGGCCTGCCGGAGCTGCGTACCGCGCTGGAGCGGCTCGCCGCCGGGCTGCCGCCACCCATGGTGGACGATCCGGTCCGGCTCTGGGTCGACCGTAGCTTCACCGTGCGGGGCAGTGGCACCGTCGTCACCGGCACCCTCGGTGCCGGTCGCCTTCGGGTGGGCGACGAGCTGGAGCTGGCCGGCACCGACGAACCGGTCCGGGTCCGTGGCCTGCACGCACTGGGCGAAGCCCGACCGGAGGCGGCGGCGGTGGCCCGGGTGGCGGTCAACCTGCGCGGTACGCCCCGCGACCGGCTCGGCCGCGGCGATGCGCTGCTCACCCCGGGCCGGTTCCACCACACCGACGTCGTCGACGTCCGGCTCACCGGCGACCCGGCGGCCGACCTGCCGGCCACCCTCACCCTGCACGTCGGGTCGGCGGCGGTGCCGGTACGGGTGCGACCGCTCGGTCCGGACACCGTGCGGCTGCGGTTGGCCCGTCCGCTGCCGCTGCTGGTGGGTGACCGGGCGCTGCTGCGGGACCCGGGCCGGCACCACGTGTCCGGCGGGGTGCGGGTGCTGGACGTGGCGCCGCCACCGCTGGCCCGTCGTGGTGCCGCCGCCGTCCGCGCGCAGGTCCTCGCCGAGTTGGACGGTCGGCCCGACCTGGCCGGTGAGCTGCGCCGCCGCCGGCTGGTCCGGGCCGGTGCGCTGATCCGGATGGGAGTGCCGGTGCACGCCGCCCCGGTGGCCGATGACTGGCTGGCCGACCCCACGCACTGGCGGCGGCTCGGCGACCAGCTGACCGAAGAGGTCGCCCGCTACGCCAGGGAGCACCCGTTGGAGCCCGGGATGCCGGTCGACGCGCTGCGCCAGCGCCTCGCCCTGCCCGACCGGGTGCTGGTCGAGGCGTTGGTCCGGCCGCCCCTGCGGATCCACGCCGGCCGGGTCGGGGCGGCGGGCGCCGACGCGCTGCCCGAACCGGTGGCCCGGGCCGTGCAACGGGTCCGCGCCGAGTACGGTGACCGGCCGTTTCGCGCCCCCGAGGCGGACCACCTCGTCGACCTCGGTCTGGGCCCCCGGGAGATCGGAGCCGCGGTGCGCGCGGGCGCCCTGCTGCGGCTGGCCGACAACGTGGTGCTGCTGCCCGACGCGCTCGACGACGCAGTCCGGGTGTTGGCCGGGCTACCCCAACCGTTCACCCTCTCGGCGGCCCGGCAGGCGTTGGACACCACCCGCCGGGTGGCGGTGCCACTGCTGGAGCTGCTGGACCGTCGGGGCGCGACCCGACGACTGCCCGACGACGCCCGCATCGTCGTCACCTGAGCGCCGCACGTGCACCGGGCCTAACCGGCCCCCGGGTCGGCGGTGGTCACCTACGGTGACGCCATGGACCCTTCCGCGGTCTGGCGGGACCGGCAGCACCAGTGGCGGATCGAGGCGTACCGCGCGCCGGACCTGCGGTTCGCCGTCTACGCCACGAACGGCCCCACCGAGTCTGTGCCGCTCTGGCTGTTCGGTATGTCGGCGCTGGCCCGGTGGCTGATGACGCACGCCATCTCGCTGGATGACCTGGAGGTCGACTGAGCGGGGCACGCCGGGTTGAATCCGCACCCGGAGCCGGCCCCGCTGCGGTTGAGTGACCTGAGGCGGCGGACGGGGGTGCGCGATGGGCGGTCAGCTCGGGCAGTTGGCGCTGGTGGCCGTGCTGGTGCTGGTCAACGCCGCGCTTTCCGGCAGCGAGATGGCTCTGGTGACGCTGCGCGAGGGGCAGCTGCGGCGGCTGGGCCGGCGGTCGCGCGCCGGCGACCGGTTGGTGCAACTGTCCCGCGACCCGAACCGCTACCTGGCCACGATTCAGCTCGGCATCACCCTGGCCGGGTTCCTCGCGTCGGCGGCGGCCGCCGTGTCCCTGGCCGGGCCGCTGGTCGGCCCGCTGGGCTTCCTCGGCGGCGCGGCCCGCCCCGCCTCGGTGCTGCTGGTGACCATGCTGCTGACCTTCGTCACATTGGTGCTCGGGGAGTTGGCCCCGAAGCGGCTGGCCATGCAGCGGGCGGAGCGGTGGGCGCTGCTGAGCGCCGGCCCGCTGGACCTGCTCGCCCGAGTGTCCCGACCGGCGGTGTGGCTGCTCAGTCGGGCCACCGACGCCGTGGTACGGCTGGCCGGCGGTGACCCGCGGGCCAACCGGGAGGAGATGACCGAGGATGAGCTGCGGGAGATGCTGGCCAGCCAGCGCGGCCTGTCGGCCCAGCAGCGGGAGATCCTGTCTGGCGCGTTCGACATCGCCGGCCGGACGCTGCGGGAGATCCTGGTGGCCCGGCGGGAGGTGACCACGCTGCCGGCCAACCTGACCGCCGACGAGGGCGTGCGTCGGCTCGCCGCCGCCGGCCGGTCCCGCGCTCCGGTCACCGGTGCCGCCGGCCTGGACGACGTGCTGGGTGTGGTGCACATCCGTGACCTGGTGCAGGCCGGCACCGCCTCGGTGGGCGAACGGGTCCGGCCGCCGCTGCTGCTGCCGGTCACCCTGCCGGTCGCCGACGCGTTGCGTCAGCTTCGTCAGGAGCATCAGCAACTGGCCCTGGTGGTCGACGAGCACGGCGGCATCGACGGCATGGTCACCATGGAGGATCTGCTGGCCGAGGTGGTCGGTGAGTTGTACGACGAGACCGACCGCGATGTGCACGGGGTGATCCGGGAACCGGACGGGTCCCTGCTGGTGCCCGGTGACTTCCCGCTGCACGACCTGCCTGATCTGGGGGTGCGGCTGAGCTTCCCGTTGTCCCGGGACTACACCACGGTGGCGGGGTTGGTGCTGGCTCGGCTGCGGCACCTGCCGGATGAGCCAGGGGAGTTGGTGCGCCTGCCCGGGTTGACCCTGGAGGTGGTGGAGGTCGCCGACCGGGCGGTGCGGCGGGTGCGGCTACGCGGGTTCGTCACCGAACGCTGACCATCACCCAGAAGAGGGCAATACGCCAAAAACCCCCCAGAGCGGATTCGGCCGCCCTACGGTGCGATACGTGAAGGACCGAGGGTTGCGTACGTTCGTCACGGTGCTGGCCGGCCTCGCGGTGATCTACTTCGGGAGCGCCGGCCGCAGCCCCGAGGAGGGCCGTGGCATCTCCGGCGGAGTGGTGGTCCTGGCGCTGCTCGCCGCGCTGCTGGTGTGGCACCTGACCCGCCCGGGGGACAAGACGGTGAAGTGAGCGCCTCAGCGGGCGGCGACGCGGGTGACCTCGCCAGCGGACTCCTCGCCGAGCGCCACCCGCACCAGCGCGGAGGCGAGCCGGCCGAAGTCCGGTTCGTCCACGAGGTCGGCCAACCCGTCCGGGGAGCCCGGCAGACCCAGCCGCTTCGCCCCGGCCAGCGCGCGACGGTCGGCGTACGGGCGCAGGTCCGACCAGACCGTCTGAGCTTCCCGCAGGTAGATGTCCGCGCCGGTGGGGCCGATGCCGGGAAACTCGGTGAGCCGTCGACGCAGCCCAGCGGGGTCGCCCTGGGCTTCCCGGTGCAGTCGCCGCAGGTCACCGTGCCAGCGGTCCAGGCACAGTCGGGCGCCGGTGCCGAGCATGGTGGCGGTCCGCTCGTCGTAGCGGCGGTAGTGGCCCCGGCCCAGCGCGTCGACCCGCTCCTGCCAGCTGGCCGCCTCCATCGCCTGTGGGGTGCGGTAGCCCGCGGCGAACAGCTCCCGCGCGGCGTCCACCGCCACGCACGCCCGGATCCGGGTGCTCAGCAGGGTGGCCAGCACCAGCAGCTGGTACAGCGGCCCGGGGCGGTCGGAGAGCCGGATACCGGCCTCCTCCGCGTACGTGCGGCCACGCCGGTCCAGCAGGACCTCCACCACCGTTCGATCGTTACCCACGCCGACCGGGTACCCAGTCCGTGCCCCGCTAGCCGTCGCGCCGGTGCCCGGGGCCGGAATGCCGCCGGGGCGGGCGGGTATGCCGGCGGGGGAGGCGGTCGATGCCGCCTGCCGTATCCGGAGGGAGACACCCGTGGTCAACCCGCAGCAGGAGGAGCTCCGGCGCAACGCCAAGGGAGCCACCAGTCAGGACAGCAAGGGGCCCAAGCCCACCGGGCACCCGCTCAACCGCGGCTCGTCGCGCGGCGACGAGGGTCGGCCGGTGCCCAAGGGGCAGGTGTCGCCGTACGGCCCGGCCGGTGAGCCGGTGGCCGAGGACGACACCCGCTAACTAGCGACCGCGGCCTGACGGCCGCCGCAACCTGTTCCAGGTGGCGGCGGCCGTCAGCCCGTACGCGAGGTGCGGAATGATGTCGGAGATCCAGTCGGAGCGCCGCCACGTGCGCGGGTCACTGATCCCGAGCGCGGTGATCGACCCGTCGGTCATGGTCATGACGCCGGCGCCGAGCAGGCCGGTGGCCATCGGCAGAGGCTGGCGCCGACCACCGGCGTAGAGCGCGAACGCGACGCCCGCCGCGATGCCCAGCCCGTAGCCGATCAGGGGCCCGAGGCCCGAGCGGCGGTTCGCCGCCTGGTCCCCGGACCCCAGGTCCACGTGCGCGATCCCGGCCAGCCGGTCGACGGTCTCCTGCGGGACGTCGCTCTCCGGCCGTGCCCGCAGCGCCATGTCGAGGTAGCTGACCACGTTCAGCGCGGTGCTGCCGACGGCGCCAGCGATGGCGCCGTCGGCCACGTCGACCCTCCTCACTTCGGGTCGCCCGGTTCGCGCTCGCTCTTGGGGCCGTACGTGCGGTCGCCGCGCACCACGCCCCGTTGTCCCCGATCCTCCTGGAGGATCCTGTTGGCGACCTGGTTGGCCTTACCGTCGGGCACCCGGCGTCCGGAGTCGTCGATCGCGTTGCGCAACCGCGCCCGCTGCTTGTCGTACGCGTTACTGCCCGGCCGTGGTCCTGGCATCTGCTGCCTCCTTGGTCGGTCTGGGGTACCTGCTGCCATCGGCGTACCGCGGCCGTCTACCCGTCTCGCCACGGGCCAACCCCGCGCCCTAGTGGGGCGCGCGGACCACGGCGACCGGGCACTGCGCGTGGTGCAGCACCGACTGACTCACCGACCCCAGCAGCAACCCGGTCACCTCGCCGCGCCCCTGCCCACCGACGACCACCAGTTGGGCGGTGCGGGACGCCTCGGCGAGCACGGCACCAGGGCGGCCTCGTACCGCCCGGCAGGTCAGCCGCAGTTCCCGGTGGTCCTCGGTCAGCCCGGTCAGCCACCCGGCGAGCATCCGCTCCTGCTCGCCGTGCAGCTTCGCCTCGTCGTACACCAGGGGTTGCATGTCGCCCGGGCCGCTGCTGCCCGGGTGCCGGTAGGCGTGCACCGCCACCAGCGGCACGCCGCGCGACACGGCGGTCTCGGCGGCGAAGTCGGCCGCCAGCCGGGAGGCCTCCGAACCGTCCACCGCGACCAGTACCGGTTCGTCGGGTCGTTGCTCGCCGCGGACCACCAGCACCGGGCAGTCGGCGTACGCGGCGACCTGCACCGCCACCGAGCCGACCACCAGCGCGGTGAAACCACCCAAACCGCGGTCGCCGAGCACGATGAGCGCGGCGGTGGGGGATTCGCCCACCAGCACGGCGGCGGCCTCACCGTCGATGATCTCGCCGGAGATGGACAGTCCGGGAGCGGTCGCCTCGGCCTCGTTCACCGCGGCCTCGACGAGCTCCTCGGCACGGTGGCGCAGCCCACCTCCGGGCGGCGCATCGGGGGCGGGGGAGACCGGCACGTGCAGCAGCGGCCAGATGAAGCCGTGTACGACCCGCAGTGGCCGATGCCGGCGCGCCGCCTCCGTGGCGGCGAGGCGTACGGCGCGCAGCGCCGTCTCCGAGCCGTCCACGCCGACCACCACCGCCGCGCTGTTCGCCGAGTTCACCGCCCACCTCCCGCCGGGGCCAGTATCGCGGGCGGAGACGCCGTCGCGCCGTGATACCGCGGAGCGCTCCCCGGTCGGTACGCTGGCGACGACCGGCCGGGGAGGGGCGTCGTCGATGGGTGAACCAGACCAGCCGAGCACCGCGCGCATGATCGACTTTTGGCTCGGCGGGGCGCGCCACTTCCCCGTCGACGTGGCCGCCGCGGGGGCGTTCGAGCAGGCGTACGGGCCGTGCGCGCCGGTTTTCCGGGAGCTGCGGGCGTTCCTCGGCCGGGCGGTGCGGGCCATGGCCGGGCAGGGCGTGGACGCTTTCCTGGTGTTCGGCGCCGGGGTGCCCACGATGGGCAACGTGCACGAGGTCGCCACCGACGCGACCGTGCTCTACACCGATGTCGACCCGGTGACGATCCGGCTGGGGCAGAGCGTCCTCGCCGGCAGCGACCGGGCCGGCTACGGCTTCGGTGACGCGACCGACATCGGCACGGTCGACCCGGCGCAGCTGCACCGTTTCGTTCCGGGTTGGGGCCGGCGGCCGGTCGGGGTCGTCTTTCTCGGGCTCGCAGCGTTCCTCGACGACGCCACGTTGACCCGTACCCTCGACGAGCTGTACGCCGCAGCGGCGCCGGGCAGCCTGCTCGCCGTGGACTTCGACACCGAGGAGCTGGCGGGGCACCCGCAGGCGCTGGCGATGATGGGGCCGCAGTTCCGGATGCGTCCACCGGCGGCGTTCGCGCCGCTGCTGGGTCGGTGGGCGCCGACGGCGGACGGGATCGTCCCGGTCACCCAGTGGCGACCGGAGGGTCCGCCGGCGCAGGTGCCCGACGCGTTCCATGGCGTGCTCGCCGCCCGGGGTGGTGACTGACCGCGCGGGTTCGTCGTTCGGAGGCGTCCGTATGATGCTTGCCGTATAGCAAGCTTCGGGGGAGGACGACCATGGTGGACGCGCCGGACGGGGTGTCGCGCGCGCTGCGCGAGGCCCCGCCCGATCAGTTGGCAGAGGCGGCGGACCGGGCGATCCGGTCGACGATGGGCGCGCTGCGCACCGACGTGTTCGTCGCCGACTACCGGATCAGCGGGCTCTGGCCGGTGCTGGATCCGGATCTGCCGGCGGCCGGGTTCCTGGCCTGCCACACCGTGGCGCAGCGCTGCTTCAGCAGCCAGCAACCGGTGCGCGATATCGCCGCCGAAGGCCCTTGCCGTCTCTACCTGCCGTTGACGGTGTGGGGGGAGCGGCTTGGTGTGCTGCTGATCGAGCTGCCCGCCGTACCGGGTCCGGCCGTCACCGGCCGCGCGACGGACATCGCCGGTGCCCTGGCGGTGGCGATGCGTGCGGCGGACCGGGAGACCGACCGCTACCGGCGGGCCCGCCGTCGCGAGCGACTGACGATGGCCGCCGAGATGCAGTGGGACCTGCTGCCCGGTCGCAGTGTGGCGCACCACGCGTTCGATCTGGCCGGCCAGCTCGAGCCGGCGTACACGGTGGGTGGTGACCACTTCGACTGGTCCCTGGACGGCGACCGTCTCACCCTGACGGTGCTCAACGGCGAGGGCAGTGGCCTGGCCGCGTCGATGCTGACCGCCGTCACGGTCAACGCGATGCGCAACGCGCGTCGCTCCGGTGGGGGCCTGGTGGAGCAGGCCGAGCTTGCCTCGGACACGGTCTTCTACCAGCACCGGGGCCGCCGGTCCGTGGCCACTCTGCTGCTCGAGGTGGACACTCGCACCGGCCGGGTCCGGGCGGTCGACGCGGGATCTCCGCACATGCTGCGGATGCGCGGGTCCGTGGTGGAGCCGATGAAGCTGGATCAGCAGCTGCCGCTGGGCATGTTCGCGGAGACCCGCTACGAGTTGCAGGAGCTGCACCTCGCGCCGGGTGATCGCCTCTTCGTGGTCAGCGACGGGGTGTGGGCCGCCGAGCCGCCGGGCCAGGAGCCGTACGGGCAGCGAGTGATGGCACGTTCCCTGCGCGCCACGCGCTTGCAGCCGCCAGCCGAAGCGGTTGGTACGGTGATGCGCGAACTGCATGCCTACCACGCGGACTCCGATCTGCGCGACGACGCTGTCGTGGTCTGTCTGGACTGGCACGGTCCGCGTGAACGGAGCAGCGGGTGAGGGTCGCCGCCGCTCCGTTGGGCGGCCATCCGCGCGACGACGGCAGGGGACATCGGGTGGAGCGATCTGCGGATCTCGCCGCGGCGATCGACGTGGCTGCCGAGACACTGATCGCCGTCCTCGACTCGGCGTCGTCGCGACCCCAGGTGCCGCCCACCCAGCTGCGGGTGCTGACGCTGATCAGCAGCCGGCAGGAGACAAATGTCAACGGGTTGGCGGAGCTGCTGGACGTGGTGCCCTCGTCGGCGAGCCGCCTCTGCGACCGGCTCGAGGCGACCGGGCTGTTGCGCCGGGTGGCCGATCCACGGGATCGGCGTGAGGTGCGGTTGGTGCCGACCGCCGCCGCGTTGACCCTGTTGGGGGAGTTGGCCGAGCGGCGGCAGCGCGCGGTGCAGGCGGTGCTGGATCGGATGCCGGCGCGGATGCAGCATGACCTGTTGCTGGCGTTGGTCGCGTTCGCTCGGGCGGCGACCCAGCCGGTGCCCGAGCAGCAGACCGATTCCGCGGTCCAGACGGCCTGAGCGCCACCCGCCTTCCACTAGTATCCTAGGACGCTCTACGCGTGGTGATCCACGCCACAATGCGACACCGCCGCACCGGAGGCCGCCTGGCGGCACCCGGGAAGCCGAGGGAAGCCCGATATAGTGACAGCGCACTTACCCGGCCCGCGATCATCGAGATCGCGGGCCGCATCAGGGGAAGGGGCCCCGCCCGGGGCCGCAGGGGAGCCGGCGGTGGCCGGCCCGACAGCGCGTACGACCCTCAGCCGCGCCCCGCGTCGGCCGGGGGCCCGTGCCGTGAAGGAGGATCGGTGTCGCGTCGGCCGGCTCGGGCAGAGCAACCGCGGGACATCGACGACCAGACCCCCGGCAACCAGGTGCTCACCCTGCCCAACCTGATCAGCTTCGGACGTCTGCTGGGCGTGCCGATCTTCCTCTACCTGTTCCTGGTCGCGCGGGCCGACGTGGCGGCGCTCGTCGTGCTTGCCATCGGCGGCACCACCGACTGGGTCGACGGTTGGATCGCCCGCCGTCTGCACCAGGTGAGCCGACTCGGGGAGCTGCTCGACCCGCTGGCCGATCGGCTCTACATCCTCGCCACCCTGGTCGCCTTCACCGCACGGGAGGTGGTGCCGTGGCAGTTCACGGCGGCGCTGCTGGCCCGTGAACTGCTCCTGCTCGGGTCCCTGGCGGTGCTGCGTCGCTTCGGGTACGGGCCGCCGCCGGTGCACTACGTCGGCAAGACCGCCACGTTCCTGCTGCTCGCGGCGTTCCCGGTGCTGCTGTTGGCCACCGCGGCGACCGACGTGGCGACGGCAGCGAGTGCCATCGGCTGGGGGTTGGCCTGGTGGGGGTTGGTGCTCTACTGGGTGGCCGGCGGGATGTACGTCGTACAGGCGGCACGGCTGGTGCGCGCGGCGCGCGGCTCGGGAGCGGCGGCGTGAGCGCCCCACAGCCCGGTAAGCCCCGCCAGGACCGGGTGTACGCGCCGGACTTCCTCACCGAACTGTTTCGCAACCCACTGGACCCGGGGTACGCGGACGCGGCGGCTGCTCGACGGCGGTCGGCGTCCAGCGAGCCGACCCGGGGGTGGCGTGCCTGGTCGGCACGGTCGGTCAGCCTGGTCGTGGCGGTGCTGCTCGGTTTCCTGTTCGCGGTCGCGTACCGGCAGACGATGGCGGACGAACCTGGGCGCAGCCAGGCCCGCTCCGGTCTGGTGACGCAGATCAAGGACCGGGAGAGCCAGACCGATCGGTTGTCCACGCGAGCGGACCAGCTGCGCGAAGAGGTCAGTCGGCAGCGGGACGCGGCGTTGAGCGGGTCGGCAGCAGCGCGGCTGCGGAGCCTGGAGGCGAGCACCGGGCTGGGTCGGGTGCGCGGCGATGGTGTGGTGGTGCGGTTGGCGGACGCGCCGGACAACGCGGACGCCGTGACCGGCGCCGGCGCGGGGCCGCCGCGGGTGCTCTACAGCGACCTGCAGGGGGTGGCGAACGCGTTGTGGAGTGCCGGCGCGGAGGCGATCGCCATCAACGGGCAGCGGTTGACGTCGACGTCGACGATCCGGTCGGCGGGTGAGGCGATGCTGGTGGATTTCCGGCCGGTGACCGGCCCGTACGAGGTGTCGGCGATCGGGCCGGGTTCGATGCGGCGCGCGTTCGAGGACAGCCGTAACGCTGCGCTGATGCGGGAGGTCGCGCAGAAGACCGGGTTGTCGTTCGGTGTGCGGGAGGCGGACGACCTCACCCTGCCGGCGGCTGCGGAGCCGCAGCTACGCTACGCCAAGCCGTCGGTCAGTCCGAGCCCTTCCGCGTCGGGTGTCCGGTCCGGCAGTCCCGGGTCGTCCGGTCCGACGACGACCGTTAGCCCCTTCGGAGGTGGCCGATGATCGCGGTGCTGGCGTTGCTCGCCGGTGTGGTGCTCGGTGTGTGGCTTGATCCCACGGTGCCGGCGGCGTTGCAGCCGTACCTGCCGATCGCGGTGGTGGCCGCGTTGGACGCGGTGTTCGGTGGTGTGCGGGCCAGGTTGGACCGCATCTTCGACGACAAGCAGTTCGTGGTGTCGTTCATCTCGAATGTGCTGGTTGCTGGTCTGATCGTGTATCTGGGTGACCAGTTGGGGGTGGGCGGGCAGTTGTCCACCGGTGTGGTCGTCGTGCTGGGTGTGCGCATCTTCGGCAACGTGGCGGCGATCCGTCGGCACCTGTTCCGGGCGTAGGTTGGGTTGCGATGAGTGACGAGCAGACCGACACGGGGACCGGGTGGCCGCAGCCGGCGGGTCCGGTGCGGCCGGGTGGGCCGGCGGGTGAGCCGGATCCGCGGCCGGATGCGCCGGATCCGGACGAGTTGAGCCCGTTGGCCCCGCAGGAGCCCGCGGAGCCGGAGCGTCCGCACGAGGATCCTGCTGTGGAGCGCGTCGACGACGGTGCGACGGTGGACCTGAGCGCGGTGTCGCGGTCGGGGGAGCCGGTGGCGAGTTCCGACGGGTTGGCGGAGCCGGCCGGGGATTCGGTGGGTCCGGTGGCGGCGGGTCGGTCGCGGTGGAGTACGGCCAGTGTGATGATCGTGGCGTTGTTGGCGTTGCTGGGCTTCACGCTGGTGGTGCAGTTCAAGACGACGTCGACGGATCCGACGTTGGCGGCGACGCGTCAGGAGGACCTGGTCCGGATTTTGTCGGATCTGGATGCGCGGGAGAACCGTCTCCAGCAGGACATCCGCGCCCTGGAGGACAGTCAGCGGCAGTTGGCCTCGGGTGAGCAGGGCCGTCAGGCGGCGTTGGACGAGGCGACGCGGCGGGCGGACGAGTTGGGCATCCTGGCGGGTACGTTGCCGGCGGTTGGGCCGGGGTTGACGGTGCAGTTCGATGCTGGTGCGAAGCCGATCTCGGCGAACCGGGTGCTGGACGCGGTGCAGGAGCTGCGGGGTGCCGGCGCGGAGGCGATGCAGATTTCCGGTGGTGACGGGGCGGCGGTGCGGATCATCGCGTCGACGTACTTCCTCGATGGGGACAACGGGTCGTTGATGGTGGAGGGGCGTCGGTTGACAGCGCCGTTCACGATCACGGTGATCGGTGATCCGGCGACGATGCGTACGGCGTTGAACATTCCTGGTGGGGTGGTGGCGTCGGTCCGGGGTGTCGGCGGTAACGTGACGTTTGGGGAGCGTGAGGTTGCCGAGGTTTCGGCGCTGCACGTGCCGATCAAGTTGGAACACGCCCGTCCGGTCTCCTGACCGGCGCGGCCGCCCCGGACCCGGGTGGTCCGGGGCACCGATGGATGAAGGACGCGTCTGGTGATTCCCGAGGATCTGCGATACACCGCCGAGCACGAGTGGGTGGCGGGTGATGGCACGGCTTCGATTCGGGTCGGCATCACGCACTTCGCGCAGGACGCGCTGGGTGACATCGTGTACGTGCAGTTGCCCGAGGCGGGTGCGGTGGTCGCGGCCGGCGATTCGTTGGGTGAGATCGAGTCGACCAAGAGTGTGTCGGAGATTTACGCGCCAGTCGCCGGTACGGTCGCGGCGCGCAACGAGGCGTTGGGTGACACGCCTGAGCTGATCAACACTGATCCGTACGGTGAGGGTTGGTTGGTGGAGATCACGCCGAATGATCCGACGGCTACGGACGGGTTGCTGACGGCGGCCGCGTATCAGAAGATCACCGAAGGCTGAGTGTGCTTGATCCGGCGCGTGGGATGTCTGCGCGCGTCCGGTTGCCCTGCATTTCGGCGCTGGCTAGGCTCGCCCAGTCGACCGAGTACCCAATAGTTGAGCGTTGCGGAATTGCCTTCCCGGGCACGGGGAGCCAGCCGCCGGGTGTTCGAGTGCCCGGCGGCCAGACCCGCCATTACCCGACGCCGACCGAACAGATCCGTGAGGTGGTCCCATGACGCGGCCAGACGACGAGTTCCCCCCGCTCGACGTCACTTCGACGCTCAATCTCGGTTCGCTCGACGAAGTGCTGGAGGGGCCGGACACCGATGTGGTGCCGAGCCGGATGTCCGGTTCGTTGCCGCCGGGTATGGCGCTGCTGGTGGTTCGTCGAGGCCCGAATGCGGGTGCCCGGTTCTTGTTGGACCACGATGTGACGACCAGTGGCCGGCACCCGGACAGTGACATCTTCCTCGATGACGTGACGGTGTCGCGTCGGCACGCGGAGTTCCACCGTGACGGTGGCACGTTCACGGTGCGCGACGTGGGCAGCCTGAATGGCACGTATGTGAATCGTGAGCGGGTCGAGGCGGCCACGTTGAGCAATGGTGACGAGGTCCAGATCGGTAAGTTCCGGGTGGTGTTCATCGCCGGTCCGCGCCCGGAGGAGGAGGCCGGCCGGGGGTGAACGAGCCTGCGGCCTCCACGTCACCCGGGGCGGCCCGGTCTCAGCCGCTGATGAGCATCGGTGAGGTGCTCGGGCAGTTGCGGGTGGATTTCCCGGACACCACGATTTCGAAGCTGCGGTTCCTTGAGGCTGAGGGTTTGGTCGAGCCGCAGCGGACGGCGGCGGGTTACCGGAAGTACAGCTGGGACGATGTGGCGCGGCTGCGGTTCGTGTTGACCGCGCAGCGGGACAAGTACCTGCCGTTGCGGGTGATCCGTGAGCAGTTGGCGGAGTGGGATTCGTCCGGTGAGCAGCCGGGGCGGTCGCGGCCGGCGTTGGTGGCGGTTGGCCCCGATGGTGCGGTGCCGGGTCGTGAGTCTGCGGAGCCGGCCGAGTCGTCGCAGGTGCGGCTCGGCCGGGCGGATCTGGTGGCGCGTAGTGGGATCGACGAGTCGACGTTGGTGGAGTTGGAGCGACTCGGTGTGTTGGTGTCGGATCCGCCGGGGTGGTATGACGCGGACGCGTTGATCATCGCGTCGGCGGTGGCGGGGTTGGCGTCGTACGGGTTGGAGCCGCGGCACCTGCGGGGTTATCGGACGGCGGCGGACCGTGAGGTCGGTTTGTTCGCGCAGTTGGTGGCGCCGTTGGCGCGGCAGAGTGATCCGGCGGCGCGGGCGCGGGCGGCGGAGACGGCGCGTGAGTTGGTGGCGTTGTCGGAGCAGTTGCACGCGGCGTTGGTGCGGGTGGGTTTGCGCTCGACGTTGGGTCGGTGAGGGTGCCCGGCGGGTGGTGGCTGAGCGGAAAGATCTCTTCCGGGAAGCGTGCCGTAGGCTTGCCGGGGTAACCCCTTTCTGGCGCGGACGTGGTGCTGTAGCGCATGGGACGGCCGTGTCGCGGTCCGTGTACCGTGCAGGGAAGGGCGCGGTGCGGCGTAGGTGACAACGACACGGAGGCGGCGGTGCGCGAGCTGAGCGTGGTCGGAGTTCGGGTGGAGCTGCCCAGCAACCAGCCGATCGTCCTGCTCAGGGAGGTCGAGGGGGACCGCTATCTGCCGATCTGGATCGGCGCGGTCGAGGCGACGGCTATCGCTTATGAGCAGCAGGGGGTCAAGCCGGCCCGGCCGTTGACGCATGATCTTCTGCGGGATGTGTTGGCGGCGTTGAAGGCGCCCTTGCAGGCGGTGGAGATCACCGAGCTCAAGGAGAACGTGTTCTACGCGGATCTGTTGATCGGTGATGGGGTGCGGGTGTCGGCGCGGCCGAGCGATTCGATCGCGTTGGCGTTGCGTGTCGGTGCGCCGATTCGTTGTGCGGAGCAGGTCCTCAGCGAGGCGGGGATCATCATCCCTGATGAGCAGGAGGACGAGGTGGAGAAGTTCCGCGAGTTCCTGGAGCAGGTGCGTCCGGAGGATTTCGCGGGCTGAGGTGAGCCTCGGCTCTGCGTCTTGGCGTCACGGTGGGTGACGCTCCGGTTCGGTTGGTGATCTTTCTCGGTGGCTGCGCGGCGTGTCGCGTCGGTTCCTCCGTGGTAACCCCTGAAGGTGGCTATAGGGTTGCCATGTCGAGGGGTGCGCGTCCCGGAAACGACGCGTCGCCACACTGACGGGGAGGTTGTCCGGATGCACGAGCCGCGGGATTCCGATCCGGGTGGAGAGTTGGACGAGCCGGGTGCCTCGTCGCCAGGTGTGGCGACTGAGGGTGACGGTTCTGTCGGCTACCGGGGAGTGACGGCCTGCCACGCGGTGGGCATCAGTTACCGGCAGTTGGATTACTGGGCGCGGACGACGCTGGTGGTGCCGAGCGTGCGGGACGCCTCAGGTTCGGGGACGCAGCGGTTGTATTCGTTCCGGGACCTGGTGGTGTTGAAGGTCGTGAAGCGGTTGTTGGATGCGGGGGTGTCCCTGCAGAACATCCGTAAGGCGATCGAGGCGTTGCGGTCGCGTGGTGTCGAGGATCTGGCCGGGATCACGCTGATCTCTGACGGGACGACGGTGTATGAGTGCCGGTCCCCGGAGGAGGTGGTTGACCTGTTACAGGGTGGCCAGGGCGTCTTCGGGATCGCGATCGGTGGGGCCTTCAAGGAGATCCAGGGGTCGCTGTCGCATCTGCCGGCTGAGCCGGCGGTGAGCGGCCCGGTCGAGCCGGCGGCGGCGGCGTCGGAGCCGATGGGTGATGAGTTGGCCGCGCGGCGGGCGCGGCGGCGGGCTGGCTGAGTCACCGGGGCGTTCGGCGCGTCCGGTTTTTTTCTGGCTGGTTTTCTCGCGACCGTCGGTGACGGTCGTTCGGGTTGGTGGATCTCTGCGCTCCACTGTGGACACGGTGGGTGGCGCTGCGGTGGCCGGCTGTGAGATACGCGCCGGTAATAGTGACGCTGTGTGTTGGTCAGATGTCGGGATCCCGATCGGGGGGCCCTGACCGGAGACGATTGACACGCTATGGTCCGACACGGTTCCGGCGCGGTGCCGCTGTGGTACGTCGATGTCGCTCCGTGGGCCGTTGCCCCTCCGCGTCGACCCCGCGCGACCTTTCACCCCCCCGGAAGGAACGACCGTGACGGTTACGGAAGAGACCGCTCCCGCCTCGCACTACGACCGCATCGGCGGTGCCAGCTCGGTCAAGGCGGCCGTTGACCTGTTCTACGAGAAGGTCCTCGCCGACCCGGAGTTGGCGGGCTATTTCTCCGATGTGGACATGCCAGGTCAGCGGCGGCACCTGACGTTGATGTTGACGACGGTGTTGGGTGGGCCGAACGAGTACACCGGTCGCGGGTTGGCCGAGGCGCACCAGCCGTTGAACATCCCGGTGGCGCACTACGCGAAGGTGGGTGGGCACCTG